>NZ_BAABHS010000002.1:0-433925 GCF_039542225.1 Yinghuangia aomiensis | reverse complement strand
CAAGTCCGCCCAGTCGTCGTCGAGTTTCACGTACAGTGCGATCGCGAGGGTGTCGAGGTCTGTCGTCACAAACGGATCCTGGACACCCTCGCTCCATGCCCGCAGGCATTCGGAAAGACTCGTCTAGAGGCAGGCCCGGCGGTTCGCCTCGGGATCCGTTGTGCAGCCCGTGAGGAACGTCGCTCCGGCGGCGTTCCCGACGTGTCGGGCACGCGTGATAGACAACATGACGTGTCCGACACCTCCGCTTCCGCCCGCATCCCGGCCACCGCGCGCCGGGTGGGCCGCCGTTCCGGCCGGAAGCGCGCGGACGTACTCGCCCACGTGTGCCTGGTGGTCGGCGAACGCGGCGCCGACGCCACCCGGTTCGCCGATGTCGCGGAAGCCTCCGGGGTGCCGGTCAGCACCCTCCAGTACTACTTCGGCACGCTCGACGACATGCTCATCGCCGCGTTCCGGCACGCCGCGCTGCGGGACGTGGCCGCGGTCCGCGCCGCCCTCGCCCCGCTCGCCGACCCGTGGGAGCGGTTGTCCACGGCCTGCGCGTTCGCGCTCGGCTTCTGCGAGGCGGCCGCGCCCTACTCGTGGCACCTGCGCGTGGAAGCGTGGCGCTGGGCGCAGCGCGACCCGGTGTGGCGCGCCGAAGTCCTCGCGGACGCCGCGGACTGGCGCAAGATCATCGCCGAGACGGTCGCCGAAGGCGTCGCCGCGGGCCGGTTCCGGGCCGACGCCGACCCCGACCAGGTCGCGCTGCAGGCCCTTGCGATGTCCGGCGGCATCGGCCTGGCGGCCGCGCTGCCGGACCCGGCGGTCACCGCGGAACGCGCGCACCGGCTGCTCGTCGACATGCTCGCGCGGCTGCTGGGGCCGACGAGAGCCCCCGCCGAGCCGGATTCCTGACCCTGCGGTACGCCGCGTGCCCCGATCGGATCAAATCGCGGGATTGTGCCCCACCCGAGGGGCGTTGCTGCCGGACACTGGGCGGTGTGCTTGTCGAAGTCCTCACCGACCCCGGATCGTCCGCCCCTGCCGCACTCGTCGGCGAACCGCGCGCCGCGGAGCGGGTGTTCGCGCTCGCCGGGCCGGAGGCCGCGGTGCTGGCCGCGGCCGGCGCGGCGTACCGGGCCGACGGTACGGGCTGCGGGCACGGCAGCGGCTGGTTCCTGCGCCGCCTCGCCGCGCACCTGCTGACCCGGATCGTCGACCGTCCCGAACGGCCGCTCCGCGACTGCCTCGCCGACGCGGTCGCGGAGACCGCCGCTCTGCACGGCGGCCGTTGCGACTTGGCCCGGCACGGCGCCCCCACCGCATCGGTGACCGCGGTGCGGGTCGCCGACGGCCGCCTCGACCATCTCGTGCTGGGCACCGGCGCGGTCCTGGTGCGCCGCGGTGCCGCGGCGCACGCCGCCGCGGATCCGGCCGGGGAGAGGCATGCCGCGGGGGCCCGCCCGGCGGCGGCCGCGGCGGACGCGGTGTGCGGCAGCGCACCGCTGCCCGGCGTGCACACCATCGCGCTCCTGGACGGCGGCGCGGGTCCGCCGCCGGATCCGCCGACCGCGGTGCGGATCATGGAACAGGCCGGTGCACACGGGTTGTTGGCGCATATGCGGGCGGACGAAGCACGGCGGAACATGCCGCATGCGCCGTTCGGGGCGGTGCTGTTGCGACCGCGCTGACCCGGCAGGCGCTCGTGCGTCCGCGGCGGCGGGGGTGCCCGGGGCGTCCGGGCGGCTCAGCGGGCGACGAGGGCCGCGAACAGGTTCTCCGTCGCCCGCCCGACGCGCGGGTCCGCGTAGCGCGGGTCGCCGAGGGCCTGCGGCCAGCGGAACGTGCCCGCGGTGAACACCAGTCCGCCGGACGCCGCGCGGTACAGGCCGGTCTGCTGGCGTTGCGCGCCGCCGCGTGCGTCGCGGTACGGCGACCCGGCGAGGAACACTTCCTCGCCGCGCGGCCGGGCCGTCTCGTCGAACCGGCGGTCGGCTTCGCCCCACACCATCCCAGGGAGCGCGTCGCCGTCCCGCACCCCGGTGCCGGACCAGAACCAGTGCCCGGACTCCCGCACACCCATCGGGTATTCGCCCTTGACGACGCTCACGTACTGCACGCCCAGCAGCTCCTGTTCGGGCCGGTGCAGGTCGCGCCACTTGACGGTCGGCCCGGGATCGGCGCGGTCGTGCGACGACGAGGCGTCCTTGTTGCAGCGCATGAGCCGGTCGGGCGTGCCGTCGGCGCCGGGCAGCATGCGCACGTGCCAGTACACGTTGTTGGCGGTGAGGAAGGCGAGCCCGACCCCGGCCTCCGAGGCGGCTTCGACGCGGGCCCGCATCTCCTGTGACCAGTACTCGTCGTGGCCGGGGAAGACGACCGCCTTGTAGCGCCGCAGGTCGACGCGGCCGGCGTGCAGGTCGGCGCTGGTGGCGTACGCCAGGTCGTAGCCGCGGGCCTCGGCCCAGCGGACGAACGCGTGGTCGAGTTCGAACAGTTGCGGGAGTCCGGCGCCCGCGTACGGGCGGTCGAAGGACACCACGCGGGCCTTCAGCTTGGCCGCGGACGTGCGCGTCGCCGGGTCCTGGCCGTAGTACAGGCTGCGGCCCGTGGCGCCGTCCACCGGGTACTCGTTGTACGCCTGGTAGGTCGTCGTCGGCAGCACGACCAGGTAGTCCGCGGCCCGCGGCAGGTCGGTGACCACGAACGGCACCGCGGTGCGTACATCGTCGGCGTCGGCGAGGACGGCCGTGTAGAGGCCGGGCAGCCAGTCCTCCGGCACGTCGGTCTGCCAGGTGTCGGACCACGCGCAGGTCACCGTTCCGGAAGACCGGTCGAGGTGCGCCGGTGCCTGGCGGGTGCCGGGGATGCCGTCGGCGCGGTACACCAGCCGTCCGCCGGTGCCGCCGTAGTCGCCGAGCCGGTAGATCTCCGCGGCGAACGGCCGGGCCTGGGAGGTGGACACCTTGAGGCGCAGACGGCCGCCGACCGGCACCGCGCTGTCGGCGGCGTACACCTTGATGCGGGGGTCGGTGTCCGACGTCGTGCGCGGGCCGAGGCGCCAACCGGCGCTTCCGGTACGGGCGTTCTCCGCGGCCACGAGCCCCGGCCGGGCGGGCAGCAGCAGCTTGGGCGCCCGGTCGGGCAGCACCGCCGCGCGCGCCGACGCGGCGTGCGGACGCGCCCCGCCGCCGACGAGCAGCAGACCGGCCCCCGCCGCGGCCCCGAGCACGGCACGACGGCTCGGCGGCGACAGCGGGGGCAACTGCGGCAACTGAGGCAACGGGGCCATGGCACGACAGTAGGCGCCGGTTGCGGTCCGGGCGGCCCGGGAGCGCGGTGGAGGGCCGCGGAACACCCGGACGGGTGAAGCGCGGTGCCCGTCAGCCCCGCCGGTGCAGCGTCGCCAGCTCCAGCTCGCCGAAGCCCATCCGCGTCTCGTCGATCGATTCCACCGACCGGCTCTGCCCCACCAGGAGTTTCGGGTACACCGGCGGCATCATCACCGCGTCGCGCACCAGGATCTCGTCGGCCAGCGCGCACAGCTTCTCGCGGCGGCTCGCGTCGCCGGCGGCCCACGCGTCGGCGAGCAGCTTGTCGAGGCCGGGGTTGCGGTAGCCGGTGTTGTCCGGGTGGTCGGACGCCGCGGGCGCGAGGACGTCGTAGGCGGTGATGCCCACCGCATACGCGGGCCGCCGGACGGACAGCGCGAAGTCGAAGTCGCCGGCGGCGCGGCGGTGTCGCCACGTCGCGTCGTCGACGACGTCCACGGCGGGTTCGAACCCGGCCTTCACCCAGCCGGCGGCGAGCGCGGTCGCGACCGCGCGCACCTCCTCGGTCGCCAGCACGGTGAACCGCACCGGCCCGGTGGTGCCCGCTTCGGCGAGCAGCGCGCGGACCCGGTCGGCGTCCACCCGCTCGCCGTAGGGCCGCGGTCCGGCGGGCGCGCTCGGCGACGCGGTGGGTGTCGCGGTCGGCGACGGGGACTCGCCCCAGCCCTCGGTCGCGGGACCGATCGGCCCCTGCCCGAGGACGGCGAAGCCCAGGTAGACGCTGTCCCGCACGGTCTTGCGGTCCATGCCGGCCGCGAGGGCCCGCCGGATCGCCACGTTGTCGAACGGGGCGCGCCGCAGGTTCAGTGCGGTGGCCAGGTCCACCGGCGCGGACACCGTGTGGGCTTGCAGCGACGACGTCTTGCGCAGCACCTTCGTCTGCGCGGGCGTCGGCCGCGGGTCGACGAGGATCGCGCCGCTCTTGAGCTGCGCCGCTGCCGCGTCGGCCGCGGCGACGCGGAACTCGATCGCGTCGTACGGCGCCCGGTCGCCCCGGTAAGCGTCGTTCCGGCGCAGCAGCACCGACTGCCCCGGCACGATCCGCTCGGCGCGGAACGGCCCCGTCCCGACCAGCGCCTGCGGGTCGGCGAGCGACGCCTGGTGCGGGATCGGCAGGCGGGCGAGGAGCGGGCGCAGGACGCCGAACGGGCGCGGCAGGTCGAGCCGTACCGTGCCCGCGTCGACGACCGTGACGGTGCCGAGCCGCCCGGCCAGGTAGGGCGCCCACTCCCCCGCCGTCGCCGGGTCGTTCACGTGCCGGAGGCAGGCCGCGACGTGTTCCGCGTCGAACGGCGTCCCGTCGGCGAACCGCACCCCGTCGCGCAGCGCGAGCGTCCAGGCGAGGCCGTCGCCGGACACCGCCGGGTCCGCGGCGGCGAGGACCGGTTCGAGGGTCGTGTCGTCGCGGTACCGGTAGAGCGTCTCCACGACCGGGTCGGCGATCCAGCGGGTTTCCTCGGAGACGCCCTGCGTCGGGTTCAGCAGCGCCGGGTAGCCGGGCAGGCCCACCGTCAGCGTGCCTCCGGTGCGCAGCGCGGGCGCGTCCGAGCAGCCGGTGAGCAGTCCGCCCGCGGCCGCCGCGAGCCCGGCTCCCGCGCCGAGGGCGAGGAAGCGTCGTCGGCCGAGATCCATCGAGGTCCTTCCGTCCGGCAGAGTGCCGTCAGACGGTAAACACGATCTTCCCGAACTGGTCACCCTGCGCGAGCCGCGCGAAGCCTTCGCGCGCTTTGTCGAGCGGGAGAACGGTATCGATGACGGGCCGGATCCCGCTGTTGACGCACAGGTTCAGCAGCCCGGCGAGTTCGTCCTTGTCGCCCATCGTCGAGCCGACGATGCGCATTTCCTGGAAGAAGATCCGGGTGAGTTCCGCGGACGACGGGTTCGGGCCGCTGGTCGCGCCGGAGATGACGACGCTGCCGCCGGGCTTGAGGCTGCGCACGGAGTGGCTCCAGGTGGCCGCGCCGACGGTCTCCATGACCGTGTCGACGCGTTCCGGCAGCCGCTCGCCGGACGCGAACGCCCGGTCGGCGCCCAGGGCGACCGCTCGCGCGCCCTTGGCCTCGTCGCGGCTGGTCACCCACACGCGGTATCCGGCCGCCTTGCCGAGCACCACCAGCGCGGTCGCGACGCCGCCGCCCGCGCCCTGCACGAGGACCGTGCCGCCGGGCCGCACACCGGAGTTGGTGAACAGCATCCGGTAGGCGGTCAGCCATGCCGTCGGCAGGCAACTGGCCTCTTCGAAGGACAGCTCCTTCGGCTTGGGCAGCAGGTTCCAGCGCGGCACGGCGACCTTGGCGGCGAAGGTGCCGTTGTACTTCTCGGTGAGGATCGACCGCGGTTCGTCGGTGCCGAGGCCGCCGACGACCGAGTGGATGACGACCTCGTTGCCGTCCTCGTCGATGCCCGCGCCGTCGCAGCCGAGGATCATCGGCAGCTGCTTGTCGGTGATGCCGACGCCCTTGAGCGTCCACAGGTCGTGGTGGTTGAGGCTCGCGGCCTTGACCGTGACGGTCGTCCAGCCGGGCGGCAGCGGCCGCTCGGTGCCGGGCTCGGGGCGCTCGCCCAGCTCCAGGCCGGACAGCGGGTCTTCGGGGCTGATGCGTACGGCGCTCACGGCAAACATGGCAGCGACCTTATGCGACGGGGGTACGGGAGGGCGGCGCGGCGGGGGTCTCGTCCCGGTGCCGCGCGCGGGGCCGGACGACCGTCGGCGGGCGGCCGCGTGGTGCGGCCGCCCGCCGAGGGGTGTCCTGCCTGGGGCCGGGGCGGCGCGAAGTGGCACGTGTCCACTCCGCGCGCCGCGGCGCGGTCGCCGGACGAACGCTCGTCCGGCCGCCGGGGTCAGATCCGGGCCACGCCGTCGCGGCGCGCCGCCTCGGCGACGGCGAGCGTCACCGCGGGGGCGACGCGCTCGTCGAACGGGCTCGGGATGACCTTGTCCGCGGACAGCTCGTCGGCGACGACCGCCGCGAGCGCGTCGGCCGCGGCGACCTTCATGCCTTCGGTGACGCGGGTCGCGCGCACCGACAGCGCACCGGCGAACACGCCCGGGAACGCCAGCACGTTGTTGATCTGGTTCGGGTAGTCGCTGCGCCCGGTCGCCACGACCGCGGCGTACTTCTGCGCGACCTCCGGCATGATCTCCGGGTCCGGGTTGGCCATCGCGAAGATGATCGCGTTCGGCGCCATCGTCGCGACGACGTCCTCGGGGACCTTGCCGGCCGAGACGCCGAGGAACACGTCGGCGCCCTCCAACGCGACCTCGATGCCGCCCTGCAGCTTGGCCTTGTTGGTCAGCTCGGCGATCAGGCGCTTGATCGACGTCAGGTCCTCGCGGCCCTCGTGCACGATGCCGCGCGAGTCGACCACGCACAGGTCGCCGATGCCGGCCTCCAGCAGGATCTTCGCGATCGCGACGCCGGCCGCGCCCGCGCCGGAGATGACGGCGCGCAGGTCCTTCAGCTCGCGGCCGGTCACCGTGGCGGCGTTGCGCAGCGCGGCGAGCGCGACGATCGCGGTGCCGTGCTGGTCGTCGTGGAAGACCGGAATGTCCAGGCGCTCCTGCAGCCGACGCTCGACCTCGAAGCAGCGCGGCGCGGAGATGTCCTCCAAGTTGATGCCGCCGAACGACGGGGCGAGGCGCACCACGGTCTCGACGATCTCGTCGACGTCCGTGCAGTCGAGCGCGATCGGCACCGCGTCCACGCCGCCGAACTGCTTGAACAGCAGCGCCTTGCCCTCCATGACCGGGAGGGACGCCTTCGGGCCGATGTCGCCCAGGCCGAGGACCGCGGTGCCGTCGGTGACGACGGCGACGGTGTTGGCGACCCAGGTGTAGTCGTTGACCAGCTCGGGGTTCTCCGCGATGGCCGTGCAGACGCGGGCCACGCCCGGCGTGTAGGCGAGGGACAGGTCGTCCTTGTTGCGCACCGGCACCGTCGACCGGACTTCGAGCTTGCCGCCCCGGTGCAGGGCGAACGCCGGGTCCAGGTCGTCCTGGGACGTGTTCTCGGTGGGGATGATCTCCGCTGCCACAGTGACCCCTTTGTCAACTTTGGATGAGTGGTGCAGCTCCTCGGCGATGCGGGCCACCACCGGGGGGTACGGCCCGGGAAATGGCCGCACGGAGCACGGCTGGATGCTGCCTGCCATCGACGGCGCCGGCGCTGCTGTCCGCGCTCACGATCCGACGAGGGTACGGGGGTCACCCGTGATATCCAGCTTTCCACAACCCCCGAACGGCGAAGCGTCGGGGCGATGACGCTGCCCTGAAGACGGTAGTGACCGTTGGTGAACGCGCACCGCCCTGTGGGGGCAAACGGTACTGCGACGGACAGTAGGCTTGCTGTAACCACCGCCACACCCCGGAGCACTTGGAGCGGACCGCCGTGGAACTCTCCGCGTACGCCGACTACGCGGTCCGGCTGGTCAACACCGAGGCCCCCGGCCGCGGCACCGACGAGCTGCGGACCACCGCCGACGTCGCCCGGTTGCTCGCCGCCGTCGGACGCCCCGCGGCACGCGTCGCCGAATCCGACGTCCCGCGGCTGCGCGCCGTGCGCGCCCGGCTCCGCTCGGTGTTCGCCGACGCGGCGGAGGGCCGCCCGGAGGAGGCGGTGGCGACGCTCAACGGTGTGCTCGCCGAGTTCCCCGTGCACCCGCGCGTGACCGGGCACGACGGGCGGCCGTGGCACATCCACCTCGCCGACGACCAGGCCGGGACCGCGGAGTCGTACGCGGCCGTGGCCGGCATGGGCCTCGCCGTCCAGCTCACCTCGCTCGGCCCGGAACGCCTCGGGCTCTGCGACGCTCCCCCGTGCCGGAACGTCTTCGTCGACGCGTCCGCGAACCGCTCCCGGCGCTACTGCTCGGAACGCTGCGCCACCCGTGCGAACGTGGCGGTGTACCGGGCGCGGCGGAAGGCACGGTCGGCGGACTGACCGGGTATGTCCGCCTTTTCCGGCCATTTCACCTGAACGGCCTATGTACCGGGGGTTACTCGAACGGGTTCTCGGCGCCGACCCGTTCCCATTTCCCCCCGGTCCGGCGCACGCGCAGCACGCGCCCGAGCACCAAGTCCTCGGGCACCGGCCCGAACTCGCGGCTGTCCGTACTGCGGTACGGATTGTCGCCGAGCACCCACCAACCGCCCGGCCGCCGCTCGCAAACCCGCTTGACCATCGTCACCTCGGGCCGGTCGGGGCGGCGGACCAGCACCACGTCACCCGGACGGACGGCGGCGCGATAGCGGACCACGGCGCGGTCGCCGTCCCGCAGGTTGGGCAGCATCGACCCCCCGGTGACGACGACGAACCCCCAGGGCAGCCACGCCCGGTGCGCTCCACGTGCCCGCGCCACCGCACCTCCCGACCTGACGCTCCGCCAACCACCCGGGGAACACGCCGCGTTCCCCGCCCGGGGCGGCCGGAAAATCCCGCGCTCCCCAGAGTAGGGTCCCCTGTGGGAAGACGATCACAGAAAGGACACACATGTTCTCTCGTCTGTTCGCGAGCACGGTGACCGCCGAGGCGCACTGCGACCTGCCGTGCGGCGTCTACGACCCGGCGCAGGCGCGCATCGAGGCCGAGTCGGTCAAAGCGATCCAGGAGAAGTACCAGGGCAACGAGGACCCGGCCTTCCGCGCCCGCGCCATCGAGATCAAGGAGCAGCGCTCCGAGCTGGTCAAGCACCACCTGTCGGTGCTGTGGAGCGACTACTTCAAGGCCCCGCACTTCGAGGCCTACCCGAACCTCCACACCCTCTTCAACGACGCCGTCAAGGCCGCCGGCGCCGGCGGCACCAAGGGCTCGAACGACCCGGCCACCGGCCAGGCCCTCCTCGACCTGATCGCCCAGATCGACGCGATCTTCTGGGAGACGAAGAAGGCTGCTGCCTGATCCGACGCCAGGGCCTTTCCGGCCCCGGGCTCGCATCGTCGCCCGCACCCGACCCCGTGCGACACCAAGCCTTCGGCGTGGTGGGGGCCGGGTGCGGTCGGTCTTCCGGCTCATCGGCGCGAAACGGTCTGCGGGGTCCGGGAATCCGGTGGCCTCGTGGCGGCGCCCGCCCTACGCTCGCCGCGTGCAGGGGCACCAGATACTCGGTTTCGTCGCCTCCGTGACGCCGCTGACGCTGATCCCCGGGACCAGCTTCACGCTCGTCACCCAGAAGGTGATCGCCGGTTCGCGGCGCGACGGTGTCCTCGTCGCGTTCGGCACCACGTGCGGCCTGCTCGTGCATGCCACGTTCGCCGCGGTCGGCCTGTCGGCACTGGTCATGGCATCCGCCGAGGCTTTGACCGTGGTGAAGATCCTCGGAGCCGCGTACCTGGTCTGGCTGGGCATCGCCACTTGGCGGTCGACCCGGGCCACCCCCGCACCCGCGAACCGTCGGCACTGGCGCGTGCCGTGGACCGGGCTGGGAGGGTTCGGCCAGGGACTCTGGTCCAACGCCCTGAACCCCAAGGCGGCGTCCGTCTACCTCACCCTGGTCCCCCAGTTCCTGACCGCCGACCGCGCCGTCGCACCCCAGATCGCGGCCCTGGCCGTCGCGCACGTCCTGGTGGTCCTTGCCTGGCTCCTGTTCTGGACCTCGGTGGTCGCGGCCACACGTCACGTCGTCGAGGCACCGCGATTCCGCCGCTGGATCAGCCGGGCAAGCGGAACCGTGTTGATCGGCCTCGGCCTTCGCACGGCTGTCGAGTAGTCGCCGCAGCGCCGACGCTCCCCCGGCCACGGCCTCCGGCACCGCGTACACCGCAACGCCGTACGGTCAGGACTCCTCCGCCGCCCCCGCAAGGTGTGCGTTCACTCGCCCCAGCAGGGCGAACAGTTGCGTGCGTTCCGCGGCGTCGAGCGGGGACATGATGTGCTCGTTGACGCCGTCGAGGACGCCGTCGAGTTCGGCGAGGCGGCGTCGGCCGTCGTCGGTGAGGGTGACGACGTTGCGGCGCCTGTCCTCCGGGTCCGGGGCACGGAGGACCCAGCCGCGCTCGGCGAGTTCGTTGAGGACCGCGACGAGGTCGCTCTTGTAGATCTGCGTACGGCCCGCCAGGACCGCCTGGCTCGCCGGCCCGGACTCGGCCAGCACCGCCAGCACCACGAAGTCGTCTTTGCGTGCCCCCACCGCGCGGAGCGCGTCGCCCGCGACGCGGCGGGTCTGGGCGGCCGTCTTGCCCACCAGGCGCGAGAACTGGCCCTTGAGCCGCTCGGGGGTCGCTTCGCCGTGGTCGAAGCGCAGGTCGTCGTCGGTCTCCATGCGCACAGCCTAGGACTCTTGCGTTAGTAGCACTAACGACCTATATTCGTTCACAACATGAACGTTAGTAGTTCTAACGAATAGGGAGCCCGTCATGACCAGCACCTCGGAAACCCTGCTCCGCACCCTCGCCGACCGTGCCGAACTCGCCGACCTGGTCGCCCGCCACAGCCTGTGGATCGACGAACGCCGCTACGACGAGACCGGCCGGCTGTTCACCGAGGACGTGGTCGTGACGTCCCCGCGCGGCCACGCCCACGGCATCGACGCCCTCGTCGAACTCGTCCGCAAGGGCCACGACACGTACACCGGGACCCTGCACAACAAGTCCAACCTCGTCGTCGACATCGACGGCGACACCGCCACCGTGCGGGCCCACGACATCGCCGTCTTCACCCTCGACGACAAGACGGAGGCCATCGCGGCCGGCAGCCACCACTACCGCGCGCGCCGAACCGAGGACGGCTGGCGCTTCGACCGCCTCGACGTCAAACCGCTTGCCCTCACCGAAGCCCTCGGCCGCGCCGTCTAGGCCGAGCCGCGCGACTGGACCGAGCCGCGACGCACACCCGGCCCGCCCGACACCCACCGTCCGCAGAGACCACCCAGGAGACACCGATGACCACCACCGCCCCCACCGCCGACGCCCGCGCCCTCGCCCTGGCCCACTACGCCGCCCGCGGAGTCCTGGAGCACGTCCTGGCCCGCCACGGCATCACCTTCCAGCAGCAGATCACCCTGCGCGACGCCGTCGCCGCCCCCACCCCGCGCACACCGGACGAACTCGTCGCGCAAGTCTGCGGCTCGCTCAAGGCCGACCCCGCCGCCATCCACGCCACGCTCGGCGAACTGCTGGCCGAGGGCCTGCTCGTCGAGAGCGGCGCGCACGTCGTCCCCACGGACGCCGGCCGCAAGCTGATCGCCGCGGCCGCAGCGGAGACCGCACCCGTCTCCGCCCGCATCTGGGGCGACATCCCCGCCGACGACCTCGCCGCCGTCGGCCGTGTCCTCGCCCTGGTCAACCAGCGCGCGAACGCCGAACTCGCCGCACTGAACGCCTGAACGCCCCGCCCACCGGACCACCGGACCGCATCCGGCATCCGTTCAACCCACGAAGCACCGGCACCGGCACCACCGCGGCGCGCTCGCCCCACCCGGCGAGCGCGCCGCACCAACCCCCGGAAGCGCCCGGCCCTACCGGACCGTCGCGTCCGCGACCAACCCCCGTACGTACGCCACCGCTTCCCCCACCGCCACCGACGTGCTCCCGCCCGTCTCCCGCACCGTCACCTCGACCTGACCCTCCGCCAACCCGCGCGGCCCCACCGTGATCCGGTACGGGATGCCCACCAGTTCGATGTCCCGGAACTTCACCCCGGGCCGTTCGTCCCGGTCGTCCAGCACCACGTCGACCCGCTGCGCGCGCAGCCCGTCGTACAGCGACCCGACGACCGCCGCGACCGCCTCGTTCGCGCCCCCGATCGGCACGATCGCCACCTCGAACGGCGCCACCGCCACCGGCCACACGATCCCCGCGTCGTCGTGGTGGGCCTCCACGACCGCCGCCATCGCCCGCTCCACGCCGATGCCGTAGCAGCCCATGACCGGTGTGACGCGGGAGCCGTCCGGGCCGAGCACGGTCACGCCGAGGGCCTCGGTGTACTTGGTGCCGAGCTGGAAGATGTGGCCGACCTCGACCGTGCGGACGACCGCCAGAGCCGCCCCGCACACCACGCACGGCTCCCCAACGGCCACCTCGCGCAGATCCGCCCACTGCCCCACGGCCAGGTCGCGGCCGACGTCCACGCCGCGCAGGTGCACGCCGTCCTTGTTCGCCCCCGTGGTCATCGCCCGGCGCCCGCGCAGCGCTTCGTCGGCGATCACCGGCAGGTGCGCGACGCCGACCGCGCCGAGGCTGCCCGGAGAGGCGCCGAGCGCATCGCGGATCTCGTCGGGCCGCGCCGGGCGCAGCGTGCGGGCCGCCATGGTGTCCAGCAGCTTCTGTTCGACGAGGCCGTGGTCGCCGCGCATCAGCACCAGCGTGAGGCGGCCGTCGAGGACGTAGACCAGCGTCTTGATCTGCCGGTCCGCCGGTACACCGTGGCGCGCTGCCAGTTCGTCGATGGTCTTGGCATCCGGCGTGTCGAAGGGTTCCGGCAGCGCCGAAGACGCCGCGTCCTCCACCGCCGCCACCACCGACGTCGCCTTCTCGATGTTGGCCGCGTAGCCGCATGCGCAGTGCGCGACCAGGTCCTCCCCCGCCTCCGTCGGCGACATGAACTCGATCGAGGTACTGCCGCCCATGCTTCCGCTCGACGCCTGCACCGGGATCGCCGGAATGCCCAGGCGCCGGAAGATCCTCGTGTACGCGCCGTGGTTCCGTTCGAACGACCGGTCGAGCCCCGCCTGGTCGAGGTCGAAGCTGTAGGCGTCCTTCATGGTGAATTCGCGGACCCGCATCAGCCCGCTCTTCGGCCGCGGCTCGTCCCGGAACTTGGTCTGGAACTGGTACCAGGTCTGGGGCAGTTGCTTGTACGAGGCAAGCTCCAGCGCCGCCGTCGCGACGATCTCCTCGTGCGTCATGCCCAGCGCGAGGTCGGCGCCCTTGCGGTCCTTGAGGCGGAACATCTCCTCCCCCATGGCTTCCCACCGGCCGGTCTTCTGCCACACCTCCGCCGGGTGCATGGCGGGCAACAGCCACTCCTGGGCACCGATGCGGTCCATCTCCTCGCGGACGATGCCGACGACCTTCGCCCGCACGCGGACGGCGAGCGGCAGCAGCGAGTAGTGCCCGGCCATCAGCTGGCGCACGAAGCCGCCGCGGACCAGCAGGCGGTGGCTGGCGGCGTCGGCGTCCGCCGGGTCGTCCCGGAGCGTGGGCACGTAGAGATCCGACCAGCGCATGGGCCAACGACCTTCGTCTCGTGGGGTGTGCGGGAGCCACGGCGCGCGGGAACCGGGGATCCGCCGGCCGCGATCCGCGCAGTCTAGTGCGGCACCACCGCCGAATCGTCCGTATTTCCGAAGCCGTCGCGACGCCCCCGGACGGCGCCCCGCCGCACACGCCACCGCCCCCACGCCCCCCTCAGGCCCCCTTCAGCGCACCACCAGCCCGAACAGCGCCTCCCGCAGATCCTCCCGACGCCCGTCGAACAGTTCCTGGTGGCCGATGTCGACCACCATCGCCACGACCATGTGCGCCACCGGGTCCGGCGGGTCCCACCCCAGTTCGGCGATCTCCGGCCGGAGCCGTTCCGCCGCGCGGGTGCTGTGGACACGTGTCTCGTCACTCAGGTCCGGATCGGTCCGCGCCTGCGTCAGCAGGCCCCGGGTCCCCGTCATGGCCAGGCTCGCGTCGAGATACGCGGTGATCCCGGCCACGAACCGGTCGCGCCCCGGCACCAGCCCGTCGACCGCCGCCTGGACGCGTTCCTCCAGGCCCCCGTGGTACCGGCGGTGCAGCTCGACCAGATAGGTGCGGCGGTCCTTGAAGTGCGTGTAGAAGTTCCCCTTCGCCATGCCCGCCGCCGCCACGACGGCGTTCACCGACATCCGCGACAGCCCGCGCGCGTCCGCGACTTCGAGTCCCGCGCGGAGCAGCGCCTCACGCCCGGGTCCGGCTGGTCGCGCCATCCATCACCTCTTTTCTGGCGGCCGATCGCCCGTTGCACATCGACAGTCGACCCCCCGCAACCGGGCCTTGTGACCGACCGCCCGGTCGAGAACGGTGGCGGCCGCGGCGCTCCCACGCCGCGGTCCCCGAAACGGGGGAATCCACTTGCGATCATTAGCACGAACCCGCTTGCCATCCCAGGCGAAACATGCTTTCTACCGCGGGAACGTTCCTTCGCCTGAGATCGGCGCCCGCACAACCAGCACCCCCGACCCACCCCCCACGGAACCCCGCAGCCCACCTCGGGCCCGCTCGCCCCCGACCCCTGAAACCCGCTCACGCGCGCGCTCGCGCGTTGCCCGCAAGCTCCGCAGCCACCCCCGATTCCCTCCATCCGGCGATCTTTCCCGCAACATCCTTGACATCGGGCCCCGTTGGCTGGTTTCTCTCAGGTGGGGGACTTTCACCCGTTCGGGTCTACCGCGATGCAGAGACCCGGGAAACCGGTACACTGTGTACTCGCCAAATCACATGCGGTGACGTACTGTCGTACGCGTAGGCGATACGACGAAAGGCTTGCGGGCCGGGACGGGATGCCAGCGGAGATCACGATCCAGCTCCCTGGGAGAGTGGTGGCGGAGACGGGTCGGGGGTCCGCGCGGTAGCGTCAACGGGGTCCCCCGTCATCGGTCGTGGTCACAGCCGTGATCACCTACGCAGCACCTTGGAGGTGAGGGTGTCCCAGCGATCCGCACACACGGCGGACGAAGCCGGCGCCGGCCAGCAGGACTTCGTCGAGGTCCGGTTGCCCGCCGCGGGGGCGTACCTCTCGGTTCTTCGTACCGCGACGGCCGGCCTTGCCGCCCGCCTGGACTTCACCCTGGACGAGATCGAGGATCTCCGCATCGCGGTCGACGAGGCCTGCGCGATGCTGCTGGGACAAGCCGTCCCGGGGAGCGTCCTGTCCTGCGTGTTCCACCTGGTGGGCGACGCCCTGGAGATCACGGTGTCCGCGCCGACGACCGACGGGCACACCCCCGCCCGGGACACGTTCGCGTGGACCGTCCTGTCCGCGCTCGCGGGCGAGGTCGACGCCACCGTGGACGAGAACGACGTCGTCAGCATCAGCCTCCACAAGAAGCGCGGTGGCGGGCCGGGGGCGCCGTGAGCACCGAGCGCGCGAGTGACCCCCGGGGCGGATCCGCTCCGGAGGACGGGGCCCGGGAGGCCGACATGGTCAGTGACACGCGGGTGACCGCGGCCGAGGCCGCGGCGCCGGAGGAAACGCACGAGACCGACCCGCTCCACCCGGCCGACAGCGTCCCCGAAGGCGCCTCGGCAGGCGCTGCAGAGGCCGACGCGCACGGCACCGCGGACCCGGACAACGGCAATACCGGCGATACCGGCAACGCCGACCAGGCCGCCGACCACAAGGACGACGGCACGGCGGCGTTGGGCACGCCCGGTCGGCGTCGGCCGGGCGGCGGCCACTCGCAGCACGAGCGCGAACTCGCCAAGGGCATGTTCGCGCAACTCGCCAAGCTGCCCCCGGACGACCCCGACCGCCGGGTGATCCGGGACCGCCTGGTGGAGATGCACCTGCCCTTGGTCGAGCACCTGGCGCGCCGGTTCCGCAACCGCGGCGAGCCTCTCGACGACCTGGTGCAGGTCGCCACCATCGGACTGATCAAGTCCGTCGACCGGTTCGACCCGGACCGCGGCGTGGAGTTCTCCACCTACGCGACCCCCACGATCGTCGGCGAGATCAAGCGGCACTTCCGCGACAAGGGCTGGGCGGTCCGCGTGCCGCGCCGCCTCCAGGAGCTGCGGCTGTCGCTGACCGCCGCGACCGCGGAGCTGTCGCAGCGCAACGGCCGGTCGCCGACGGTCGCCGAACTCGCCGGGCACCTGGGCATCTCCGAAGAGGAGGTGCTCGAAGGCCTGGAGTCCGCGAACGCGTACAGCACGCTCTCGCTGGACGTGCCGGACACCGACGACGAGTCGCCCGCGGTCGCCGACACACTCGGCTCGGAAGACGAGGCGCTGGAAGGCGTCGAGTACCGCGAGTCGCTCAAGCCGCTGCTGGAGCAGCTGCCGCCTCGCGAGAAGCGCATCCTGCTGCTGCGGTTCTTCGGCAACATGACGCAGTCGCAGATCGCGCAGGAGGTCGGCATCTCGCAGATGCACGTCTCCCGGCTGCTTGCGCGCACCCTCGCGCAGCTGCGCGAACGCCTGCTGGTCGAGGAGTAGCCGCCGGGGGCACGACGCCCCCGGGGAACGACAACGCGGTCCGGGATCACCCGGACCGCGTTTCTGTATGCCTGTGTGTCTGTGCGCCTGCGTGCCTGAGTGCCGGTGTGTCCGCGCTTCCGGCCTCCCGCCCGGCGCCCCGCGCGGGCTCAGCCGTCGGTCGGCGCCCGGCGCTCGTCGTGCAGCTTCTCCAGGGCCTGGTAGAGGCTCGGCCGGACCAGGATCCCGATCGCCCCGACGCCGACCGCGGCGATGACCGCGCCGACCGCCCAGCGTCCGCTGCCGCTGATCATCCAGTAGCCGATGCCGAGCACGATGAGGTTGATGGTGATCGCCGGCGACCGGCTCCACCGCCGCCCGCGCACCATGCCGACCACAGTCGCGAGCATGCCCAGCCCCAGGACCAGCAGGTACGCGCCTTCGCTGATGCCCTTGTCGCGGTGCACCGGATGCCCGAACACGCTGGCCAGCAGCAGATACAGGGCGAAACCGAGACCGATCACGGTCTCCAGCGCGACGATTCCGGTCGCCACTCGGAAGCTCGCGGGCAGTGACCGGAGGGGGGACCGGGAGGCGGGGGCGGCTTCAGTCATCACCCCACGAGGGTAGACGGACGCGCGGCGGGGTCCGCACTCGCGCCCGCCCAGGCCGGAAGCAGGCCGGAAGCAAGACGGAGGAGGGCCGGAACAGGGCCGGCACCGGGCCGCCGCCGGGCGGGGCAGCGAAGTTACTCTGTCGTACATGCGTGCCCTCCTCGTCGTGAACCCGAAGGCCACGACCACCAGTGAACGGATGCGGGACGTCCTGGCGCACGCACTGGCGAGCGACCTCAAGCTCGACGTCGCCACCACCGGGCACCGGGGCCACGCCGCGGAACTCGCCCGCGCGGCCGCCCGCGAGAACGTCGACCTGGTGATCGCGCTCGGCGGCGACGGCACGGTCAACGAGGTCGCAAACGGGATACTCGCCGACGGCCCCTCCCCTGACCTGCCCGCGGTCGCGGTCGTCCCCGGCGGCAGCACCAACGTGTTCGCCCGCGCTTTGGGGATGCCGAACGACCCGGTCGAGGCGACCGGCGTCCTCTTGGACGCGCTGCGCAGCGGCCGCAGCCGGCGCATCGGCCTGGGCATGGCGGACGACCGCTGGTTCCTGTTCTGCGCGGGTCTCGGCTTCGACGCCGACGTCGTGGCACGGGTCGAACGGCGCCGCGCGGAAGGCCGGAAGTCCACGCACGGGTTGTATGTACGGTCCGCGATGCGCAGGTTTTACCGAAGTGGTGGCACGAGGCGGTCCGGTCCCCTCACACTGGAGGAACCGGGCCGCGAGCCGGTCGGGGGCCTGTGTCTCGGCATTGTGCAGAACACCAGCCCCTGGACATTCCTCGGCGACCGTCCGGTGCACGCGTGTCCCGACGCGTCGTTCGACACGGGTCTCGACCTCTTCGGTCTGACCAAGATGACGACGCTCCCCACTTTGCGGCACCTGCGCCGCATGCTGGCTTCGTCGGGAGACGCACCCGGGCGTGCGCCGCAAGGACGTCACGTAGTGTCACTGCACGACTGCGCAACGTTCACTCTTGGGGCTGACGAGGCGGTGTCGCTTCAAGTCGACGGCGACCACCTGGGGCAACATCGCAGTGTCACCTTCCGGGGCGTTCCTCATGCACTGCGTGTGATTGTGTGAGTGAAAGGACCATTCGGCCTTTCAGTCGAATGCAGAACGCCCTTCATCCCTTGGAAGTAGGGGTGTGACCTACCCGACACCGACGAATCAAAAAATCCTTCGCAAGAGGGGTTGTGTCCGCGCCCCAGGTTTGTCAGGCTCTACGTGGCGGCAGGACAAGCCCGAAAAGCAGATCCTCTCCGCCCGACTCCACCACCAAACCCGAGGGACCGACATTGTCGGCCCTTACGTTGTTGGGGGATTCGTGAAAGCGTTCACATTCACAAGCCGAAACTTGGCGAGGCCACAAGCTTCGCCCGTTGACGAGGAGTTGGACCGCATGGACTGGCGCCACCGTGCCGCCTGCCGTGACGAAGACCCGGAGCTGTTCTTCCCGATCGGTAACACCGGTCCGGCGCTGCTGCAGATCGAGGAGGCGAAGGCCGTGTGCCGTCGCTGCCCCGAGATGGAAGCGTGCCTCCAGTGGGCCCTCGAGTCCGGTCAGGACGCGGGCGTCTGGGGTGGGATGAGCGAAGACGAGCGCCGCGCGCTCAAGCGCCGTGCCGCGCGCAACCGCGCACGCGCCTCTGCCTGATCCCCTGCATTCCGGATCTCCACGGCACCAACACTGATTTTCGGCAACGCCCCGGCGCCGGTCCCCAGGACCGCGGCCCGGGGCGTTGCCGTTTCCGGCGGCCGGCTTCGGCCGGTCCCGGTGCGTTTCCGGCGGCCGGCCGTTTTCCGCGGCGCGGCCTGGCCCCGGTCAGCCGCGGGCGCGCTGCCGGACCGGGAAGTCCAGGGTGACGACCGTGCCGCCGGTCTCCCGGGACGTCATGTCGAAGCGGCCGCCGAGTTCGCTGCCCACCAGGGTGCGGACGATCTGCAGGCCGAGGTTGCCGGACACCTGCGGGTCGAAGTCGTCCGGCAGGCCCGAGCCGTCGTCGGCGACGGTGATGATCAGCCGCTCGTTCTCCCGCTTCGCGGTGATCTCCAGGCTTCCCGAGTGCGTGTCGAAGGCGTGCTCCAGGGCGTTCTGCAGCAGTTCGGTGAGCACCATCGCCAGCGGGGTGGCGGTCTCCGCGATGAGTTCGCCGAAGCTGCCGTGCCGCGCGGTGCGGACCCGGACCGCCGACGCGGCGACCTCGGTCACCATGCTGAGCACGCGGTCCGCGATCTCGTCGAAGTCGACCCGCTCGTCCAAGGTCTGCGACAGGGTCTCGTGCACGATCGCGATCGAGCCCACGCGCCGGACCGCTTCCTCCAGGGCGGCCCTGGCCTGCGGCGCGTCCATGCGGCGGGCTTGCAGGCGGAGCAGGGCGGCGACTGTCTGGAGGTTGTTCTTCACCCGGTGGTGGATCTCCCGGATGGTCGCGTCCTTCGTGATGAGTTCGCGTTCCCGGCGGCGGAGTTCGGTCACGTCGCGGAGCAGCACGATCGCGCCGATGCGGGCGCCGCGCGGCTTGAGCGGGATCGCACGGAGCTGCACGACGCCGGCGCTGGTCTCGATCTCGGTCTCGCGGGGCGCCCAGCCGCTGGCGGCCGCGGAGATCGCCTCGTCGACGGCGCCTTCCGCAGGGGCGAGTTCCGCGGTGGTGCGGCCGAGGTGGCAGCCGACCAGGTCGCTGGTCAGGCCGATGCGGTGGTATGCGGACAGCGCGTTGGGGCTCGCGTAGAGCACGAAGCCTTCGGCGTCGAGGCGGATGAGGCCGTCTCCGACGCGCGGGGAGGCGTCCATGTCGACCTGCTCGCCCTTGTAGGGGAAGAAGCCCGAGGCGATCATTTGCGCCAGGTCGGCGGCGCTCTGCAGGTACGTGAGTTCGAGCCGGCTCGGGGTGCGCGCGGTGAGCAGGTTGGTGTTGCGGGCGATCACGCCGATGACGCGGCCGTCGCGGCGGACGGGGATCGCCTCGACCCGCACCGGGACGTCGTCGCGCCACTCGGGGTCGCCTTCGCGGACGATGCGGCCTTCGTCGCAGGCGACGTCCAGCATCGGGCGCTCGCCGCGGGACACGAAGTCGCCGACCAGGTCGTCCTGGTGCGAGGTCGCCCCGGTATTGGGACGCATCTGGGCAACCGCGACATAGCGGCCGTCGCTGGTCGGCACCCACAGCACCAGGTCGGCGAACGACAGGTCGGCCAGCAGCTGCCATTCGGAGACCAGCAGGTGCAGCCATTCGAGGTCGTCCGGCGGGAGGTCGCCGTAGTTGCGGACGAGGTTGTTCAGGGAGCGCACGTGCCGAGCGTAACTCCGGCGTTCCGTCCGACCTCTGTCAGGATGCCCGTAACGCCCGGCGGCGGCCGGGCGGCACCGGGACCGCCGCGTGCGGCCCGGATCACCGTTCGGAGGTCGACGTGTCCGAGAACCATCCCCCGGCCGGCGCGGACGCGCCCGCGCGGTCCGGCGGCCACCCCCTGGACTGGCTGGACGCCAATGAGAAGGAGCGCGTCGCGGCGGGCCTGCGGCGCCGCGTGCGGCCGCGTCCGGCGGACGAGCCGGGAGTCCTCGACCTGGCCGGAAACGACTACCTGGGGCTGGCCCGGCATCCGCGTGTGCTGGCCGCGTCCGCCGCCGCGGTGGCCGCGTGGGGCGCGGGCTCGACCGGGTCGCGGCTGGTGACCGGGTCGACGGACCTGCACGCCGAGCTGGAGACCGAGCTGGCCGCGCACTCGGGCGCCGAGGCGTCGCTGGTGTTCTCCTCCGGCTACCTCGCGAACATCGCCGCGATCACGTCCCTGGTCGGCCGTGGCGACCTGGTCGTGTCGGACGCGGTCAACCACGCGTCGATCGTCGACGCGTGCCGCCTGTCGCGCGCCCGCGTGGCCGTCACCCCGCACTGCGACGTCGACGCGGTCGCCGCGGTGCTCGCGGACCGGGCCGAGGAACGGGCCCTGGTGGTCGTGGACGCGGTTTTCTCGGTGGACGGGGACCTCGCCCCTCTGGCCGAGCTGGCGGCCGTCGTACGGCGCTACAACGCCGTCCTGCTCGTCGACGAGGCGCACGGCCTCGGCGTGGTCGGCGCGGGCGGCCGCGGTGCGGTGCACGAGGCCGGCCTGGCGTACGCCGACGACGTGCTGCGCACGGTCACCCTGTCGAAGTCGATGGGCTCGCAGGGCGGCGCGGTCGTCGGCCCGCAACGTGTCGTCGACCACTTGGTCGACACCGCGCGGCCGTTCATTTTCGACACGGCCTTGGCCCCGGTGTCCGCGGCGGCGGCGCTGGAGAGCCTGCGGATCCTGCGCGAGCAGCCGGAGCTGGCCGACGGCGTGCGGCGGCGTGCGCTGGAGCTGGCCGAGGGCGCCCGTGCGCTGGGGCTGAACGCCACGACACCGTCGGGCGCCGTGGCATCCGTGCTGGTGGGCGAGCCGGACGCGGCGTTCGCGGCGGCCGCGCGGTGCGCCGACGCGGGTGTGCGGGTGGGCTGCTTCCGTCCGCCGTCGGTGCCGGACGGCATCTCCCGGCTGCGGCTGGCGGCCCGTGCGGACCTGACCGACGCCGAGGTGGCGCGGGCGCTGGACGTGCTCGCGAAGGCGGTGTGAGCGGGCGGCGCAAAAGGGGGCAAGTGGAGCGACCGAGACGGTCTTCCGGGCAACGCGCGCGATTGGTCTAGACATCTGAGATTGGTCTGAACCACAATGGTCCGCGTTGCTCTGATCCAGGAGGCTCTACCCCGGCGGACGTCGCACCCGCCGGGGTAGAGGACCGTTGAGGGAAGGACCGCGCGTGGGCACCATCTCGGCACCTCGGGTGCTCGTCGGCGGCCGCCTTTCCGGGCCCGCCGCCGTCGTCGTCGAGGACGGCCGGATCGTCCGCGTCGACGAGACCGTTCCCCCGCCGGGCCCCGACCACCTCGCACTCCCCCACGGCATCCTGACTCCCGGCCTCGTCGACCTGCAGGTCAACGGGGCTTTCGGCGCCGACTTCGTGGCCGCGTCCCCGGACGAGTGGCGCACCGTCGCGGAACGCCTCGCGTCCACCGGCGTCACGGCGTTCCTGCCCACCTTCATCACCGGCGACCTCGACACCCTGGTCGACGCGCTGACCAGGGCGCACGCCACCCGGGCGGCGTTGGCGGCGCAACGCGCCGCCCGGGTGCTCGGCGTCCACCTGGAAGGGCCGTTCCTGTCCCCGGCCAAGGCCGGCACCCACCCGAAGGAGTACCTGCGCGAGCCCGAGCCCGCGCTGGTCTCCCGGCTGCTCGACCGGGACGAGGTGCGCGACGTCCTCGCGCTCGTGACCCTCGCCCCGGAACTGCCCGGCGGCCTCGACGCGGTACGCCGCTTCACCGCGGCCGGCATCAAGGTCTCCCTCGGGCACAGCAACGCGACCGCCGCCGAGATCGGCCAGGCCGCGGACGCGGGCGCCACGCTCGTGACCCACCTGTTCAACGCGATGCGCGGCCTCGGCCACCGCGAACCCGGCGTGGTCGGCGCGGCCCTCACCGACGAACGGCTCACCCCCGGCCTGATCGCCGACCTGCACCACGTCGTGCCCGCGGTGTGCTCGCTGGTGATGCGCATCGCCGGCTCGCGCACCGCGCTGGTCACCGATGCGATGGCCGCCGCGGGCATGCCGCCCGGGCGCTACCGGCTCGGCGACGTGGACGTCACGCTCACCGAGGGCGACGTGCCGCGCAACCCGGACGGCACGATCGCGGGCTCGGCACTCACCCTCGACCAGGCGGTGCGCAACCTCGCCGGCCTCGGCCACGACCTCGCCGGGGTCGTCGGCTCGGCGTCGACGGTCCCGGCTGATGCGCTGGGCCGCGAGGACCTGGGGCGCATCGCGCCGGGCGCGTGGGCCGACCTGGTGTGGTGGGACGACGACTTGACGGTGCGAAGGACGTGGGTCGGCGGGGAGACGGCCTACGAGGCCGACCAGGCATGACGGAGGCCTGGCGCAGCCAGGCCGACTGGACGTGGTGGCGGCCGCAGCCGCACTGAAGGCCGCCACCACTTTCGTTCCGCACGCGCGGCTGCCACCGCAGCGGAACGGAACGCACGACGGGCGCCGGACCACCCCCGCGGTCCGGCGCCCGCTTGCGTGCCGCCGCGCCTGGCATGGCCGGATGTCCACGACGCCGCCCTCAGGTGGAATTCCGCCCGCTCACGAACGCCGACGAGGACGAGTTCTGCCGGGCAACAAGGCGTCGTCGGCCTTGGCGCAACGCCTGGGCTTCCGATACGAGGGCCTGTCGCACGACTACCTGTTCATCGACGACGCCTGGCGCGACCACGAACGCCGGTCCCTCACCGCGCCCGCCCCGTGGACACCCGCCCCATCCCTACCCGAGGTCCAGGCCGTGTCCTAGGCCGTCCGGTCGGAACGGCTCCGGCCCGCCCCAGGGAGGCTGGGGCGGGCCGGAGCCGTCGTGCAGTCGTGGATGCGTCAGCGGGTCAGCGGGTCAGTGGATCAGCGGGTCAGTGCGTCTCCGTCACCTTCGCCAGCGCCCGCGGCGCGTCCGGGTCCAGGCCCCGCGCCATCGTCACCTCGTACGCCAGCAGCTGCAGCGGCAGGATCTCCAGGATCGGCTGCACTTCCTCCGCCACCCCCGACGGCAGGGCGAAGCCCGCGCTCGCGTGCGCCACCTGGTCGGCCTGCCCGACCACCATCAGGTCGGCGCCGCGGCCCCGCAGCCGTTCCAGCACCGGCTGGAGGGCCTCCCCCGCGCGCCCGTCCGGCACCACGGCGACCACCGGGCTGACGTTGTCCACCATCGCCAGCGGGCCGTGCAGCAGGTCGGCACCGGAGAACGGCTGCGCGGGAATGTAGCTGGTCTCCATGATCTTCAGCGCGGCTTCCCGCGCCGTCGGGTAGCCGTAGCCGCGCGACGTCAGGACCAGCCGCTGCGCGAACCGGTACCGCTGGGCGATCTCCGCGATCTCGGACTGCCGCGCGAGGATCCCCGCGGCGAGGTCCGGCAGGTCCGCCGCGGCCGCGCCGTCGCCGCCGCGCAGGCCCTCGACCAGCAGGTACAGCGCCAGCAGTTCGGCGGTGTACGTCTTCGTCGCCGGCAGCGCCTTCTCCGGGCCGGCCAGGACGTCGATGTGGAACTCGGACACCGCGGCCAGCGGCGACTCCGCGTTGTTGGTGACCGCGAGCGTGACCGCCCCGGCCTTGCGCGCGGCCTCGGTGGACGCCACCAGGTCGGGCGATCCGCCGGACTGGCTGACGGTGATCACCAGGCAGTCCGTCAGGTCCGGTTCCGCACCGTACGCGGTCGTCGTCGACATCGAGGTCAGCCCGGCGGGCTTGCCGAGCAGCACCTCGATCAGGTACTTCGCGTACAGGGCCGCGTTGTCGCTGGTCCCGCGCGCCGTGAGCAGCACGAAGCGCGGGTTGCGGGCGGCGATCTCCGCGGCGACCGCGCGGATGCGCGGCGCGCCCTCGGTCAGGATTCGGCGCAGTACCTGCGGCTGCTCGGCCATCTCGGCGGACATGATCCCGCCGCGCGGCGTTGCTGCATCGGTGCTGGTCGACATCGTCTGTGGTGCCTTCCGTCGGTGCTGCCGGAGCAGCCGGGTTCGTCGGTGGAGCCGGTCGGACTCAACCCAGGGTGCGCCCGGTGAGGGTTTCTGCCGCGGCGATGCCGCACACGCGTGCGGCACCGTGGGTGGAGACTCGGGTCAGTCCCTGGGCATCACCGTAAGGCAGGCCCATTTCCACGACGACGGTGTCCGGCCGGGCCGCGACGATTCCGGCGAGCAGGTCGGCTGCCGAGATATTGCGGTGCAGGTCGCGGACGACGACCACGAGCGGCCGGCCCGCGGCGGCGGCGAGCTGGCCGTCGACGAGGCCGAAGGCGCGGAGGCCGGGGCGGGCGACGGTGGTGCCGGGCAGCGCGTCGGCGAGGTACGCGCCGACGCCCCACGGGGTGCGGTCGCCGACCGCGATGTTGGCCTGCGAGGTGAGTTCGAGGACGTGCGCCGGGCCGCTCAGCGGCGTGAAGGCGCCGTCGACGCGGATCGCGCGGCGGGCCGCGGCCAGGCCGACGGCGTGGTCGCCGGCCGGGCCGCCGCGGGCCGCGACGGACGTGGTCCAGGCGGCGAGTTCGCCGACCCGGCGGGCGGCGTCGGCGAGGCGGTCCTCGGCGAGGCGGCCTTCCCGGACGGCGGCGACGATCGCGTCGCGCAGCAGCACGACGGTGTCCTCGTCGCACAGTCCGCCGCCGACGCACACCGCGTCGGCACCGGCGGCGAGCGCGCGAACGGTGCCGTCGGCGATGCCGTAGGTGTCGGCGATGGCGCCCATCTCGATGCCGTCGGTGACGATCAGGCCGTCGAAGCCGAGTTCCTCGCGGAGCAGTCCGGTGAGGATGGCGCGGCTGAGCGTCGCCGGGTGCGTGTCGTCGTAGGCGGGCAGCACGATGTGCGCGGACATGACGGCCTTGGCGCCCGCGGCGATGGCCGCGCGGAACGGCAGCAGGTCGCGGGCGGCGAGGAGTTCGCGCGTCGCGTCGACGCGCGGCAGTCCCAGGTGGGAGTCGACCGCGGTGTCGCCGTGTCCGGGGAAGTGCTTGACGCATGCGGCGACGCCGGTGGCCTGCAGTCCTTCGACGTAGGCGACGGTGTGCCGGGCGACGAGTTCCGGGTCGGCGCCGAAGGAGCGGACGCCGATGACCGGGTTGTCGGCGTTGGAGTTGACGTCGGCGTCCGGGCCCCAGTTGAAGGTGATGCCGCAGCGCGCCAGGTCGCGGCCGAGGCCGGTGGCGACGTCGCGGGTCAGGTCCGGGTCGTCGACCACGCCGAGGGCGAGGTTGCCGGGCCAGGAGCTGCCGGTGCCGACTTCGAGGCGGGTGACGTCGCCGCCTTCCTCGTCGACGGCGACGAGGATGTCCTCCTTCTCCTTGCGGAGGGCGGCGGTGAGGGCGGCGACCTGGTCGCCGGAGTGGATGTTGCGGCCGAAGAGTCCGACCGAGCCGAGGCCCTCGCCGATCCGGCGGCGGACCCAGTCGGGTGCCTCGGTGCCGGCGAAGCCGGGCTGGAGGACGGTCAGGGCAAGACGTTCGAGGTGGTGCGACGCGTGCGACATCGAGATATCAGCCCTAGCCCTTGACCGCGCCGGAGGTGAGACCGCCGGAGACTTTGCCTTGCAGCACCAGGAAGATCAGCAGGACGGGCAGCATGAACAGCGACGCGGCGGCCATGGTGGCGCCCCAGTCGACGGTGAGCCCGTTGCTGAAGTCGTTCAGCCACTTGGGCAGCGTCTGCTGCTTGGGGTCGGAGAAGAGCAGCGCGTTGGCGAAGGCGAACTCGTTCCACGCGGTGATGAAGCCGAACAGCGACGTGGACAGCAGGCCGGGGGCGAGCAGCGGGAACACGACGCGGCGGAACGCGCCGAACCGCGTGCAGCCGTCGACGCGGGCGGCTTCCTCCAGCTCGACGGGGATGCCGCCGAGGAATCCGCGGAGCGTGACGATCGCGAACGGCAGGGTCATCACGAAGTAGATCGCGGTGAGGAACGGCAGCGAGTTGAGCAGGTCCTGGTCGCGGCCGATGAGGAACATCGGGATCATCAGCGCTTCCCACGGCGCCATCTGGGCGATGAACACCATGAGGATGAACTGCGCGCGGCCGGGCCACTGCATGCGGGCCACCGCGAACGCGGCGAAGCAGGCGATCACCAGCGACAGTCCGACGCCGCCGATCGCGATGACGAGGCTGTTGGTCCAGTAGTCCCAGAAGTTCTTGACGTCGACGGCGGCCTTGAAATGCTCGAACGTCAGCGACGACGGCAGGAACTTGGGGGTGTCCGCACCGATTTCCTTGGCCGGCCGGAATGCCGTCAGCAGCATCCAGTACACCGGGAAGATCATCACCACGAACGTGATGAGCGCCGCGATGTTGAGCGGGATCCGCTTGAGGGTGCGAGGCTTCAGGGCCTTCACTTTTCGGCCTCCCGCTCTTGCTTGAACAACTGACGGAAGTAGAAGACGAGCATCGCCGCGATGAGCAGCACGGTGACCGTCGAGATGGCGCCGGCGACGCCGTAGCGCTTGAGCTGCATGCCGACTTGGTAGGCGTAGACCGGCAGCGTCGCGACGTCGTCGATCGGGCCGTTGTCGCCGGCGATCGACCAGATCTGCGCGAAGCTCTTGAAGATCCAGATGATCTCCAGCGAGGTCACCAGCAGGAAGATCGGCCGGAGCATCGGGAAGGTGATGGAGCGGAAGATCCGCACCGGGCCCGCGCCGTCCAACCGGGCGGACTCGTAGACCTCGGTCGGGATGGTGGTGAGGCCCGCGTAGATGGTGAGCGTCGCGAACGGCACCGACTGCCAGACGAGCAGGATGAACACGACGACGAGCGTCGACGAGCCGTGCGCGAACCACGTGTAGTCGTCGAACGAGTCGAAGCCGAGCTTGACCAGCAGGTAGTTGACGATGCCGTTGTCCGAGCGGAACAGCCACTTGAAGACCGTGGTGGCCGCGATGACCGGCATGGCCCACGCGGTGACGAGGCTGGTCAGCACGAGGATGCGCATGACCTTGCCGAGGCGCATCAGCATGAGCGCGATCAGGGTGGAGAGCACCATGATCGCGACGACGTTGACGCCGGTGAACCAGAAGCTGCGCTTGGTGACCTCCCAGAACTTGTCGTCCTGGAAGATCTCCTTGAAGTTGTCGAAGCCGACCCAGTCGCCCGACAGGCCGAGGGTGAATTCCTTCTTGCCGTAGTGCTTGAACCCGAGGATGGCGTTCTTGACCACGGGATAGAACAGCAGGAAGACGATCCCGAGGGCCGCCGGGGCGACCATCAG
Organism: Yinghuangia aomiensis; assembly: GCF_039542225.1. Taxonomy (NCBI): domain Bacteria; kingdom Bacillati; phylum Actinomycetota; class Actinomycetes; order Kitasatosporales; family Streptomycetaceae; genus Yinghuangia; species Yinghuangia aomiensis. Next base: position 406,069 of record NZ_BAABHS010000002.1, on the reverse strand, counting down.
GTAGGGGCTGACCAGCTGGAGCGGGCCGCGTCTGCGCCGGGGGCGCTTGTGGGAGTTCGACTCGCCGGCCGGCGCGTCGTTCCGCGGGGGCTGCGTGGGCGTCGCGACCACCGCATCTGCCTTCGAGGCGGACACTGGTGCCTTCCCGTCGTTCGGTGTCGGGTGTCGGGCCTGCGTCCGGCCCCGCCGGGGACTGTTCCCCGGGCGGGACCGGACGCGCGGTGCTGTGCGGCCGTTCGGATCGTGGCGGCGTCCGTTGAGGACGGTCGCGGGACGGTGCCGCCCGATCCGCGCCGGCGGGTCAGCTCTTGGTGTTGAGCACCTTGGTGATGGCCTCGTCGGCTTCCTTGCCGGCCGCGATCGGGTCGCTGCCGGTGAGGACCTTGGTCAGGTACGCCTTCAGCGGGTTCGCGTCCTCGACCGCGCCCCAGTTGTCGGACGCCGTGGCCGGGATGACGAAGCCGTTCTGCGCGCCGATGGCCTGCGCGGTGGCGCCGGGGACGCCTTCGAGCGCGGTGACCTGGGTGGTCTTGCTCGGCACGTAGGTGAGTTCCTTGGCGAGCTTGACCTGGTACTCGTCGCTGTTGATCAGTTTGATGAGGTCGTACGCCAGTTCCTTGTTCTTCGACTTCTCCGGGATGAAGAGGTCGGAGCCGCCGGTCAGGTTCGCGCCCGGCTTGGCCGCGTCCTTGCCCGGGATCGGGAAGTAGTCGTACTTGCCGGCGAGCGCCGGGTTGGCCTTGATGACGTTGGCCAGCTCACCGGGGACCGCGACGAACTGCGCGATCTTGCCGTTGGCCGCGGCCACCGTCTCGGGCTGGGTCTTCTCGTCGCTGTCCTTCGGGCCCTTGCCGTAGGACGCCAGCTCCTTGTAGAAGTTCGCGGCGGCGGCGCCCTGCGGCGTGCCGACGTTGGCCTTCCACTTGTCGCCGTCCTTCGTGGTGAGGTCGGTGCCCTCGTCCTTCAGCAGGCCGCTGTAGAAGTACCAGTTCTGGCCGGGCAGGTAGATGCCCTGCTGGTCGCCGGTGTTGAGCTTCTTGGTGGCCTCGAGCCATTCGGCGCGGGTCTTCGGCGGGGTGATGCCGGCCGCGGTGAAAGCTTCCTTGTTGTAGATGACGACGCGGTCGGCCGCGTAGAACGGTATGCCGTACTGCTTGCCGTCGACCTTGCCCGGGCCGGCCAGGCCGGGGATCCAGTCCTTGCCGCCCAGCTCGTCGACCTTCGACGTCAGGTCGTACACGCCGCCGGTGGCCGCGTAGCCCGCGATCTGGGTGTTGCCCGCCTCGACGACGTCCGGGGCGTCGTTGCTGGCGATCGCGCTGCTGATCTTCTGGCCGATGCCGTTCCACTGCTGGACCTGGATGTCGAGCGTGGCACCCGGGTGGGCGGCCTCGAACTTGGCCTTGATGTCCGCGTTGTACGCGTCGCTGGTGGAGCCCTTCATCACCCAGACGGTGACCTTCTTGCCCTTGCCGTCGGCCGGTGCGTTGCTCGCCGGAGCCGCCGAGGACGAGCTGTCCTTCTTGTCACCGCTGTCCGAGCTGCCGCAGGCGGCAACGCCGGTGAGCGCCGCCGCGACACCCGCCGCGACGAAGAGACGACGCTTCACACCATCCTCCTCAGGATGCTTGGTACCGCTGGCCGCGGGATTCGCGCTCCCCGCTTCGGCCCGCCGTGTGCAACGGGCCTTCGGCTTGCGCCTGGGGGGAGAAATACGGAGTGCGAACCTGGACGAGGGTTGCGCGGTGACCACCAATGGTTTAGACCATTCCGGAGGTTGGCATAGACCAATTGGGGTGTCAAGGTTCCGCAAGAGACCCGCTGTCAGCCGTTATCCGACCGACACCTGGCCGGTCGGAGAACCTCTCGGAGGACCCCGTCCGGGGCATCCGCCGCGAGGTGGTCGTGCCACGATGGGGACCGAACGTGTCAGGAGGGCACCGGTGACGGCGGAACAAGGGGCGACCGCGACGGCGGGCGCGGAGCACCACCACGCGAGCGAGACCAGCGAGGGCGCGGAGAGCGCGGCGCGGGAGCCGAAGTACTACCGGCTCAAGAAGCATCTGCTCGAACTCACCCAGACCCAGCCGCCGGGCACCCCCGTGCCGCCGGAGCGCACCCTGGCCGGCGAGTTCGACATCTCCCGGACCACCGTCCGCCAGGCTCTCCAGGAGCTGGTGATCGAAGGCCGCCTGGAACGCATCCAGGGACGCGGCACGTTCGTCGCCAAGCCCAAGGTCGCCCAAAGCCTCCAGCTGACCTCGTACACCGAGGACATGCGGGCCCAGGGCCTCGAACCCACCTCCCGTCTCATCGACATCGGCTACATCAACGCCGACGACCAGCTCGCCGAACGGCTCGCCGTCCGGCCCGGCAACCGCGTGCTGCGCATCGAGCGCCTCCGGCTGGCCAACGCCGAACCGATGGCGATCGAGACGACGCACCTGTCCACCAAGCGCTTCCCGTCGCTGCGGCGCACCCTCGACCGGTACACGTCGCTGTACACCGCGCTGAGCGAGGCGTACGACGTGCATCTCGCGGAAGCCGAGGAGACCATCGAGACCGCCCTCGCCAACCCGCGCGAGGCCGGACTGCTGTCCACGGACGTCGGGATGCCGCTGCTGCTCCTGTCCCGGCACAGCTTCGACACGGACGGCGAACCCGTGGAGTGGGTCCGCTCGGTGTACCGCGGCGACCGCTACAAGTTCGTGGCGCGCCTGCAGCGACCCCAAGGGTGACATACGCGCAAGCAAACGGACATATGGGGGCTGGTGCGGCGCCCGGTGCAGAGAAGCACGGAAACCTGAAAAACTCGGAAAAAGCCCGGTGAAACGCCAACGGCGGCCGGATCCCGGGAGCCGCCGCTCGCCGGGTTCCGGCCGCCGTCCGGAGAGGATTGCCGTTCACTCCGGGTTTCCGCCTGTGCAGAAGGCCGGGGTCGCGTGCCCGGATCCGGGCCGCCGCCCGGTCCGGGCTCCACGCCCACACCCCGATCCTGCCCGGGGAGCCGGCGCCGAACCCCGGCCCGGAAGTCCCGGTATGCGGGACCAAAGTCCCGATTGCCCGCCCGGGCCCTAAGCTCTCGCCCCGTGAGCATCTTGGTGGTGACCGGGACCGATACCGGCGTCGGGAAGACCGTGGTGACGGCCGCCGTGGCGGCCTTGGCGGCCACGCGGGGTTCGTCGGTGGCCGTGGTGAAGGCCGCACAGACCGGCGTGGCGACCGGCGACGTGCCCGACGTGGACGAGATCGGGCGCCTCGCGGGCATCACCGACCTGCACGAGTACGCGCGGTTCGCCGACCCGCTGTCCCCCGCCGCAGCGGCCCGCCTGGAGGGCCGCGCGCCGGTGAACCTGTACTCGGCCGCCGACCGGATCCGCGAGCTGGCCGAAACCCGCCGCCTGGTCCTCGTCGAGGGCGCCGGCGGCCTCCTGGTCCGCTTCGACGACGAAGGCACCACGCTCGCCGACCTCGCGCACACGCTCGGCGCGCAGGTCCTGGTGGTGACCCGCCCCGACCTCGGCACCCTCAACCACACCGCCCTCACGCTGGAGGCGATGGCGCACCGCGGCATCGACCTCGCGGGGGTGGTGATCGGCTCGTGGCCGGAAAAGCCGGACCTCGCGATGCGCTCCAACGTGCGCGATCTCGAGACGCTCGCGGCCCGCCCGCTGGCCGGTGCGATCGGCGCCGGCGCGGGCGCGCTGCACCCCGCGGAGTTCCTCGGGGCGGCCCGCTCGAGTCTGGCTCCAGCCCTGGGCGGTACCTTCGACGCGGGCGTGTTCCGTGCCGCCCACGATCCAGCGCGAGGTGAACGGTGACGGAGACGCTCGACACGACGAACCGGCAGGCCCCCGCGGACGGCGACATCCTCGCCGTCGCGCGCGAGCAGGTCCTGGAGCAGGGCCGCGGCCTGACCGCCGACCAGGTGCTCCAAGTGCTGCGGCTGCCCGACGACCGCCTCGAGGAGCTGCTGCAACTCGCCCACGAAGTGCGGATGCGGCACTGCGGCCCCGAGGTCGAGGTCGAGGGCATTGTGTCGGTCAAGACCGGCGGCTGCCCCGAGGACTGCCACTTCTGCTCGCAGTCCGGCCTGTTCCCGTCCCCGGTGCGGGCCGCGTGGCTGGACATCCCGTCGCTGGTCAAGGCCGCCGAGGAGACCGCGGCGACCGGCGCGACCGAGTTCTGCATCGTGGCCGCGGTGCGCGGGCCCGACGAGCGTCTGATGAACCAGATGCGGGACGGCGTCAAGGCCATCCGCGACAAGGTGGACATCAACATCGCCGCGTCGCTCGGCATGCTCTCCCAGGAGCAGGTGGACGAGCTGGCCGACATGGGCATCCACCGCTACAACCACAACCTGGAGACCGCCCGCTCCTACTTCCCGAACGTGGTCACCACCCACACCTGGGAAGAGCGCTGGGACACCCTGCGCATGGTGCGCGCCGCGGGCATGGAGGTGTGCTGCGGCGGCATCGTCGGCATGGGCGAGACGGACGAGCAGCGCGCCGAATTCGCCGGGCAGCTCGCCGAGCTGGAGCCGGACGAGGTGCCGCTGAACTTCCTCAACCCGCGGCCGGGCACGCCGTTCGGCGAGCAGACGGTCATCGAGCCGCGTGAGGCCCTGAGGATCATCGGCGCGTTCCGCCTGGCGCTCCCCCGCACGATCCTGCGCTACGCGGGCGGCCGCGAGATCGCCCTGGGCGACCTCGGCACCGAGAAGGGCCTGCTCGGCGGCATCAACGCGGTCATCGTCGGCAACTACCTGACGACCCTCGGCCGCAAGCCGGAGAGCGACCTGGAACTCCTCGCCGACCTGCAGATGCCGGTCAAGGCGCTGAACCAGACGCTGTAAAGGCAACTCGTCCGTCGGGCCCGTGCCGGTTGCGGCACGGGCCCGACGCGTCCCCGGACCCGCTCTCGGAAAGCTCCGGAAAGCTCCGGAAAGCCCTGTCCCCCTCGCCCGACCCGGCATACCGTGCCCCTCGGAGGTGGGCGGCATGACGGACACGGAAGCGGTACCCGGCACCGACGCGGGGGACGGTGACGACGGCCTCACCGGTCACGGCGGCGAGCATGCCGTGGCCGCGTTCCGCGCGCACGGCATCGACACGATGTTCACGCTGTCCGGCGGCCACGTGTTCCCGGTCTACGACGGCGCGGTCAAGGCCGCCGAACCCCTGCGGATCCTCGACGTGCGGCACGAGCAGTCCGCCGTCTTCGCCGCGGAGGCCACCGCGAAGCTGACCCGCCGCCCAGGCCTGGCCGTGCTGACCGCCGGCCCCGGCGTCACCAACGGGGTCAGCGCCGTCACCACCGCGCACATGAACGGCTCCCCGCTGCTGGTCTTCGGCGGCCGCGCGCCCGCCTTCCGCTGGGGATCCGGCGCGCTGCAGGAGCTGGACCACCCGCCGCTGCTGGCCCCCGTCACCAAACGCGCCGCGACCGTGCACGAGACCGAGCGGATCGCCGCCGACGTATCCGACGCGCTGACGCTCGCCGCGACCCCGCACCGCGGCCCGGTGTTCCTCGACGTCCCGATGGACGTGCTGTTCGACCGCGGCAGCGCCCCCGCCCCGGTCCCCGCCCGCATCGCCCCGGTCGCCCCCGACCCGGACGCGATCGACGCGGCCGCCGCCCTGCTCGCCGACGCCCGCCACCCGGTCCTCGTCCTCGGCCACGACGTGTGGATGGGCGGCGCCGAAGACGCGGCACGGCGTGCGGCGGAAACCACGGGCATCCCGGTCGTCGCGAACGGCATGGGGCGCGGCATCCTGCCCCGCGGCCACGAACTCCTCGCGTCCCGGGCCCGCGCCGCCGCCCTCGGCCGCGCCGACGTCGTCGTGGTCGTCGGCGCGCCCCTGGACTTCCGGCTCGGCTACGGCGTCTTCGGCGGCCGCGACGGCACCCCGCCGGCCCGCGTCGTGCACCTGACCGACGGCCCCGGCCAGTCCGCACCCGGCGGCGGCGCGCCCGCGGTGTCGGTCCGCGCCGACTTGGCGCTCGCGCTGGACGCACTGGTCGAAGCGTGGGCGCGCAAGGCCGCGCCGCGGGCGTACCGGGACTGGAGCGCGGAGGTGCAGGGGGCCGCGCGGACGGCGTACCAGTCGGACCGGGCACTGCTGGACGCGGGCGGCGACTCCATCCATCCGGTGCGGGTCTACGGCGAACTGCTGCGCGTCCTCGACGACGACGCGGTGGTGATCGGCGACGGCGGCGACTTCGTCTCGTACGCGGGCAAGTACGTCGAGCCCGCCCGCCCCGGCGGCTGGCTCGACCCGGGCCCGTACGGCTGCCTCGGCACCGGCCTCGGCTACGCGATCGGCGCCCGTCTCGCCCGCCCGGCCGCGCAGATCGTGCTGCTGCTCGGCGACGGCGCCGCGGGCTTCTCGCTGATGGACGTCGACACGTTGGTCCGGCACCGCCTGCCGGTGGTGATGATCGTCGGCAACAACGGCATCTGGGGCCTGGAGAAGCACCCCATGCGGTCGCTGTACGGCTACGACGTGGCCGCCGACCTCGCCCCCGGCACGCGCTACGACGAGGTGGTCCGCGCGCTCGGCGGCGCGGGCGAGACGGTGGCGGCCCCGGACGGCATCGCCCCGGCGCTGGCCCGGGCGTTCGCGTCGGACGTGCCGTACCTGGTCAACGTGCTCACCGACCCGGAGGCGGTGTACCCGCGCAGCACCAACGGCGTGTGACCGCCCCGTGCGGCCTCGGTCGGGTCGGGTCGGGTCAGTCCCGAGGCACGCGTTTGAGGAAGCGTTCGCGGTCGACGATCACCCGGGTGACTTCGCCTTGGCCGACGAGCCGTCGCGCGGCGTCCTCGGCGACGATCGAGAAGCGCACCAACCGGCCGTCGACGTAGACGACTTCGGCGCGGACCGTGACGGTGCCGCCGACCGGCGTGGCGAGCAGGTGCTCGAGCGCGACCCGGGTGCCGACCGAGGTGCGGTCCGCGCCGACCAACCCGACGAGGGCGCGGACGGTGGCCGCTTCGGCGAGCGCGAGCAGCCGCGGCGTGCCGAGCACCGGCAGGTCGCCGCTGCCGACCGCGGCCGCGGTGTCGGCGTCCGTGACGGTGTGGGTCAGCTCGGCGTGTGTTCCCGGCGACACCGGGATCGGCTCGTGCGGCATGGGCCCGTACTCTAACGACCGTGAGCGCTTCGGAGACCCCCACCGCCGCGGACGTCGACCGCTATTGCGACCAGTGCGGCGAGCCCGCCGGCTCGGCCGGCCACGAGGCGTGCGCCCGGCGCCGCGACCTGGAGCCGCCGCGGTACTGCGCGGACTGCCGGCGCCGGATGGTCGTGCAGGTGACGCCGCGCGGCTGGACCGCGAAGTGCGTCGAGCACGGGGTGCGGACCTCGGGCTGAGGCCGCCTGCGGCGGCGCTCAGGAAATGACCGCGATGAGGTCGCCCTCCTGGATGACGTCCCCCTCGGCGACCTTCAGCGCCTTGACGGTGCCGGCCGTCTCGGTCAGCACCGGGATCTCCATCTTCATGGACTCCAGGATCACCAGCGTCGTGCCGGCCTCGACCGCGTCGCCCTCGGCGACGACGATCTGGGCGACGTTGGCGACCATCTCGGCGTAGACCTCCTCGGCCATCCCCGCTCCTCGTTCGTATGGTCCGCACCCGGTGTCGGGGCGCGGATCGATGCGCGGCCCGCGTACGCGCCCGCGGGGGTCGCGGTAGCGCCCGCCCGGCAAAAATCCAACCACGCGGCGAAGGCCCCTCCGGGATGGCGCGGGGTACAACACACGGCGCGGAACTTTGTAGGGGCGTCGGCGCGGCGTACCGGGTCTCGGACCGCGCAGCGCGATACGACCATCACACCGGCCCATACGGCGGTATGTCGCAGACCATCCAGGGTCCTCCGGATTGGCGACAATGCGGCCATGGGTCTCGCCGTGCTCGTCCTCCTGCTCGCGCTCGCCGTCGGGGCCGCCCTCGGCGGACGGGTCTCCGGCCTGTCCCGGCTCCCGGTGCGGCACTTGCCGTGGCTGGGCGCCGCGTTCGCGTGCCAGCTCGCGGGCGCGCTGGCCACCGACGTGACCCCGCACCAGCTCGCCCTGCTCGCGTCCGCGGGCCTGGCCGCGCGGTTCGCCGCGGGCAACCTGCATCTCGCGGGCGTGCCGCTGGCCGCCGCCGGGCTGCTGCTCAACGCGCTGGTGATGGCGGTCAACGGCGGCATGCCGGTGTCCGAACACGCCGCGGCCCGTGCCGGGGTGCCGCTGGAACGGCCGAGCGAAGCGGGCCGGTTGGCCGCCGGGCCGGACACCAGGCTCGACTGGTTCGCCGAGTCCCTGCCGGTCCCGCTGCCGCTGCGGCCCGAGGTGGACAGCCCGGGCGACCTCCTGGTCGCCGCCGGGGTCGGCCTGCTCGTGGTGGACGGCATGCTGCGCGACCGCGGGCCACGGCGGCTGCCGCCGATCCCGCAGGCCCTGCGGCGCCGGTTCGCCCGGCCGTCCGGCAACGGCCGCGGGCCTTCGGCCGGTTCGGCCGCCGCTTCCGTGCGCTCCGTCGACTCCGCCCGCTCGGCAGGCTCCGTCAGCCTCGCCAAAACTCTTCCCGGGAAGGCGCAACCTCCGGCGCGCTCCGGCTCTCTTCCCTCGTAGAGGCCCTCCGGGGGCCCGGGGAGGTGGGGCGTTGGGGGGTCACGACGAAGCGCTCCGCGAGTTCATCGCCGTGCGGCGCGGGCCTTTGCTGCGCAGCGCGTTCCTGCTGTGCGGCGACATGCACGACGCGGAGGACCTGGTCCAGACGACGCTGGTCAAGGTCGTGCTCGCCGGTCGCAGGCTGGACCGGATCGACAACATCGAGGCGTACACGCGCCGCACGCTCATGAGCGTGTTCATATCCTCGCGCCGCCGTATGTGGCGGCGCGAACACCCGCACGCCGCACCGCCGGACACCGCGGCGGCCGCGGGCGGCGACCCCGACATGGGCCTCGCGGTACGCGTCGCCCTGTCCGCCGTGCCGCCGCGCCAGCGCGCCGTGCTGGTGCTGCGGTACTGGGAGGACCTCAGCGTCGAGGAAACCGCCCAGCTGCTCGGCGTCTCCCCGGGCACCGTGAAGAGCCAGAGCGCGCGCGGCCTGGCGACGCTGCGCGCCGCGCTGGGGGACGCACTGCCCGACGAGGCCGCGCGCCGCGTCACGTCCGCCGAGGAGGCGAGGCTTTGAACCACCCGGACGACCTGCACGGCATTGACCGCACCGAACAGGATTCCGACGACATGCACGCACACCGGCTCCTCGGGATCGCCGGCGACAGCCTGCCGATCCCGTACGGATCCGCCTCGACCGCGCAGGTGGACGCCGTCCTCCGGCACGCCGGGCGGATCCGGCGGAGGCGCCGGTTCGCGCTGGTCGGCGGGTCGGCGGTCGCGGTGGCGGCGGTGGCTTTGGGCACCGCGCTGATGCCGCGGGCGGACGGCAGCAGTTCGGCGCTGGGGGATCCCCCGGCGTCGTCCGCCTCGCCTTCGGCGGCCGCATCCGCGGCACCGTCCGCCACCGCGCGGACCGGGACGCCGAGCCCCTCCGCCTCGGCAACCGGCGCCCCACGGAGCGGCCTGCACGGGAACGGCGACGACCCGGAACCGCCGCACACCTCCGCCCGGCCCACCACCACACCGAAGACGGCCAGTCCGCCGCCGAGCAAGACCGCGACGACGACCGGCACGCCCTCCACGGCCGGCCCCGCCGCGCTCGTGAACTCCCTGCTGCCGGCCGGCACCGGCACGGTGCGCCGGGAAGCCGACCGCGTCACTCCCTCGTACACGCCCAACCCGATGTCCGGCCGCTACCTGCTGACCAAGAACGGCAAGACCGCCTACCTCGACATCACGGTCGTGGACAAGAAGGTCAACGCCGACCAGCCGCGGCCGACCATGGCGCAGGAGCGCGCCACCAACCACTGCGAGGACTTCGGCATCGTCGCGCCGAACACCGACTGCGCGCACGTCACGCTGCCGGACGGCTCGCTGCTGTCCACGTTCTCGGCGCCCGGCAACCAGCAGGAACCGGGCAGCGATCACGTGTCGGGTCCTGGCTACGACGCGTGGATCATCTACCCGAACGGCAACCAGGTCGAGATCTACGCCTCGTCCGGCATCACCGGCCCGGGCGGCCTCGGCCCGCGCTACGACCAACCGCCGCTCACCAAGGACCAGTTGGCCTCGCTGGTGAAGTCCGGCGCGTGGTTCAAGAGTTCCTGACGGCCGTAGTGGTGCGGCTCAGGCGCCGTCCGCGTGCTCCGCGGCCAACGCCCCCGCGACGCTATGCGAGTCCTGCGTGCCGAGCCGCGGCACGGGCAGCGGCGGCAGCCCTTCCAACCCGGTGCCGACCGGTGCGGTGAGCCCGGCGGCGGGGCGTTCGGCGAGCGGCCAGCCGTAGCGGCGCAGCGCGGTCTCCAGCGCGGTGACCATGCGCGGGTCGAACTGGTCGCCGCTGCACCGGTGCAGCTCGGTCAGCGCGGCCTCGATCGGCCGGGACCGGCGGTACGACCGGGTCGACGTCATCGCGTCGAAGGCGTCGGCGACCGCGATGATGCGGGCGAACTCCGGGATGGCGTCGCCCGCGAGGCCACCGGGGTAGCCGCGGCCGTCGAGACGCTCGTGGTGGTGCAGGATGCCGTCCCGGCCCTCGCCGAGGAAGTCCAGGTCGCGCACCAGGTCGGCACCGCACTGCGGGTGCCGCTGGATCGTCTCGCGCTCGTCGGCGTCCAGCGGACCGGACTTGGTGAGCAGCCGGGTCGGCACGCCGAGCTTGCCGACGTCGTGCAGCAGGGCGGCGTAGCGCAGCAGCACAATGCGCTGCCGGCCCATGCCGAGCTGACGGGCAATCAATACGGAGGCGTATGCCACGCGTTCGCTGTGCGCTCGGGTATAGCCGTCCTTGACCTCGACGGCCCGCAGCAGGCTGCGCACCGCCGCGTCGCGTGCCGCTTCACCGCGCACCCGCGTCAGGTTGCGCCGCAGATACAGCAGCGCGGCGGACGCCATCACTGCGCCCTGCAACGCAATCCCGGCCCCCACACAGAGGGTTCGGGTGGTGGACCGGCCGTCTGGAACAGTCGGCAGGGTTCCCATGCGACTGCCTCCTCGGGCTCCGGTCGCGCATTCAACCGCCAACCGAGAATAGGACGGCGTACGGGCGCTGAGCGCCTTCTGTCCGTTTTACAACGCCCGATTCTGCCGGATTAACCCGAACGGGGGGCGCGCAATGTGGGGTTCGCGGCTTTTCGCGCCCCGCGCATACGCGGGCCCGGAAATGCCGAAGGCGCGCCGGGCGATGCCCGGCGCGCCTTCGCAAGTCTGCGCCCTGTGTCGTCGCGCGGATTCGCCCGCTAGGCGCCCGGCTTGTCGACGATCACGGTGTCGACCTGCTCTTCCACCACGATCCGGCTGCCGTCGGACTGCGTCGCGACCTCGATCTTCACTTCGCGGATCCGGGCCAGGACCTTGCTGCGCAGGTCGACCGGCACGTCGTCGCAGCCGCAGCAGCGCTGCACGAGCGCCTTCACGTGCTGCTCCAGCCCGTACTTCTCCAGACACGGCGAGCACTCGTCCAGATGTGTCCGAATATCGCCGCAGTCCGCATCGGCCAGCTCGTTGTCGATGTACTCGTAGAGCTTGCCGAGGATCTGCGCGCAGTCAACCTCGTGGTGGTCGCCGCAGCTCATGAGACGGAACCTTTCGAATCCGTGCCCGTGCCGGCCGGGACGAGCCCGCGCTCGCGGGCGTAGTCCTCCAGCAGGGTGCGCAACTGGCGGCGTCCGCGATGCAGCCGGGACATCACCGTACCGATGGGGGTACCCATGATGTCCGCGATCTCCTTGTACGGGAATCCCTCGACGTCGGCCAAGTACACGGCGATGCGGAATTCCTCCGGGATGGCCTGGAGGGCTTCCTTGACGTCGGAGTCGGGCAGCCGGTCGAGCGCCTGGGCCTCGGCCGAGCGGAGCCCCGTCGACATGTGCGACTCGGCCCGCGCGAGCTGCCAGTCCTCGATCTCCTCGGTGGCGCTCTGCTGGGGCTCCCGCTGCTTCTTGCGGTAGCTGTTGATGAAGGTGTTCGTGAGGATCCGGTACAGCCATGCCTTGAGGTTGGTGCCCTCGCGGAATTGGTGGAACGACCCGTACGCCTTGGCGAACGTCTCCTGCACCAAGTCCTCGGCATCGGCGGGATTGCGCGTCATGCGCAGCGCGGCCGAGTACAGCTGGTCCAGATACGGCAGCGCGTCGCGCTCGAACCGCGCGTCCCGCTGCTCCAGGGTCTCTGTCTCCGCGACCGGACCCACCTCCTCAACCCGATGGTCCTCGCGGACCACCTTCGACCCGCTAGACGTCGACGATATCGGTCGCTTGCGATCACCGCCCGGCACCCAGGCAGGCCAAGTCAGGATCGACGCGTCGTTCCCGGCGTCGGCACGGCCGACAGGGGGCGTGGCAGTGAGCATTGGCGACCTCCACAGATCGAGGATGTACCGGCGACAACGCGAGGAGCACGGCGATCATTCCCCGGCGCACACGGCCCCCGGGCGCACACTCCGGCGCCCGTCGGCACCGCCCGCGCGCCGGAGTACCACGCCAGGTCCACGAGGTCGGGCGCGTCCGAACGGGGGGTGGGTCGGACGGTCGAGACGGGCGAGGCGAGTTGCGTGGGACGGGCGTGTCGGACGAGACGACGGATGGGCCGGCGGGCTGACGGCGCGGACGCGAACGGCCGGCGGCTCCGTCGATCCGGCGCGGACACGGGCCCTGAGGCTTGCCGAGCACGGCGGAGAAATGCCGGGCGGCGAGGGGTGTGTCGCGGGACGCGGCCGGCCCCACGGCGACAGAGCCGGGCGGCCGTCCGGCTCGGACACTTCGCGGCGTGCCGGTTCGGTCTGCCGGCGGCCAGACGAGCGTGAGCGGGTTGCCTGCGGGGGGCGCGTGCTCAGGGCACCAAGTCGGCCAGGCGACGCCGCCGCCACCGTCCTCGTCGTCGACGAAACCTGCGCCGACCTCGCCCTGGACACCCCGGCCCCGCACCCCGACCACCCCGCACCCGTCGCCGCACTCGACCGCGCGGGCACCGCAGCTCGGCGGCGATTCCGTCATATCGGAGCGGCGCTGCTTCCCCGAGGACCCTGGCCGAGCGGCGCCGTGACGATGCATCGCGGGCCGACAGCCCCGCCGGGGGAGCCGTACGGGGGCTTGGCGCGACCGTCCCGCGTGGCGACGGCTTCCCGTCGCGGCCGCGGGTCTCCCGTCTCAGCCGAGCAGCTTCACCAGCCACGTGCCCGCGGCGTCCGTGATCGTCTTCAGGGTTTCGTCCTGGCTCACCGGGGCGCGTTTCGCCACGGCGAAGCCGTGGTCGGCGTGGGGAACCGGGGTGAGGGTGCCGGTGGCGCCGAGGGCGGGGAACTCGTCGGGGCCGCCGAACGGGTCGCGGTCGCCTTGCAGGACCAGCGTCGGGACTCCCGCGCCGAGTAGTTCGTCGGCGCGGGACGCGGCGGGCTTGCCCGGCGGGTGGAGCGGGAACGCGAGCGCGACCACGCCCGCCGCGCCGGTCGCGGCCGCCGTCCGGCACGCGACACGCGCCCCCGCGCTCCGCCCCGCGACGGCGAACCGCGCGCCCGCCATATCGGCCTTGAGCGCGTCGACGATCGGGATCCACGCCTCGTCGAGCCGTTTCGGCGCGGGCGCGAGCTTCTTCCCCGCGACCCGCCACGGCTGCTCGACCAGCGCCACGGTCACGCCGAGCGGCGGCAGCGCCGCGGCCAGCGCCGCCAAATCACGCGCTTCGATACCGCCCCCGGCCCCGTGCGAGGCCACGAACCAGCCCCGGACCGTGCCGGGAGCCGGATACAGCGTGGCCCGGGCGTCACCGACCGGCGTGGGGATGGTGCGGACGTCGGGCTCGGCCGGGTCCGTGCCCGACGCCGCCTCGACCGAGGACTGCGGAGAAGAGTTGCGCACACTCACCCCCCGATCCTCCCGGACCCGCCCCACGGAAGACGACCCACCACGCCCTGCGGCCCGATCACTCCAACAGCCGCCGGGCGGCCGACCGCGCCTGGACACGACGCGGCGAGACCATCACCGCGCCCGCAGCCACCCCTGCGCACCGGCGTCGCCGACGGCAAGCCACCCGGCGAGGGCCACAACCGGCAGTGCCGGCGGCGTTGCGAGGACCATCGGCACCCGACCGCCTCCGGGCCCGGCAGGCCGACTGCCGCGACCGCCTCCCCCGCAGACCCGTGTCTTCCCGCACACCTCACCCGAACCACACCCGGTGTGGTGGTAGGCCGGGTGGAGGTGCGCGGCGGCTCCGGGTCGCCGCCGGTCCCGTGCCGCTGGGCACACGCGCCGATCGCCCCGCCCATCGCCGCGGCTGCCCCGAAGGCCCGCCGATCCCGTGCCGAGCGGACCCGGCAGTCCCGCGGCCCCCGCCCCGGGGAAAACGCACTCCACCCGCTCAGAACAACGTCGTGTCCCCCTCCTCCACCTCCTCCGGCGGCAGCGGGTCGAGCAGGTGCGCGTCGTTGTTCTTCACGCTGTTGACGGCCATCGACACCGGATACGCCGCCATCCGCCCCGGCTCCGGCGGCGTCAGCAGCCCGCGGGCCCGTTCGGTGTCCCCCAGCGACGGGTCGAGCCACGCGTCCCAGCGCGACGCGTCCAAGACGAGCGGCATCCGCGGATGGATCCGGGCCAGTTCCGGCTCGGCGTCCGTCGTGATGATCGTGCAGGTCCACAGCCACGCCAGCGGGTCGTCGTCGGGGCGCGTCCGGTCGCGCCACCACTCGTAGAGTCCGGCGAAGGCCAGCGGAGAGCCGTCCGCGTGGTGGATCCAGAACGGCTGCTTGCGGGCCTTGCCCTTGGGCCCGTCGGGCGCCGTCTCGGGGGTGTACCACTCGTAGTAGCCATCTGCCGGGAGCAGGCAGCGGCGGCCGGCGAACGCCTTGCGGTAGGCGGGTTTCTCGAACACGGTCTCGGACCGCGCGTTGATCATCTTCGCGCCGGTCTCCGGGGTCTTCGCCCACGACGGCACCAAGCCCCACCGCACGGTGCGGAGCTGGCGGACCGCGGGGCCCTCACGTTCGACGGAGCGTTCGAGAACGGCGTACACGTTCTTCGTCGGCGCGATGTTCCAGTCCGGCGGGAGCGTTTCCGGCACCGCGGACTTTTCGATCTCGAACAGCTCGATCAGATCGTCGGGCTGCTGGCTGGAGGCGTACCGACCACACATGGGCCCTACCCTCGCACGTTCGGTGGAGTGGCGGCGGAAATCCCCCCGGGGAGGCCGGGGCCGCCCGTATAGGCTGATGGACCATGACCTCCCCGCTCTGGTCCGCTCCTGTCGCCTCCGCTCCCGTCGACGCGGTCGTCGCGCTGCCCGGTTCGAAGTCGGTGACCAACCGCGCGCTGGTGCTCGCGGCGCTCGCGGACGGCCCGAGCACCGTGCGGCAGCCGTTGTACAGCCGCGACACCACGCTCATGGCGGCGGGTCTGCGCGCGCTCGGCGCGACCGTGGAGGACACCGCGGACGGCGACCTTCGCGTCGTCCCCGCGCCGCTGCGCGGCCCCGCGCACGTCGACGTCGGCAACGCCGGGACCGTGATGCGCTTCCTGCCGCCGGTCGCCGCGCTGGCCGCGGGCGACGTGCGCTTCGAGGGCGACCCGCGTGCATACGAGCGGCCGCTCGACGGCGTCATCCTCGCTCTGCGCGACCTCGGCGCGGACATCGACGACGCGGGCACCGGCCGCCTGCCGATGACGGTGCGCGGCGCGGGCTCGCTCCGCGGCGGGATCGTGGAGATCGACGCCTCGTCGTCCTCGCAGTTCGTCAGCGCGCTGCTGCTGTCCGGCGCCCGGTTCGCCGAGGGCGTCGAGGTCCGGCACATCGGCAGTTCCGTGCCGTCGATGCCGCACATCGACATGACGGTCGCGATGCTGCGCGCCGCCGGGGTGGCCGTCGACGACTCCGAGCCGGACGTGTGGAAGGTCGCCCCGGGCCCGATCGCCGCCCGCGACGTCGTGGTCGAGCCGGACCTGTCGAACGCCGCGCCGTTCCTCGCCGCCGCGCTCGTCACCGGCGGCCGCGTGACGGTGCGCGACTGGCCGGTGGCGACCACGCAGCCCGGCGACTGGCTGCGCGACCTGTTCGCGCGCATGGGCGGCGCGTGGGAGTTCACCGACGACGGCTTGGTCTTCACCGGCACCGGCAAGATCCACGGCATCACCGCCGACCTGCACGATGTCGGCGAACTGACCCCGGTGATCGCCGCGGTGGCGGCCCTCGCCGACTCCCCCAGCGAGCTGACCGGCATCGCCCACCTGCGCCTGCACGAGACGGACCGGCTGGCCGCGCTGGCCAAGGAGCTGAACGGGCTCGGCGGCGACGTCACCGACACCGCGGACGGCCTGGTGATCCGGCCGCGGCCGCTGCACGGCGGCGAGTTCGCGACCTACGACGACCACCGGCTGGCCACCGCCGCCGCGGTGATCGGCCTCGCGGTGCCGGGGGTCGAGGTGGAGAACATCGCCACGACGGCGAAGACGCTGCCGGACTTCCCGGCGCTGTGGCACGCCCTGCTCATGCCGGCCGACCAGGCGAGCTGAGCGGACGGATCCCACGATGGCGAACGCCCGGTCCACGCGCCGCACCGACTACGACGAAGACGATGTCCGCGTCCGTCCCTCCCGGCGCGGATCGCGCCCGCGGACCCGGATCCGGCCCAAGCACGACGACGCCGAGACCGGCCGGGTGCTGACCATCGACCGCGGCCGGTACACCTGCCTGGTCGAGGAAGACACCCGGCGCGAGCACGAAGTGACCGCCATGAAGACCCGCGAACTCGGCCGCAAGGGCGTCGTGGTCGGCGACCGCGTGGCGATCGTCGGCGACATGAGCGGCGACAAGGGCGCGCTGGCCCGGATCGTGCGCGTGGAGGACCGCCGTTCGGTGCTGCGGCGGACCGCGGACGACGACGACCCGTTCGAACGCATCATCGTGGCGAACGCCGACCAGCTCGCCATCGTCACCGCCCTCGCCGATCCGGAGCCGCGGCCGCGGCTGATCGACCGGTGCCTGGTGGCGGCCTACGACGCGGGCATGGAGCCCCTGCTGGTGCTCACCAAGGCGGACCTGCGCGGGCCCGAGTCGCTGCTGGAGCTGTACGGCGCACTTGGCGTGCCCTACGTCGTCACCCGTGGCGGCGACGCCGACGACGACTGGGACCTCGACCCGATCCGCGCCCACCTCGCGGGCCGCACGACGGTCTTCGTCGGCCACTCCGGCGTCGGCAAGACGACCCTGGTCAACGCGCTGGTACCGGACCGGCAGCGGGCCACGGGTCACGTGAACGTGGTGACCGGGCGCGGCCGCCACACCACCACGTCCGCGCTGACGCTGCGGCTGCCCCGGTTCGGCAACGAGCGCGGTTCCGGGTGGGCCGTCGACACCCCGGGCGTACGGTCGTTCGGCCTCAACCACGTGGACCTCGGGCGGATCATCCACGCCTTCCCCGACCTGGAGCCGGGCACGGCGGACTGCCCCCGCGCCTGTTCGCACGACGAACCGGACTGCGCGCTGGACACGTGGGTCGAGGCCGGCCACGCCGACCCGGCCCGGCTGACCTCGCTGCGGCGTCTGCTGGCGAGCCGCGAACAGGCCGAAGACGACTGACCCGCGCCCGCCCGTCACCCGCGCATCAACCGTTGGTGGACTGCACGATCGGCTTCCACACCACCTGCGATCCCGCGTGCCCGGTGCGGACGACCTGCACGGTGACCAGCACTGCCGCGGCGACCGCGAGCACCGCCACCACCGGGACCACGAACGCCGGAACGGTGTCCCGCATGGCCGCCTGCCCGCCCGCCCGCAGCCGGGCCACCACCACCAGCGCGGCCGCGACGACGAACAAGGCGACCACGTACCAGAGCAGGTCGTCGCCGCGCTCGATGTGCGTGCGCATCGCCGCCGGGCGTGCGGACGGATCCGGGTAGATCCGCTTCAGCAGCTTCTCGCCGCTCTCCTTGGTCGCCCACACCAGCACGACCATGACCGCGTCGAGCGCCGCGACCCACACGCCGAACCGCGGCAGCCAGGCCGGACGCACCGCGACCGCGATCGTGGCGAGCGCGGCGAGCGGCACCAGCACCACAGCGAAGTGCAGCACCAGCACGTGCACGGGAAGACCGAACACGGTGTCGAACATACGGAGGCTCCTCACGCCATCGGCGAACCCGGCATCTGCCGCCGACATCCGCGGAAATCTTCGTTCCCCGGCACCGGCACCGGCACGTTCTTGCACGTCGCCGGGGCCCGACCGGTTCAAGGTGGGGCTGTCCCTACCCTCGATCCGGGAGAGTGCCACATGCCGCACCGGCATCCGCGCCTCGTAGGCTCCCAGAGTCCGAACGCCGCACCCGAGCGGCGCGGCCACCGCCGAGACCGCCGTTCCGATCCCGGGAGCCCGCCATGACCAGGCCGCTGCGTACGACGCTCTTCGCCTTCGGCGGAGTGCTGCTCGTCGGATTGATCGGCTCCGGGGCGCTGGCCGGCCTGGTGCTGGCGTCGACGCACGACGTGGACAGCCAGAAGGACTTCGCGTTCTCCGGCGACCAGCTCAAGATCACCACCGACGGCGGCTCGATCCACCTGGTGCCGGGTGCGGCGGGCAACCTGCACGTCGACCGCACGATCACGGACTCGATCCGCGGCGGCAACCCGACCTGGAAGCTCGAAGGCACCACCCTCGCCCTCGACACCAACTGCCCGTCGTTCATGTCGATCACCTGCGACGGCGACTACACCGTCTCGGTGCCCACGGGGATCCCCATCACGGTGCGCGGCGACAACGGCTCGATCACCGCCGACGGCATGCGCCAGCAGCTCGACCTGCGCAGCAACAACGGCTCCATCAAGGTCCGCGACTCGTCCGGCAATCTGAAGCTGACCAGCAACAACGGCTCGATCTCGGTGGACCGCACGGTCGCCGACCGGCTCGACTTCTCGACCGACAACGGGTCGCTGCGCGCGACGCTGCTGAACGCGCCGACGTACGTCAAGGGGTCGTCCGACAACGGCAGCGCCAAGCTGTACCTGCCGAGGGGACCGGAGGCCTACAACGTGCAGCTCAGCGCGTCGAACGGCAGCGACAAGAACAACGTGCGGCAGGACCCGATGTCCCCGCGCCTGATCGACATCTCCAGCGACAACGGCTCGGTGAAGGTCGACTACGCGAGCACCGCGACGCCCACGCCGGTCCCCACGGCCGTCCCCACGCCGTGACCGCGGCCCGCCGGGGTCACACGTCGAACGTCCCGCCGGTCCGCCAGTAGACCCCGCCCTCGCGCCCCAGGAAGCCCTCGTCGACGAGGAGTCGCCGCAGCGCCAGGGGGTCGTCGGCCAGCGGCCGCAGGATGTCGGCGAGCTGGGCTTCGGTGTAGCGCACGCCCGGTTCGACGTGTCCGGCGAGGTGGTCGAGGACGACGAGGCGCTTGGCGCGCTGCGGAGGCAGTTGCCGGAGCCGCCCGTCGTCGAGGTAGGTGCGCAGCACCGCGACGTCGCCGGGCGTGCGTCCCGGGTAGTCGGCGGCGCCGCTGCCGTCGGGCGCGAAGGCGGCTTCCCCGAGGCGTTCCGGGCAGGCGTGCCAGCCGTCGCCCACCCGGGCCGCGAGCCCGGCGTCCTCCAGCCGGGCCAGGATCCGCACGGTGTCCCGGGGGGCCAGACCGGCGCGGTCGGCGATCTCCGCGGTGCCGCGCGCGTCGAGGACGAGCGCGGCGAACACCCGCAGCCGGTCCGGTGCGGCGAGCACCCCGAGCAGTGCTGCGGCGTCCCGCGGAGATTGCGTCGGACCTGATGCCATGCCGGAATTTTACGGGGGCACCCCCGCCGTCCCCCGTGCCGCCGAACGGGTGAACTCCGGTCGGACCCGGCCGGTTTCGCCGCGACGACGGCTCGGGCGGCACCGCGGACCGGTCGGGGGCGAAGTCGGGTCAGACCCCGCGCACGCCCAGCTCGTCGATGTGCGCGAGCAGGTCGCCCGGCTCCTCGTACACGCGGAACGCGTGCGCGCGCTCGAGTTCGTCGGCGCCGTAGCCGCCGGACAGCAGGCCGACGCCGAGCGATCCGGCGCGGCGCGCGGCCAGCAGGTCCCAGATGCTGTCGCCGACCACGACGCAGTCGCGCGGCTCGACGCCGAGCTTGGCCGCGCCGGCCAGGAACAGGTCGGGGTCGGGCTTGGCGCGGGCCACCTCGTCGCGCGTCACCATCGGCAGGTCGGCGGGCGCGCCGAGCTTGGCGAGCATCGGTTCGGCGCCGGAGCGGCGGCCGCTGGTGGCGATCGTCCACTTGATCCCGACGTTCGTCAGGTGCCGGAGCAGCTCGGCGGCGCCGGGCAGCGGCTGCACGTCCGCGACCCGCTTGGCGTAGTGCCGGCCGTGCGCGTCCTGGAGGCGCTCGACCTCGGCGTCGTCGAGGACGATGCCGGTCTCGCGCTGCACACCCTTGACGAACAGGCCGCCGCTCATGCCGATCTTGCGGTGGATCCGCCAGGTCGCGAGCGGGATGTCCGCTTCGAGGAGTGCTTCCTGCCACGAGATGACGTGCTGGTACACGCTGTCGACGAGGGTGCCGTCGAGGTCGAAAACGAACGCGGGCGGCGGATACCGGACAAGATCGCTCATGCCGCCGAATGTACCCGCGCCCGCGCCGCGCGCACTCCCGTCCTCATTCCCCGCCGAGTGCCACCATCTCGGCGACCTCCGCGGCCCGGGCCGCTTCCTCGGCGGCGAAGCGCCGCGTGCGGTCGAGTTCCTCGGCGGTGTCCTCGTCCGCGCGCATCAGCACCTCGACGTCCGTCGATGCCATGTCCAGCACGCCCATGTCGGCGAACGCGTCGCGCACCTTGGGGCCCCACAGGCCGATGTCCTTGATGCACGGCACGATCCGGCTGAACAGCAGCTTGCGGAAGTCCCGCAGGTACTCGGAGTTCTCGGTGGCTTCCAGCGCCTCGGCCTTGTCGATGGCGAAGTTGTCCCAGACTTCCTCGCCGCGCAGCCGGTCGCGCATCAGGTAGCAGCCTTCGACGACGAACTCCTCGCGCTCGGCCAGCTCCGCATCGGTGAGTTCGCGGTAGTAGTCGCGCAGCGCGAGCCGCCCGAACGCCACGTGCCGGGCCTCGTCCTGCATGACGTACGCGAGGATCTGCTTGGGCAGTTCGACCGGCGTGATGTCGCGCAGCATGCCGAACGCAGCGAGCGCGAGGCCCTCGATGAGGACCTGCATGCCCAGGTACGGCATGTCCCAGCGGCCGTCCGACAGCGTGTCGTCGAGGAGTTGCTTCAGCTGCGGGTTGATCGGGTAGTACAGCCCGACTTTGTCCTTGAGGAAGCGGGCGTACGTCTCGGCGTGCCGGGCCTCGTCCATGACCTGTGTGGCGGCGTAGAACTTCGCGTCCAGGTCGGGGACGGATTCGGCGATGCGCGCGGAGCAGATCAGCGCGCCCTGTTCGCCGTGCAGGAACTGGCTGAACTGCCAGGCCATGCTGTGCCGGCCGAGTTCGTCGCGTTCCTTCCGCGACATCTTGTTCCAGCTGGGCGTGCCGTAGAGGGTGTGGGTCTCCTCGGGGAGGCCGAGCGGCGAGACGGGGTCGACGGGGAGGTCCCAGTCGATGCGCTTGGCGGCGTCCCACTGCTTGTCCTTGCCCTTGGCGTAGAGGGCGAGGAGGCGGTCGCGGCCTTCGTCGTACTCCCACGTGAACCGGGCGGAGCCGGCGGCGGGGACTTCCCAGACGGTCATGTCGGCCGGGAGCGCGTAGAGGTCGTGCGTCGACACGGGCGATCTCCTTCGTGGCGGAGTGAGCCGGTGGTGCCTGGTGACGTACGGGTTCCGGAGGTGCTCGGGGATGCTCAGGGAGGATTCGGGGGCTTCGGCGGTCAGGGCCGCGGCGCGTCGGGCGCGGGCACGGCGGAGGTGCCGAGGAGTCTGCGGACGAGCACCGCGATGTGGTCCGCGGTGACTTCGGCGGCCTCGGTCGGCACGACAAGGTGCGACACGGTGATACGGACGGCCATCTCGGCCACCCACGCGACTTCGCCGGGGTCGAGGTCGGGCCAGCGTTCCCGCAGGACGGCGGCGGCGTTGTCGCGGAACAGCGCGACGAGTCCCGCCGACCGGGTGGTGAGGGTGGGCAGCAGGCCCGCGGCCTCGTCGGTCAGCGCGGCTTTGACGAGCAGGTTCTGGCGCGCCTCGTGGAGTGCCCACAAGGTGGCGGCGCGGGTGCAGTCGCCCGCGTCGCCGGGGGTGCGGCGGCTCGCCGCGGAGGTGCCGGCGAGGAAGTGCTCGGCCTCGCGGTGGGTGAGGGCCTCGGCGAGCGCGTCTTTGGTGCCGAACTCGTTGTAGAGGGTCTGCCGGGAGACGCCCGCGGCGGCGGCCACGTCGGCCATGCGCGTGGTGGACCAGGCGCCGGCGACCGCGGCGTCGCGGGCGGCTTGCAGCAGTGCTTCGCGGACGGACGGCACCGGCGGCTCCCCACGAGCGGGTGATGAACCGAAGTGGGCTTTACACGAACGTCTTTCGTGTCAAGCTTCACTCGCCCGCGAGGCGGCCGTCAAGGTGTCCCGCGGGGGCAGCCGATTCCGACTGGGGGTCAGCTCCAGAACTCGTTGTCCACGTCGATGTCCGGCGAGCATTCGTCGATGTCGGTGATCTTGCCGCCGACGATCGTGAAGAAGAGCCCGCCGCGCTGGTCGATCGAGCGGCCCTTCCGGGTCGCGGTGAAACGGTGGACGCTGATCGCGTGCCCGCGCCCGTCCGCGAACACGTGCTCCAACGTGACGCGCACCGTGCCGTCGGTCTCGGAGAACAGCCGCCCGTAGTAGCCGAGGACGTTGTCGAGGCCCTTCATGTGCCCGGAGAGCGGATGGTCGCCGGGAACGTGGTGGGTCACGTCGCCGGTCATCATCGCCCCGAGGGTCTGCATGTCACCGGCGGAGAACGCTTCGTATCCGCGGCGGACCATGGCGCTGTCGGCGTGTTCGGCCATGACGATTCACCCGGTTTCTGTCGCGAGGGTGTCTTCTCATCGTGGCGCGGGGACGGAACGGGGTCCACCCGCCCGCGGGCGACGCTGCGGGCATGCGGAAAAACCGCGGCAGGGGCGGCGGTTGGCCGGGAAAGCCGATGCGGGCGGGCACCGACCGAAGCGGCTCACCCGACGGCCGGTCGGGTGCAGACGGCCGCAGCCCACCCGACCCCGTGCGCCGTGGGGACGTGCCCGGGACGCCCGAGGAGCGGGGGGTAGCTGCTGCTTTCAAGCAACATGCGGCTGCCGTCGGAGGCCGTCGGCGCGACCCACAGCGGCACGCCGGAGCGCCGGGACTCCCGCGAAGTCGAGCAACCGCGAGCCCCGATACGAGGCGGGGTCCGCCCCGGTGGCTGCATCCGCCGCGCACCCGGGGCGGGTGCCCGGAGCCGGAGCATCCGGGACCGCCGCGGTCGCGGCGCCCCGGCATCCCACCGCGTGCCCTTCGCCCTCGCGTGCCCGCCTACGGCTTGTCGGCCGGGTCGGGCTCTGCCGCGTCGTCGACCGGGGGCGGGGTCGCGGGCTTGGGCGGGAGCGGGATGTCGGTCACGCCCCTCTCCGGCTTGCGCGGGATCGGGGCGGTGCCGTCGATCGGAGGCGGCGGGGATGCCGGGCGGGGCGGGATCACCGTGGGCGCCTGCGGCAGTTCCGGCCGCGTGTCGTCGTCCGGGGCGCTCGCCGGCCCCGCGCTCGGCGCCGCCGCTGCCGCCTTCGCGGCGATCACACGGCCTACCGCCTTGCTCTTGCGCTTGGCCGCGGCCAAACCGCGGCGGGCGGCACTCGGGCCCGCGGGCCGCGGCGGGGATCCGGCGGATGCCCCGGCACCCCCCGCACCGTTCGGCGAGCCTCCCGGCGCCGTGCCCGTCTTGGCCGCCGCGCCCGATGCTCCGGCGGCGCGCGTCCCGGTGCCGTTGCCCGAACCCGAAGTCGCCCCCGCGTCGCCCGCCTTCGCGAACGCCGCCACGTCCAGGTCGGCGAGTGCCTGCACCTCGCCCGCACGGCTCGCCGGCACCTCGGCGTCGTCGTCCGCCGTGTCCACCGCCAGGTCCACCGCGTCCGGCACCCGCACCCCGAGCCGCTTGCGCAGCCGCTGCCGCCGCCGGGCCAAAGCCCTGGTCGAGACCGGGTTCGCGTCGTGTATGCGGCTCGGCAGCGCGAAGTAGGCGTCCAACACGGCCAGTGCCTGCGGGCGTTCGCCGCCCGCTTCGAGGATGTCCGCGGCGCGCTCGTACGTCCACGGAGTGTCCATCCCCGCGCTGACCCCGTGCATGAGGGTGCCGAGTTCGCGCAGCTCCTCGCCCGTGAACCGGGCGCCGAGGGCGGTGCCCTCCAGGGTCCAGCCGTCCAGGCTCCGGCGCGGTGCCACCACGTCCGGCCCCGGCACGGCCTCGTCGCCGCGCGCTCGTCCGCCGCTCATGCCGAATCGTGCCATCGCGGCCCCCGGGCCCTTTCTCTTGGCTCCACCGATTCACCGACCGGCGGCCGTGAACGTCTGCCCCCGAAGCGTACGAGCCCCGCGGGACACCGCGAAAGGCCGTTCGCCGTACCGGGGGACAGAAGCCCGCAGCGGCCCCCGCGCGCCCCTCCGCGCGCCCCCGGCCGCCCCGTCCGCCACCCGGCCCGCCAGGCCCCGCCTCCCGCGTGGCAGCCGCGGGCCCCGAGCGACTAGTGTTCGCGCCATGCCCGGCTACGACGACGACCTGCGCTTCGCCCACGTCCTCGCGGACGCCGCCGACGCGACCACGCTCGACCGCTTCAAGGCGCTCGACCTGAAGATCGAGACCAAGCCGGACATGACGCCGGTCAGCGACGCGGACAAGGCCGCCGAGGAGCTGATCCGCGCCCAGCTCGGCCGGGCCCGGCCGCGCGACGCGGTACTCGGCGAGGAATACGGGTCGACCGGCCACGGGCCGCGCCGCTGGGTCGTCGACCCGATCGACGGCACCAAGAACTTCGTGCGCGGCGTGCCCGTGTGGGCGACGCTGATCGCGCTGATGGACGGGGACGAGGTCGTCGTCGGCCTGGTCTCCGCGCCCGCGCTCGGCCGCCGCTGGTGGGCGTCGAAGGGCGCCGGGGCGTTCACCGGGCGAAGCCTGTCGCAGGCATCCAGGATCCGGGTGTCCGAAGTGGCGCGCGTCGAGGACGCGTCGTTCGCGTACTCCAGCCTGGGCGGCTGGGAGGACCGGGGCGCGCTGGACGGGATGCTGGACCTGACCCGGGCGGTGTGGCGGAGCCGCGCGTACGGCGACTTCTGGTCCTACATGCTGGTCGCCGAAGGCGCCGTGGACATGTGCGCGGAGCCCGAGGTCAACCTGTGGGACTTGGCCGCGCTGTCGGTCATCGTCACCGAGGCCGGCGGCAAGTTCACGTCGCTGGACGGGATCGCGAGCCCGGCCGAAGGCAACGCCGCGGCGTCGAACGGCCGGCTGCACGAGGACCTGCTCGGCTACCTCAACCAGCGCGGCTGACCGCACCCGCACCAC
This sequence comes from Yinghuangia aomiensis, assembly GCF_039542225.1. Taxonomy (NCBI): domain Bacteria; kingdom Bacillati; phylum Actinomycetota; class Actinomycetes; order Kitasatosporales; family Streptomycetaceae; genus Yinghuangia; species Yinghuangia aomiensis. The sequence continues at coordinate 380,504 of NZ_BAABHS010000002.1, read as the reverse complement.
ACCGGCACCGCACCCGCACCGCATCCGGGAACGAAGCCCGTCACGGACTCCGGCACCAACTCCCCGGAAGCCGCCGGAAAGCAAGAAATTCTCGGTAAATCCCGACAAAGCTTTCGCCTGCCCGCATGCCCGTGTGACTATGAGCATGGAAGCGCTTGTGAACTTGTGAATTGGTTCTCAAGTGGCCGTTCCGCGACGCCCGACCCCCAATTCCGGAGGTGGTGCAGCATGCTCGTCCGCGACGGCATGAGCACGGTCGTCCTGACCATCGGCCCGACCCACACCCTGCGCGACGCCGCCCGGCTCATGGCAGCCCGGCAGATCGGCGCCGCCGTCGTCATCGATCCCGACGCCGGCGGGATCGGCATCCTGACCGAACGGGACATCCTCAACTCGCTGGGCGCCGCGGAGGATCCCGACCGGGAGATCGCCGGCGACCACCTGACCTCGAACGTCGTGTTCGCGACGCCGCGCTGGTCGCTCGCGGACGCCGCCGCGGCGATGGACCGCGGCAGCTTCCGGCATCTGATCGTGGTGGACCGCCACGAAGTCGTCGGCATCATCTCGGTCCGCGACATCGTGCGCTGCACGCTCCGCGAACAGGAGCGGGCGGCCCGGCTGAAGGCCGCCGCGGAACTCGTGGGATAGCCGCGGGCCGCCCGGCGGATCCCCCGCCGGGCGGCCCCGGTCCGCGCCCGCTCCGGGTGCGCGGCCGCGTCAGCCGGTGCGCAGCGCCTTCACCGCCGCTTCCAGCCGGTCGCCGTACTCCGCGTCCGCGGCCCGGAAGTTCGCGACCGCCCGGTCGACGAGATCGTCGCGGGTGACCTGGGCGATGAACCCGGCGAGGTTGGCGACCAGCCGGGCCTTCTCGTCCTCGGACATCAGCCGGTACAGGTTGCCCGCCTGCACGAAGTCGTCGTCCTCGGCGTGCGACGGGGCCTCGAACGTGCCGGTGTGGCCGGTGACCGGGGAGGCCGCGTAGAGCGGCTCGCCGGTCTCGTACGGGCCGCCGAAGCTGTTCGGCTCGTAGTTCTTGGCCCGGCCGCCGGTGTTCGTCGCCATCGCGCCGTCCCGGCCGTGGTTGCGCGCGGTCGCGGCGTGCGGGGCGTTGACGGCGAGCTGGGTGTGGTTCACGCCCAGGCGGTAGCGGTGCGCGTCCGCGTACGCGAACAGCCGTCCCTGGAGCATCTTGTCCGGCGACGGACCGATGCCGGGGACGAAGTTGTTCGGCGAGAACGCGGCCTGCTCGACCTCGGCGAAGACGTTCTCCGGGTTCCGGTCCAGGACCAGCCGGCCGACCTCGACGAGCGGGTAGTCGGCGTGCGGCCACACCTTGGTCAGGTCGAACGGGTTGAACCGGTACTTCGCCGCGTCGGCGACCGGCATGAGCTGGACCTTGAGCGTCCACGACGGGAACTGCCCGGCGTCGACGGCCTCGCGCAGGTCGCGCTGGTGCGAGTCGGGGTCGCGGCCGGCGAGTTCGGCGGCCTCGGCGGAGGTCAGGGTGCGGATGCCCTGGTCGGTCTTGAAGTGGTACTTCACCCAGTACGCCTGGCCCTCGGCGTTCGTCCACAGGTAGGTGTGCGAGCCGAACCCGTCCATGTGGCGGTACGACGCGGGGATGCCGCGGTCGCCGAACAGCCACGTCACCTGGTGGGTCGCCTCGGGCGACAGGCCCCAGAAGTCCCAGACGTTGTCGGCTTCCTGGATGCCGGTGTACGGGTCGCGCTTCTGCGTGTGGATGAAGTCGGGGAACTTCAGCGGGTCCTTGATGAAGAAGACCGGGGTGTTGTTGCCGACGAGGTCGTAGTTGCCTTCCTCGGTGTAGAACTTCAGCGCGAACCCGCGCGGGTCGCGCACCGCGTCGGCGGCGCCGAGGTTGCCGGCGACCGTCGAAAAGCGGGCGAAGACCTCGGTGCGGCGCCCCGGCTCGGCGAGGAAATGCGCCTTGGTGAAGCGGGTGAGGTCGGCGGTGACCTCGAAGTAGCCGTACGCGCCTGACCCGCGGGCATGCACCACGCGCTCCGGGATCCGCTCCCGGTTGAAACGGGCGAGCTTCTCCAGCAGGTACTGGTCCTGGATCAGCAGCGGACCCCCGACGCCGGCCTGCGCGGAGTTCTGGTTGTCGGCGACCGGCGCCCCGGACTCGGTGGTGAGGGTGGCGCGCGAGGCGGTGGTGTCGGACATGCGAGTACTCCCCTTCGGACCCCGGGCGCCGGTGTCGCGGCGTCCCGGCCTGCGGACGGACTCCAACCTAGATCCGAACTTAGAACTTGTCTAGTTCTGAATTTGGACTGATTCCAAAGTTGGTAGGGGTGTACTCTTCCCGCATGACCGACCTTCTGGAACGCCTCCGCGAACGCGGGTGGCGGCTGACCGCGCAGCGGCGCGTCGTGGCCGAGGTCCTCAACGGCGAGCACGTGCACCTCACCGCCGACGAGGTGCACGAGCGCGCGGGGCAGCGGCTGCCCGAGATCAGCCGCGCGACCGTGTACAACACGCTGGGCGAGCTGGTCGCCCTCGGCGAGGTCCTCGAGGTCGCCACCGACGGGCGCGCGAAGCGCTACGACCCGAACGCGCACCGGCCGCACCACCACCTGGTGTGCACCGGCTGCCGGACCATCCGCGACGTGCCGGCCCCGCCGGACACCGGCCTGCTGCCGGACGACGCGGCGTTCGGCTTCGCGGTGACCGGGGTGGAGATCACCTACCGGGGGCTGTGCCCGGACTGCCGGGGCTGAGCGGCCCGGAGGCGGTCAGGCCCCGGACGGGCTCTCGCCACGCCGAGGCAACCGGCCGCTCGCGCCTGCGGACCGGGCGCCATCGCACCATCCGGGCACAGCGCTACCGCCCCACCCGCCCGGCGTTCTCCGGCCCCCGTCACTCACCGGTCCCCGTGCTCCTCGGGCAGCCACGTCCTCGTCAACGCCACCGCTCCGGCGCGGGCCGCGCGGCGGTACGCGGGCTCGTCGGCATCCAAGTGCGCATGCAGTTCCGCCAGATCGTGCTCCCGACCGCATTCGCCGAGCCCGATCAACAGCCCGGGCACCAGGCCGCGGCCCGGCGGCTTGTCGAGCAGCGCGCGATAGGCGCTCGCGGGGTCGGTGCCGCCCGCGACCAGACGGCCGCGTGCGGCGGCGCGAACCGCGGGCGAACGGTCGGCAAGGGCGGAAGCCAACGGGCGCGGGTCGCTCATCGGCGGCAACGCCTCGACCGCGCGCTCACGCACACCCGCGTCGTCCACCCGCAGCAACGCCAACGCAGCCCGGTCGCGATGCCGGCCCCGCAACCGACGCAGCAGCTCGTGCCCCGCCGCCGACCGGCACGCGTGGTCCCGGTCGCGCAGGGCGATCCGCAGCAGCTCCTTGTCGTCGGATATCCCCAGACCCCGGGCGAGTTCGTGGCCGAACCGGCGCAGCGGCGGAGTCGGCGACGCGGCCAGGTCGCGGGCGGGCCCGTGACGCCGTGCGGGCAGATGCGCGGCGCGATAGGCGTCCCGATACACGTCGGAGATGCCCTCGGCGCGTGACCTGCCGCGCCGCAGGTCGAGAATCGGCACGACGGCGGCGGCTTCGTCGGGGTCCAGCCGCCACATCAGCCCCACGCGGGCTCGGCGCCGCACCGGCTCGGCCCAGTCGTCGCTGCGCAGCGCCAGCATCGCGGCGGCAAGCCGGCCGGGTCGGGCGGCCAACCGCACGACGGCTTCCTCGCGGATGCCGCCGTTCTCGTCCATCGCGAGCAGCGCAAGCAGGGCAAGATGCCCCTGCCCGAGCAGCCCCCGGCGGCTCTTCACTCCACCGGCGAACTCCCGTGCCGCGCCCGGTTGCCGGGCGGCGGCGTCGAGCGCGACCAGGGTGCGGGGCGGGAGTTCGGCGAGGGCGGCGGCAGCGGCGTCGAGGTCGGGCACATGGCCGTCGGCAGCGGCTTCGCGGAGCAACGCGAGCAGAACATCCGCGCGCGCCGCGGGAAATCCGGCGGCCGCCTCGGCGGCGAGGGACACGACCGCTTCACGCGAAGGGCGTCCGGCGATCGCGTCGTCGACGACGGCTTCCGCGGAACGGATGCCCGCAGAACGGATGCCCGCAGAACCGTGCGGCGCGGAGCGCGCCGCCGGAGCGCCTCCGACGGGACCATGGCCGACCGAGTCCGCGGCGCCGCCCGAGCCCGACGCACCGACTGCGACTGCGGCTGCGGCTGCGGCTGCGGCTGCGGCTGCGGCGTCCGAACGCTCGGCCCGGCCGCCCTCGGCCCTCGCATCCACGGCCGATTTCGCGGCCGCATCCTCGCTCCGCCCCCGACGGCTCGCCGGGATGCCCGGGGACGCCTCCGCCCGCGCGCTATCCGTTCCGCGCTGTCCGTCGTCTCCCTCGGCCCGCATCCCGCCCCTCCCGTCCGGCGGCCGTCGTGCCGCCGCTGCCCACTTCGTGCCGCGCCCCGGCCGGACCGCCACGGCCGCACGGCGTTCATACCGCCGCAGCCGGGGCTCATCCGCGTGACGCCGCCCCAGGTCACCGCCGTGCGGCGGCGTCGGCGGAGCGGCCCCCTCGCCGCATCCGCGCGCCGCGCCCGCCACCGTTCGCGACCTCCGGCCCCCGCCTCGCCGTCCAGCCTGCCGTACGCGGCTCGACTCCCCCGCATCCGCATCCCACATTGTGTCTTTGTCGACCCAAACGTCGATTTCTCTTGTCTCACCTGACGACCCGTCATATCGTCACGCGGCACGACGGTGATCACTTTTCGGATACCGAAAACCCCCGAGAGGCGAACACCTCGCACCAACCCTCCGATTGCTCCCGGGAGTGGATGAACGTGACCGCAACGCCACCGGATCCGGTGACCGGCGGTGCCGGCGCACCGGATGTGAAGATCCACGCGGCCGACGTGGAACGCCACTTCGGCCGCGGGGCCAAACGCGTCGACGCCCTCGGCCCGCTGGACCTGGACATCCGTACCGGCGAGTTCTGCTGCATCGTCGGCCCGTCCGGCTGCGGCAAGTCGACGTTCCTGCGCATCGTCGCCGGCCTCGTCCGGCCGACCGCGGGCCGCGTCGAGATCGCCGCGAACTCGCCGCACCCCGCCGCCATGGTGTTCCAGAACTACGGCATCAGTCCGTGGAAGACCGTCCTCGCCAACGTCCGCTTCGGCCTGGACATCCAGCACGTGCCGCGCAAGGAAGCCGACGCACGCGCCCGCGACTGGCTCGGCCGCCTCGGCCTCGCCCAGTTCGCCGACCAGTACCCCGCCGCTCTGTCCGGCGGCATGCAGCAGCGCGTGTCGATCGCGCGGGCACTCGCCGTGGAGCCGGAGATCCTGCTCATGGACGAGCCGTTCGCCGCTCTCGACGCCCAGCTCCGGACGATCCTCCAGGACGAGCTGCTGGAGGTCTGCCAAGCCGACCAGCGCACCGTCCTGTTCGTCACGCACAGCCTGGAGGAGGCCCTGCTGCTCGGCGACCGCGTCCTGGTGATGTCGTCGCGGCCCGGACGCATCATCGCCGAACGCGTCCCGCCGTTCGCCCGTCCGCGGACCGGTGCCGTCCGCACCTCCCCGGAATTCGCCGAGATGCAGGCCGAGTTGTGGGCCCTGTTGCGCGGCGAGGTCGAGACCGCCACGGCCGGAGCCACGTCATGACCGAGAACACCGCGCAGCACGACACCGCCGCCGGCGCCGAACCGGGGGCGAAGTCCGCCGATGCCACCGGCAGTACAGCGCCCCCGGCCCCCCGGTCCGGCGGGACCGACAAGGCCGCCCGGCCCGCGGCGTCCGCCGCCGCCAAGCCCGGCCTGCTCCTCGTCCGCGCGCCCGGCCCCGCCGAACTCGACCCGGGCAAGACCCGCGTCCGCCGCCGGGTGCTGGAGATCGGCCTCGGCATCGCCGTGCCGCTGCTGCTGATCCTGTGGTGGCAGCTCGCCGTCCAGCAGAACTGGATCGACTCGCGGCTCTACCCGGCGCCGCAGACGATCTTCCAGGACGGCTGGGACCGGCTCGTGGACGGCAAGCTGTGGCCGGACATCTGGGCCACCGTGCGCCGCGCCCTGCTCGGCTTCACCCTCGGCGCGTTCGCGGGCTACGCCGTCGGCCTGCTCACCGGCTCGATGCCGCTGGTCCGCGCCGCCCTCGAACCGATGCTGGACGCCCTGTACGTCGTCCCCAAGCTCGCCCTGCTGCCGGTCTTCCTCATCATCTTCGGCCTCGGCGAGACCCCGCACATCGTCCTGATCGCCGTCACGGTCTTCTTCGTGGTGTGGATCCAGACGATGGCGTCGGTCCTCACCGTCCCCGAGGGCTACCGCGAAGCCGCGACGGTCTTCGGCGCCGGGCGGTGGCAGATGTACCGGCACATCCTCATCCCGGCCTCGCTGCCCCAGGTGGTCGTCGGTCTGCGCCTCGCGTCCGGGATGGCGGTACTCGTCATCGTCGCGTCCGAGGGCATCGCCTCGCCGAACCGCGACGGCCTCGGCTACCTGATCTTCAACGCCAAGGAACTCTTCGACAACCGCGCGATGTACGTCGGCATCATCGTCGTCGCCATCGTGGGCGTCGCCTTCTCCGAACTCGTCCGCTTCATCGGCCGGCTGCTCACCCCGTGGGCACCCGACCGCCGCGGCGCCGGCGGCAGCTGAGCCGCACGCACGGCCGGACCACCGCAGCCCCGGCGGCGGTCTGCTCCACACCTCATGTCCCCCGGAGGAAACCCTCATGGCACGTCGCCACACCACCGTGGCCACGGTCTTGCTCGCGTGCACCGCACTGCTCACCGCGTGCGTCTCGTCGGACGACGGGAACAAGACCGACAACGCCAAGTCCGCCCCGTCCCCCACCACGCCCGTCGCCGCCGTCGCCGGATGTGAGAAGGGCTGGACCGACCCGGCCGACCTGTCCCCCACCCGCGCCCCGGCCCGCTGCGCGCCCAACACCCCCGCGCCCAAGCCGCTCGCCGCCAAGACCAAGATCGTCGTCACCGCGGGCACGCTCTCCGCCGAATACCTCGGCCCGCTGCGCATGGCCAAGGCCAAGGGCGAGTTCGACAAGGAAAACCTCGACGTCGAGATCAAGCAGATGCCGTCGACCGACGCCATCACCTCGCTCGCCAAGGGCCAGATCGACGCCCTCTACTCGGCGCCCGAGGCCGGCTTCGTCAACGCCGCAAAGCAGAACTTCGACGTCAAGTGGGTCCTCGGCAACTACTCGTCCGACCCCAAGTCGAAGTCCGGCGTGTGGGCCCGCCTCAAGGACGGCCAGACCGCCGAACAGGTCGACCTCAAGGGCAAGTCCTTCGGCTCGCTGGTCGGCAAGACGTCGATCATCATGTACCCGATCGCGTCGGTGCTGGACAAGCACAACGCCAAGCCCACCGACGTCGACTTCAAGCAGCTCGACGCGCAGGGCGTCGCGCAGGCGCTGGAGAACGGCGGCGTCGACGCGGCCTGGCTGCTCGACCCGGTCTGGAAGAACTTCGACAACAAGCCCGGCTACGCGTTCCTCGGCGGCCAGCCCGCCGGCGAGCCGATCGGCGGCTTCCTCTACGGCCCGAACCTGCTGGAGAAGAACCGCGACGCCGGCGTCGCGTTCGCGCGGGCGCTGATCCGCACGATCAACACCTACTTCGCCGGCGACTACAAGTCCGACCCGGCGTTCGTCCAGGAACTCGCCACCACGCTCGGCAGCAAGCCCGAACTGCTGTCGGCCGTGCCGTCCCTGGTGACCGACTGGGAGATCCGCAAGGGCACCGTCGACAAGGCCCAGGAGCAGTTCGTCGCCGGCAAGGTCGTCGAAGCACCGGCGCTGCCCGAGGACAAGCTCGTGGACCGGTCCTTCTACGCGGAAGCCGTCGGCCACAACGGCTGACCCGCACCCCGCACCTCCGCGGCACCGGCCTGCACAGGCCGGTGCCGCGTCGCGTCGACGCGGGACGCCCGGATCAGGACGCCATCTCGGCGCGCAGCGCATGGAGCAACCGCTCCGCGCGCGCCGCGAGTTCCGGCGGCCCGTAGGCGATCACCGGACCGCACCAGCGTTCCGCCGCCGCCACGTCGCTCCGTTTCAGCGCCAGGACGACCAGCCGCATCGCGGCCCGCCCGTGCCCGTGCTCGGCCGCCGCCCGCAGCCACGGCTCGGCACCCTTCGGATCCCCGCGCCGCAGATGCACCAGGCCCAAGTTCCAGGCGCCGGCCACACTTCCCGCATCCGCGGCCGCCCGGAACCGCCGCGCCGCCGACCCTTCGGCACCGCGCCGGGCGAGCAGCACACCACAGCGCAGCATGGCCGGGACGTGCCCCGCATCGGCCGCCGCCGCGTACCAGTCCTCGGCACCCGCCGCGTCGCCGAGCTGCGCCAGCAACGCCGCGAGCCGCACCGCACCCACCGTGCGCCCGGCCGCCGCCGCCACCCGGTACGCCCGCACCGCGGCCTCCGCCGCGCCACGCCGCTCCAGGATCATGCCGAACTGCAACGCCGCGTCCGGATGGCCGGATTCGCACGCCCGCGCCCAGCACCGCTCCGCCGCCGCGGCCCCCTCCGCGGTCGGCCGACGCGCGTAGAGGATGCCCAGGTTGTACGCGCCGTCGATGCTGCCCGCTTCGCTGGCGCGCGCGAACCACACCTCGGCCTCTTCTTCGTCGTCGCGGGCCAGCAGCAGCCCGGCGAGCGCGTTCGCCGCCTCGGCGTGCCCCGCGTACGCGGCCATCCGGTACCAGCGCTCGGCTTCCGCGTCGTCCTCGCGCGAGGCGTGCAGCAGGCCGAGGTTGAAGGCACCGTTGGACTCGCCCGTCGCCGCGGCGCGTTCGTACCAGTGCGCGGCCTCGGCAGCCCGCCCTTCGGCGGCCAGCAGCGCACCGAGCGCGTTCGCCGCAGTCCCGTCGCCGTCCTCCGCGGCACGCCGCCACCAGTGCGCCGCACCGTCCACGTCGCCGCCGTCCTGGCGCAGGAACCCGAGCGCCCGCGCGGCCGCCGCATCGCCTTCCTCCGCGGCCAGCCGGAACCAGCTCTCCGCCTCCGGCAGATCGCCCGCCCGCTGCAGCAACTGCGCCAGCCGCACCGCGGCGCGGATGTGCCCGCACGACGCGGCCCGCAAGAACCAGGCCGCCGCGGCGCGTTCGTCGCCGCGCTCCTGCCCGGTCCGGCCGAGCCGGTACGCCGCCTCGGGATGCCCGGCCTCAGCCGCGCGCCGGTACCAGCGCTCGGCCCCGGCCTGCCCCCGCTGCTCGTGGAACTCGCCCAGCACCAACGCGGCCCGGACGTGCCCCGCTTCGGCGGCATTGCGCAGCCAGTACAGCGCCTGGCCGACGTCCTCCGACTCGTGCGGCCCCGCATCCTCCGGCGCGCCGTCCAACAACAGCGCCCCGAGCGAGAACGCGGCGATCCGACTGCCCGCCTCGGCGGCGCGCAGCCACCAGCGGCGTGCCTCGTCGACCCGGTCCTCGCGGTGCATGAGCACGCCGAGGTTCGTCGCCGCACCGCGGTGGCCGGATTCCGCCGCACGGCGCAGCCACGTCTCGGCTTCCGCGTCGCCGCGGCGCAGCAGCAGGAGGCCGAGCCGGCTGGCCGCGGTCGCGTCGCGGCCCGCGCGTTCGCGGTAGCGGCGTTCCAGTTCGGCGAGTTCGCGGCGGTCGAGATCCTCTCCCGGTTCCAGGCCCGGGTCGTCACCGCCCGCGAGATCGTCGCCCGAGCCGCGGCGGCGCGACCGGAACGGCACCAACACCGCGTAGTCGTCGGGGCGTTTGGCCCGGCCACGGGCGAATGCGTCGGCGCGGCCGCGGTCCAGGACGACGGTGTCCGGGTCTTCGCCCCACCCGTCGTCATCTCCCGCGACCATGCCGGGAGTTGCGTGGCCCCGATTTCGGGCAGCGTCGAGTGGCGGTCGCGCGTGCGCGCTCCGCTCCCCTTGACCCCGCTCTGCCCCCATGCGTCCATCGTCGCATCATCGGACGCACGCGTCAGGGTCGATTTCTCGATAGAAAGATGTCAATCGAGTGACAGTAACGACGAAGGCCCGGCCGCCTGTTCGGCGACCGGACCTCGTACGTGGTAGCGGGGACAGGATTTGAACCTGCGACCTCTGGGTTATGAGCCCAGCGAGCTACCGAGCTGCTCCACCCCGCGTCGGTGAAGACAACAGTACGGCAGCGGGCCCGATAGTCCAAATCGATTGCCGCAGGCCCGTCGTCAGGCCCGCGCGACCGGCACCCAGGCGCCGTCCGCGGCGGACTTGCGCACGGCGTCCAGCACGGCCTGCCCGGCGACGCCGTCCGCAAACGTGGCGTACGGCGGGTCGGCGGGCACCTCGCGGCCGAGGATCAGGTCGCGGAAGGTGCCCGCCAGGCGCGCGTAGGGCGCCCGGTCGATGCCCATGCAGTGGAGCAGGTCGTACGCGGTGTGCAGCAGGTCGCCGGGCGGCGGCTCGGGCGCCGGGTTCGCCAGGTCGTCCGGGACCGCGATCTTGCGGTCGCCTTCCGCGTCGCCGACGTACACGTCGTCGAACTCGACCCAGGCGGTGCCGTGGGTGCCCGCAACGCGCGTGGTCATGAGCGGCGGCCCGTACACGCCCGACGAGCTCTGCAGCGAGCCCTCCACGCCGGTGACCGTGCGGAAGCGGATGTTGAAGGTGTCCTCGGCGGTCTGGCCGGGCCGGTCCGACACGATCGGCAGGCCCGCGCTCACGCCCTCGAACTCGCCGAGCGTGTAGCGGATCTGGTCGATCCAGTGGGTCGCGTGCGCGCCGAGCCAGCCGCCGCCGTCCTCGGCACGGCCCCACCACTCCGGAACTTCGGCGGCGGGTCCGGCGAGCACCGGGATGTGCAGCAGCCAGGTTGCCAAGCGGGGCGTGCCGACGGCGCCTTCGGCGACCAGCCGGGCGAGCAGCGCCTGCGACGCCGACCAGCGGAACTCGGTGCCGAGCAGGTGCACCACGCCGGCCTTCTCGGCTGCCGCGAGCATGCGCCGGGCCTCGCCGAGGTCGGCCGCGAACGGCTTCTCGCACACCACGTGCTTGCCGGCCTCGACGGCCTCGACCACGAGGTCGGCGTGCGTGTTGGGCGGCGTGGCGACGCTGACCGCGTCGACGCCGTCCAGCGCGAGCGCGTCGGCGAGGGAGGTCACCGCGTGCGGCACTCCGAACCGTTCCGCGCGGGCCGCGGTCTTCTCCGGGTCGCGGCCGACGAGGGCCTTCACCTCGAACCCGGCGTCGCGGAACGCGGGCAGGTGCGTGAGGCACCCGAAACCGGTCCCGACTATGACCACACCCAGTTTGCCGTCCGCCATCGCGCGCTCCCGTTCCCGCCGTTCCGTGGCGCGGCACGGTAGTCCGTTCGGCGTGAGATCAACAGGGGTCCGGAATGCGCGGCACGCGGGACATGACGTTCGTCACATTCCCTGGCCGGGGATTCCGGAAATGCGCGCGCCGCCACCCCGGTCACCCGTTCCCGGCACGTCGTCGAATCGATATATGACCGCACGATTCGCCCGATTGGCCCGTTCTGCTGCGGGAGGTAAGTCGATCCGGTTGGGGACGGCGAGAAATCGACCTTCCGGGCCGTCCGCAAAGCCGGCCGAAAGCCCGCCGAAACAGCCCGCGGCATGGCCGAACTCGCGGTCACAGCACGCCCCGGATGGGGTACGGTCTGCGTCGTGGTCATATCAGGAATGGACCATTCGAGCAGGCCGCGGCGGGTTCCGATCCCCGCGGTCGACACCCTGCGCGGCGGCAGCGGTGACCGACTCGAACGGCACCTCGCCCTCTTCGGGCATGCCCCGGCACCGGCCGCGGCTCCCGATCCGGGCACGGTTGCCGCAGTGGCCGCACGCGAGTCCGCCACGCTCATCCAGGACATAACGCCGCGCCCGTCGCGGGCCGGCCACCGCCTGTCCCGCGCCGTCCTGACCGCGCCTCTGCGCGGCCTGCGCCGCCGCATTTCGCTCTGACACGTCGGAGCTTCCCCAGGAACGGCGCGGCCCGCCTCCGGCGGCAGCACTGCCTTTGACTTTCCCTGCCACGCCGACCGCCCCACCGGGACCGGTCGGCGTGGCATTTGCGCGCCCGCTTTTCGCAGCCGCACCCGGACTCGGGAAATCGCGGAAGCGGGCAAGCCCGCACGACCCGAGGAAAAGCGAAAGACCCGGTTCCGAAGAACCGGGTCTTTCCTTTGGTAGCGGGGACAGGATTTGAACCTGCGACCTCTGGGTTATGAGCCCAGCGAGCTACCGAGCTGCTCCACCCCGCGTCGTTGTGTCTTAACCATACGCGATGACCACCGGGAACACCAAATCCATTCCCCCGGGCCCGGGGGAGGCCGCCCGAACGGCGAAGGCCCCGCCGCTTCGGGAAAGAAGCAGCGGGGCCTTCACGGGGCCTTTCGACCGGTCAGCCCGGGGTCACGGCTTCGGCGTCGCGCCTCCCGTGGCCGGCGGCAGCGCGGGCTGCTGGCTCTGGCCCGGAGCCGGCGTGGTGCCGCCTCCGCCGCCGGTGCCCGCCGCCTGCTCCGCTGCGACCGCCTTGTTGATCGCGTCGGTCAGCCGCTTCTGCGCCTCGCCGTACTTGGTGAAGTCGCCGGCCTTCAGGGCTTCGTTCGCGTCCGCGAGCGCCTTGGTCGCGTCGTCGAGCGCCTGCTTGACCGTCGGGTTCGTCGGCTGGCCGGTGGCCGGAGGTGTCGTGGTGCCCGGCGTGGCCGGCGGCGTGGTCTGTCCCGGCGTCGCGCCGCCGGGTGTCGTGCCGCCGGAGGCCGGTGGCGTATTCACGTCGAAGACCTTGGTGAGCGCCTGGTCGAGGGTGTCCTCGAAGGCGATCTTGTTGCCGTAGCTGGCCAGCACCTTCTTCATCAGCGGGTACGAGTTCGTCGCGTTGGCGCGCACGTACACCGGTTCGACGTAGAGGATGCCGCCGCCCACCGGGAGGCTCAGCAGGTTGCCGTAGACCACCTGAGAGCCGCCCTGCTGAAGGATGTTCAGCACCTGGCCCACCGCGGGTTCCGAGGTGAACGCGTTCTGCATCAGCTCGGGGCCGTTGATCGCGGTCGTCGACGGCAAGGTCAGGAGTCTGAACTTGCCGTAATCGGGTCCCGGTTGGGCGTTCACCGCCATGAACGACGCCATGTTCTGGCGTTCCTTCGGCACGAAGCTGGTCACCAGCCGGAAAGCCTGCCCGTTCTCTTCGGGCTGGCCCTGTGCCGGGGGCATCTCCATGGACAGGTAGTACGGCGGCTGGTCACCGCTCGCCTGGCGTCCGCCGCTCGGGTCCTTCGGCACCTTCCAGAAGTCCGAGCCGTTGAAGAACGTCTTCGGGTCGGTGACGTGGTACCGGGTCAGCAGGTCGCGTTGCACCTTGAAGAGGTCCTGCGGGTAGCGCAGGTGCTCCATGAGTCCGGGCGAGATCTTCGACTTCTTCTCGACCGTGCCCGGGAACGCCTTCATCCACGTCTTGAGGACGGGGTCCTGCTCGTCCCACTGGTAGAGGGTCACCTTGCCGCTGTACGCGTCGACGGTGGCCTTCACCGAGTTGCGGATGTAGTTGACCTGGCCGGTGTTGCCGAGCGTGCTGCGGCCCTGGTTCTGGCGCACCAGCGCGTCGCTGGTGGCCTCGCCCAGGGTGGTGCGCGTCGAGTACGGGTAGCCGTTCGTCGTGGTGTACGCGTCGACTATCCACTGGATGCGCCCGTCGACGACCGCCGGGTACGCGTCGCCGTCGATGGTGAGCCACGGCGCGACGGCCTCGACCCGTTCCTTCGGCGTGCGGTTGTAGAGGATCTTCGACTTCGAGTTGATCGAGTCCGACAGCAGGATGTTGCCTTCGCCGAACTTGGTCGCGTACAGCAGCTTGTTGAACGTCGACCCGATCGGCACGCCGCCGGCACCGGTGTACGTGTAGGTCTGCTGCCCGGCCGCGTCGTTCGCCGTCGGGAAGTCGATCTCGGTCGGCGCGGTGCCCTGGGAGGCGCCCACGATCGAGTACTCGGTCGTCTTCTCGCCGAAGTAGATGCGCGGCTCGTAGTTGCCGATGACCCCGGAGCCGTTGGGCGTGATGTCCTTGTCCATGAACAAGGGCTTGCCTTCGGGGCCGATCTGGGTGCCCTCGGCGGCCACGACGCCGTAGCCGTGGGTGTACTTGGTGTGGTCGTTGACCCAGTTGCGGGTCTGGCCGCCGTCCGGGTTCAGCTCGCGCAGGGCGATGACCGTGTCCTTGGTCTGGTTGCCGACCTGGTACCGGTCGACGTCCAGCGTCGAGTTGAACTGGTAGTACTGCCGCAGCTGCTGGAGCTGCTGGAAGGTCGGCCCGACGATGTTCGGGTCGAGCAGGCGGATGCTGGCCGCGGAGGCCGCCTCGTCCTTCAGGCCGGGCTTGAGGTCGGTCGCGCCCTGGTAGCCCTCGGCCTGCACGTCGGCGATGCCGTAGGCGTCCCGCGTCGCCTTGATGTTGTACTCGATGTACTTGGCTTCCTTGGCCTGCTGGTTCGGCTTGACCTGGAAGCGCTCGACGATGAACGGGTAGAGCCCGCCGATCAGCAGCGCGGACAGCACCATGAGGCCGAAGCCGATGACCGGCAGCGACCAGGTGCGGCGGAACACGTTGACGAAGAACAGCACCGCGCAGATCAGCGCGACGATGAACAGGATCGTCTTCGCGGGCAGCACCGCGTTGGCGTCGGTATAACGCAGACCGGTGAACTGCGAGGCTTCCTTGAAGTCGCCCGAGTGCACGGCGAGCGCGTAGCGGTCCAGCCAGTAGGCAATGGCCTTGAGCAGCACGAAGAGGCCGAGCAGCAGCGAAAGGTGGGCCTGCGCGGCCGGGGTCGCGCGGGCGCCGGGGCTCTGGATGCGGAGCCCGCCGTACAGGTAGTGGGTCAGGACGGCGAGGACAAGGCCGACGACCACCGCGATGAACGCGAAGTCCAGGACGAACCGGTAGAACGGCAGGTCGAACGCGAAGAACGACACGTCCTTGTGGAACTGCGGGTCCTTGACGCCGAACTTGACGCCGTTGACGAACTGCAGCCACGTGCCCCAGTGCCCGGCCGCCGAGGTGCCGGCGATGACGCCGACGACGATCGACAGGCCGGCCAGGATCCAGGCGCGGAACGGGGCGATCGCGGACCGGTAGCGGTCGAGACTCTGCTGCTCCGCGGACATGCCGCGAAAGGCGGGTCGCAGCCGGTACGCGAAATACACGTTGAGGGCCACGGAAGCGGCCATGAGCAGGCCGAAGACCAGGAACAGACCGAGGCGGGTCCACAGCTTGCGCTGCCATACGTCGCCGTATCCGACCGACTTGAACCACAGCCAGTCGGTCCAGAAATTGGCGAACAGCACCCAGGCGACGCCGAGCACCACGAGGATGGCGAGCGTCAGCAGCAGGGTGCGGAGACGGCGGGACGGGGCTCCCAGTCTGATACGGCGACCTCTTGGGTCGCCACGTTCGGGCATCTGAAAAACCAAGGGTGCGCACCTCGATCATTACCTGGTTGCGCCCGGTCGGCGCTCGACGTGTCAACTTACCGAGCCTTGACATGGTTCCCCACCGACACGGCCGAACTGTCCGGCTGACGGGACGGTTGCGGCCCTTGCGCCGGGTGGGTGACACGCGCACCGCGGGTCACCGCGGGTCACCACGGGTCCGGCTGCGGGGCTGCTGCCCCGGTCCGGCCCGGCGGCACGGGATGATGGTGCGCATGACCGTTGCACTGACCCAGGCCGTCGTCGAGATCGAGCGGCACGTTTCGGCCTTCGGGTGGGACCAGCCCGCCCGCCTCTACGCGCTCGTCGACACGGCCGCGCTGGTCCGGTCCGAGCCGCAGCTCGCCAAGGACCTCGGCTTGGCCGTCGAGGACGGCGCGGCGACCACGCTGACCCCGATCGAGCAGGACGAGATCCCCGCCGAGACCCCGGTGGACGAGTTCCTGGCGGGCATCGCCTGGCCGGACGCGGTCGCGGGCTGCGCGATCGTGCTGGAGCGGCTGATGCTGCCGCCCGCGGCCGAGGCGGAGATGCCGTCGGCGGGCTCGGACGAGGAGATCGCCGCGTGGGTGGCCGCGCGCCCGGACCGCCAGGAGGTGCGGATCGCCGTGGGCGTGCTGCGCGACGGCACGCGCGAGTCGGTGCTGCGGCTGCGGGAGAAGGACGCGGACAGCGAGGTGCTGTCGGGTTCGGAGCTGGTCCCGGGCCTGGCGGAGGCGCTGAAGGCGACGTTCGAGTAGCCGCTGGTCCGCCGTACGCGGCGCGCTCTCGGCCGCACCACGCATCCGGCCCGGCCCCCCGCGAAGGGGGCCGGGCCGTTCGTCTGCTCGGTGCCGGGTTCAGCCGGCCTTGCACTCGGTGAGCGTGCCCTGCCCGGTGCGGATGACGTCGAGCGCCTTGACCGCGTCCTGGACCGAGTCGACCTGGACGAGGGTGAGGCCGCCCGGCCGCTCCTTGGCGGCCTCCGCGCAGTTGCCCTTGGGCGTCAGGAAGTACTTGGCGCCCGCGTCCCGGGCGGCGATGGTCTTCATGGTCACGCCGCCGATCGGGCCGACGCTGCCGTCGTCGTCGATCGTGCCGGTGCCCGCGACGAACTTGCCGCCGGTGAGGTCGCCGGGGCTGAGGATGTCGACGATGCCCAGGGCGAACATGAGCCCGGCGCTGGGGCCGCCGACGTCCTCGAGGTGGATCGTCACCTGGAAGGGGAACTTCGGCAGGGTGCCGGGGGTGATGCCGACGAGGGCACGGCCGTCGTCGGGGGCCGCGACGGTGCCGACCTCGACGGTGCGCTGCGTGCCGCGGGCGTCGACCGGGTCGACGACGAAGACGACGGTGTCGCCGGCCTTGTGCTTGGTGATGGCGGCGGCGACGTCTTCGGGGGTCTTGATCGGGGTGCCGTCGATGCTCACGATGATGTCGCCCGCGTGCAGCTTGCCGGTGGCGGGCATGTCCTTGGCCACCTTGCCGACGATGACCTGCTCTTCGACGGGGATGCCGAGCTGGTGGAACGCGGCGACCTTCGCGTGCTCCTGCGACGAGGTGAACTCCTCGGCGTTCTCCTGCTCGACTTCCTTCTCGGTCTTGTCGTCGGGGTAGAGCGACTTCTTCGGCACGACGTCGGCGTCGCCCTTGACCCAGCCGATGAACGCGGACAGCAGGGGCATGTTGTAGCCCTTGCTGGTTACCGAAACGGTGGTCATGTTGAGGTGCCCGGAGGCCGGGTACGTCGGTGCGCCGGAGACCTCGATCACCGGCTTGCCGCGGTAGGGGCCCAGGGTGTTGACGGTGGGGCCGGGGGTGAGTTCCCCGTACGGCACCGACGTCAGGGTCGCGGCCAACGCCATGGCTATGAACAGCAGCCCGGAGATGATCAGCGAGGCAGTTCGACGCGACATGGTGGCGACACTACGGCACGTCACGCCGTGCGGTCGCCGCGCCCTGGGGGCCGTTCGGGTTGTGCCGGGCGGCGCTGCCGTCGCCGGATTCGACCACCCTGGTGAGGATCGCCTGGTACTGCGCGAAATGCTCCGTGGTCTCGCGCATTCCGGGCGCTCTGCGGGTGCGCGTATGCCACGCGGCCCACAGGACCGCGAGGATCAATGCCGCCGCCGGAATGGCCCACCACCATGCGATCGAGGCCATGACGCACCCCCGCCCAAAAGTCCACGGATTAGTGCGTTAATCGTATCTATTCGGATGGATGGGTGCATTCCCGCAAGGGAGGCCTTCACCCGATCCGCTTAACCCGGCGAGGAGTTCGGCGGGGTGTCGGGTAGTGGGCAGTACGGCGGCGGGGTGCCCGCCGACCCGTCCCTGGTGGATCTGACGCTCCACCAGCGACGGATGGTTCCGTCAGCAGGCCCCGACCCACTCCGACGTGCCGTCCGCGAAGTGCTGGTGCTTCCAGATCGGCACCTCGTGCTTGAGGGTGTCGATCAGCTTGCGGCACGCCTCGAACGCCTCGCCGCGGTGCGGGCACGACACCGCGACGACCACCGCGAGGTCGCCGATCTCCAGCGAACCGACCCGGTGCACCGCGGCCAGCGCGCGAACGGGGTAGTCGGCCGCCACCTTCTCCGCGACGCGGCGCAGCTCGTCGGCGGCACTCGGGTGCGCGGAGTACTCCAGCGCGGTCACGTGGTGGCCGTGGTCGTGGTCGCGGACCGTTCCCACGAACAGCGCGGTGCCGCCCGCCGCGGCGTCGCCGACCGCGGCGAACACCTCGTCCACGGACAGCGGCGTCTCTCGGATCTCCGCCAAGCGGATCACGTCCGGAACCATCCCGGCACCTGTTTCGGTCGATTCGGTTGTTTCGGCTGCCATGCGGCGCAGTATCCCCCGGACACCGCCCGGCCGGAACTGCCGGTCCGCGCCGCCGGCCGGAGCCGCCGGTCAGATGCCGCGGCGTTTGCGGACCTTGCGCACGATCGCCGCGGTGCCGATGAGCGCGACGGTCGCGCCGGCCGCGCCGAGCGTGGTGGCGTCCTTGCGGCCGAGGCGGCGGGCGACGAGCGCGTGGCGCCCGGCGACGTCCTCCAGGAGGCTCGCGAATGCCAGCTCGTTCGTCCACAGCGGCCGCCAGCCCGCGTCGCGCAGCCGGGTCGAGGGCACGACCCAGCCGTGCATCGTGTACGCGAGGTCGCCGGCGGGCGCGGGCGTGAGGCCGAGGCGGTGCAGGCGCTCCGCGGTGCCGAGCGCGAGGGACGCGGGCAGCTCCATGCGGCGCATGCCGGACAGCTCCTCGATCTCCTCCTGCTCCAGCCAGCCCTCGCAGCCGACCGTGACGACGCCCTCGACCTTGCCGAGCGCCGCGTAGACCAGCGCGGACGCCAGGTCGTCGACGTGGCAGAACTGCCACTGCGGGCGGCTGCCGGAGACCACCAGCAGCCGCGGCGCCTCGAAGTGCCGGGTCAGCACCGAGTCGGCTTCCGGGCCGCCGACCAGGGTCGCGGGCCGCACCACGGTGACGTTGAGGGCGCGGTGCGCGCGGGGCGCGCGGGCGGCGAGCTCCTCGATCTCCAGCAGGTCGCCGACCAGGGAGGCGTCGGCGGTCGCCTTGAGCGGGGCGTCCTCGTCGAGCGGAGTCTCGTTCTCCGGCAGCGCTCCGTAGACCATCGCGGACGTGCAGAGCACGACCCGGGGCACGCCGGCCGCCGCGGCGGCGGTCAGCACGGTCTGCGTGCCGCGGACGTTCCGGGCTCCGCGGGCGCGCGGATCGGAGTCGAGGGACAGGTCGAGCGCGAGGTGCAGGACGACGTCGACGCCGTCGAGGCGGCCGGCCAGCGCCGGGTCGCGGACGTCCATGATCCGCCACTGTGCGCCGGGGATGTCGCCGCGCCGCTCGTCGATCGCGATCAGCCGTTTGACCTGCTCGTTCTCGGCGAGCAGCAGGGCCACCCGGTGGCCGAGTCCGGATGCCGCGCCGGTGACCGCGACGACGGGGCGTGTGCTCGGGCCCGGGCCGCGTCGGGGCGTCTCGATGTCGTCCTCCTGAGGCGTCTCGGCCGGAGCCCCGGCCTGCTCGTCGCGCCCACTCCGCCCAGAGCGAACGTGCGGAGGCTGGGAACTCACTCGGCGCCTCCCGTGGTTAGTTTGGTACGTGCGGCTCGCCTACGTTTACTGAGGAGTACGCGTTCGGTTCGTTCGCACGCGACGCAACATCCGCAATCCATCCTGCCCGAGGTGTGGCCATGACCAGCAAGCGAGGCGCGATTACGCGCCGACGCGGGCGGTCGGCGGCTGCCCGCGGGCAGCTCGAACGAGGCGCAGTGGTCCCCGCAGGCCGCCGCCCCCACACCCCCACCGGGGGTCGGCATGGAGGTTGTCATGGGTGACTTCCCCTTCGGTTTCGGCAAACCTTCCGGCGGCGGGGACGATCCCGATCGCAACGACTCGGACGATTCCTCGGACGCGTCGGGCGGGTCGGGAAGTTCCCGCGGCATCGGATTCGGCGGTCCAGGCCCGGGTTCCGGCGGTTCGGGGGGACCGGGCGGATCCGGTCCGGTGGGCCCCGGCGGGTTCGACCCGTTCGGCGACCCGAACAACCCGTTCGGCGCGCTTTTCGGCCAGATGAACCCCGCCGACCTGGGCGCCGCGTTCCAGCAGCTCGGCAAACTGCTCTCCTACGAGGGCGGCCCGGTGAACTGGGATCTCGCCAAGGACATCGCGCGCCAGACCATCGCGCAGCGCGGCGACGCGAGCGTCGGCCGGGTCGAGCGGACCGAGGTCGAGGAGTCGATGCGGCTGGCCGAGCTGTGGCTGGACGAGGCGACGCCGCTGCCGTCCGGCGCGTCGACGGTGCTGGCGTGGAGCCGCGCGGAGTGGATCGAGGCGACCCTGCCGCAGTGGCGCGACCTGGTCGAGCCGCTGGCCACCCGGGTGGTCAGCGCCATGGGCGAGATGATGCCCGACGAGATGCAGCAGATGGCCGGGCCGCTGATGGGCATGATGCGCGGCATGGGCGGCGCGATGTTCGGCGCCCAGGTCGGCCAGGCGCTCGGCGCGCTGGCGGGCGAGGTCGTCGGGTCGGCGGACGTCGGCCTGCCGCTGGGCCCGGCCGGGCGGGCGGCGCTGCTGCCCGCGAACCTGGCGGCGTTCGGCGAGGGCCTGGGCCTGCCGCAGGACGAGGTGCGGCTGTACCTGGCGCTGCGCGAGGCGGCGCACCAGCGGCTGTTCGCGCATGTGCCGTGGCTCCGTCGGCACCTGTTCGGCGCGGTCGAGGCGTACGCGCGCGGCATCAAGGTCGACATGAGCCGTCTGGAGGAGGCCGCGGGCCGGATCGACCCGACGAACCCGGAGGCGCTCCAGGAGGCGTTCACGCAGGGTCTGTTCGAGCCCGAGGAGACGCCCGAGCAGAAGGCCGCGCTGGCCCGTCTGGAGACGGCGCTGGCGCTGGTCGAGGGCTGGGTGGACGCGGTCGTGCACAGCGCGGCGGCGCCGCGCCTGCCGTCCGCGGCCGCGCTGCGTGAGACGCTGCGGCGGCGCCGGGCGACCGGCGGCCCCGCCGAGCAGACGTTCGCCACGCTGGTCGGTCTGGAGATGCGGCCGCGGCGGCTGCGCGACGCGTCCCGGCTGTGGGCGTCGCTCGCCGACGCGCGCGGCATCGAGGGCCGCGACGCGCTGTGGGCGCACCCGGACATGCTGCCGACGGCCTCGGACCTGGACGACCCGGACGGCTTCGTGCACCGCGAGGAACTCGACCTGTCGGGCCTGACGGCGCAGCTGGACGCGGACCTGGAAGCGCTGGAGAAGAAGGGTCGCGGGGAGTCGGACGACACGCCGGACGCCCCCGGCGGCGCGGACGAGACCGGCGGCCACGACGGCAAGGGCGGCGAAGACGGTCCGAAGGACGGTTCTGCGTGAGCCTGCCCGATTCCCGGACCGGCGTTCCCGACGGCGCTTCCACCGGCGCCCCGGCCACGCGCCTCGGCGCCCCGCTGCCCGACGCCCTGCACGGCGACACCGTGCGGGTGCTGTCCGGCTGGGACGCGCCCGACGACGACCAGGCACGGCTGCGCGACGCCTATCTCGCGCATCTGGCCGCCTATCCGGACGGCACGTACCGGGTGCGGCCCGAAGGCCACGTCACGGCCAGCGCAGCGATCATCGACCCGACGGCCGGCCGCGTGCTGCTCACCCTGCACCCGAAGGTCGGCCTGTGGCTGCAGACCGGCGGCCATCTGGAGGCCGGCGACGCGTCGCTGGCCGCCGCGGCGCTGCGCGAGGCGACCGAGGAGTCCGGGATCGCCGGGCTGGAGCTGCTGCCGGACCCGGTGCGGCTGGACCGGCACGACGTGCGCTGCGGCGGGCCGAACGCGTGGAGCGTCCACTACGACGTGCAGTACGCGGTGATCGCACCGTCCGACGCGGTGCCGGAGATCAGTGCTGAGTCGCTGGACCTGCGGTGGTTCGCGTTCGGCGCGCTGCCGGAGCGGACCGACGACGCGGTGCGCCGTCTGGTGACCCAGGCCGCGGCACTGGCCGGCTGACGCCGCCGGGCCGGCCGACGGCCGGGCCCGCCGAGAACGCCCGAGGGGCGCGTCCGAGAAATCGGACGCGCCCCTCGGTACGTGCTCTGCGGGGGCTCAGCTGCCCCAGGTGTTCCCGCGCATCCCGCCCTGCTGCCCCATGCCGCGGTTGGCGAGGAAGCCGCCCGGCATCGTGAACTCGACGGGCGGCAGCAGCTCGCTCGGCTGCACGAGTACGTAGCCCTCGCCCTGGAAGCTCAGGTTCCAGCCCTCGCCGGTGCCGCCGCGGCGGCTCCACACGCGCTGCGAGGTGACCTGGGATTCCATGCGCGGCACCAGGTTGCTGCTCCACGCGACGACGGCGTCCGCGTCGGCGAAGACCTCCTGGTGCGGGGTCACCGGCATGACAAGCGGGCGCCCGGAGGTCATCACGGCGAGCTTGCCGGTGCCGCCGATCTCCAGCTGGTAGCTGCCGACGCCGGCGATCTGCTGCTCGCTCTCGATCGCCACGACGTTCCAGCTCAGCGTCGCGTCGAGGGCGAGGACGTACTGGCCGTCGACGGTCAGGCCGGTGTTCTGCAAGTCGATGATGTGCACCGACTGGGCGAGGTTCGCGAGGAACACCGTGCCCGCGCCGAAGCACCGCATCAGGTTGAGCTGCTCACCGGTCATGCCCGCGGCGCGGCGCTCGCCGCCGGTCTGCAGGTGGCCGTCGAAGTCGACGCCGCCGGTGAAGGCGACCATCGTGCCCTTGCGGGCCAGGACTTCGCGGGACTGGCCGCCCAAGGCGACCCGCAGCATGTGCTTGTTCTGCAGGGCCCAGCGCTCCTGCGTCTGGATCTCCGCGTTGGCGAACAACGAACTCTGCACTTCGGTCTCCCCTGCTCAGCCGCGGAAGTGGAAGCGGTCGGTCGAGTCTTCCGACGGCTGAACGACGACGTAGCCCGCCCCGGTGAACGCGACCTGCATGGCCTCGCCGGTGCCGCGGCCGACCAGCGCGCCCAGGCGCGCCGAGCGCTTGCTCTTCACCCGCAGCCCGGTCGACCAGGCGACCAGCGCGTCGGGGTCGACGCAGGTCTCGCGCTCCCCCGGGTTCAGCACGACGGGCGTGCCCTGCGTGGTGATCGCCACCCAGCCGGTGCCGCGGATGGCGATGTTGAACATGCCGTTGCCGCTGAACTTGTTGACCAGGCCGGAGATGCTCTCGATCTTGTGCTCGAGCTGCGCGTCGAACGCCAGGACGTTGGCCGCGTTGACCGAGATCCCGTCGTTGTTGAGCTGCATCATCACCACGTCGGCGCCGTAGTCCGCCAGGTAGAGGTCGCCCTGCCCGGTGCACTTCATGAGGCCGAGGCGCTCGCCGACGACGGAGCCCATCATGCGCTGGCCGCGCGAGTCGCGCCACGGCTCGAAGGTGATGAAGCCCGTGTAGGCGATCATCGAGCCCTGCTTGGCCATCAGGTCGTAGCCCTGCTGGAGGGCGACACGGCAGATCTTGTTGCCGTGCGGCTGCATGCGTGCGGACGGGGCGGTCTGGCCGTACGCCGCGATCATCTGCTGATCCATCGTTCCCTCACACTTCGTACGGCTGGACGACGATGAAGTGCCCCTGCATACCGCGGAATTGCAGCGACACGGTCTCGCCGCTGTGGCCCGGGTACGCGGTGCGCCGCACGCGTACGGCGGTGCTCGTCGAGACCTGCATGCCGTCCGTCCATGCGACGATCGCGTTGGTGTCCGCGAACGTCGGCGCGCCCGGCGCCACCGGCAGGACCAGCGGGTGGCCCTTGGTCTTGACGATCACCGCGCCGTTGCCGGAAATGGTCTGCACGAAGAGGCCGCCGCCCGGAATGCCCTGGCCTTCGATGCGGCGCGGCTCGAGCGTGAGGCCTTCGTCCCAGGCCAGGAGGTTCGCCGCGTTCACACAGAGGCGGTTGCCGCCCAGCTCGACGATGTGCAGATCGGCGGACTGCTCGGCGAGGAAGACCTCGCCGTCGCCTTCGACGCGCATGAGTTCGAGGGACTGGCCGGTCATCCGGTTCTCGAACCGGTCGCGCATGCGCTGGCCCTGGAACTTGAAGTCGACCTTGCCCTGGTAGGCGACCATGCTGCCCTGGCGGGCGATCACCTTGGGGCCGTTGCCGACGAGGACCTTGACCATCTTCGGGTTCTGCTGCGTCCAGCGGGCCTGGCCTTGGACCTCGGCGAACTGCTGGAGGCCGTAGGCGTAGGTCTGGTCGCCGCCGGCCGGAGCCTGGGGCATCCCCGGGGCGCCCATCGGCGCACCCATGCCCGGCGCGGGCATTCCGGGCTGCGGCATGCCGGGCTGGCCGCCGGGCGGCGGGAAACCGGGCTGCGGCATACCGGGAGGCGGCGGGAACTGGCCGGGCATGCCGCCCTGCTGCGGCACGGGCATCGGCGCGGGCGGCGCCATCTGGCCCTGCGGCATCATGCCGGGCTGGCCGCCGGGCGGCGGGAAACCGGGCTGCGGCATACCGGGGGGCTGCATTCCCGGCTGCGGCATTCCCGGCGGGGGGAACTGGCCCGGCGGCGGACCCTGGCCGGGGAACTGCCCGGGCGGCTGCATCGGCGGCGCGGAGTGCGCAGGCACCGGCTGCGGCGCACCGGGCGGCGGGCCGATGAGCGGGTTGGGCTGCGGCACGGGCGTCTGCGGCGCAGGGGCGCCCGGAGGCGGGCCGAACGAGGGCGCGGAGGCCTGCGGCGGCGGAGCGAATCCGCCCTGCGGTTCGCCCTTGCCGTCGTCCTCGTCCTCCATCGCCTCGCCGCCGAAGTTCTCCAGCAGCGCCTTGAGCCCGCCGTCGAAGCCCTGGCCGACCGCGGCGAACCGCCAGACGTTCGGCTCCTTGCGGTAGATGTCGGCGATCATGACGGCGCGCTCGGTGCTGAACTCGGTACCGGTGAACGCGTAGCGGACGACTTCCTGCCCGCCGACGGCGATCCGGATGTACCCGGACGCGACCTGCGACATCTGGCCCTGGCCGTCGAGCGTCGCGGTGAACGCGAGCTTCCCGATCTGCGGCGGCACCCGGTCGAGCGTCACCCGGAACGACTCCTGGTCGCCCGCTTGCGCGCCGAGCAGCTGAATCGACTCTTCGGGGGACTTCGGCTGGTTGAAGAAGACGAAGTACCGGTCGTCGGACAACCGGTCGTTCGCATCCAGTCCGAAGCAGCTGATGTCGAACGTCAGGCCGGGGGCATCCAGCCGCAGGCCGACGTACAGATCGGTTCCCGGTGTCAGATCGGCAAGCTTGGCCTTCTGACCCTTCCTGAACTCGACCACCTCGTGGCTCCCTTCCTGCCGGAAGGGGCCCACCCGGGCATGACCCCTCACCGCGCACGGCACGCTACAACACATCGACCCCGGCCGAACCCGGTCCCTCGGCCTCGTTGTCTCCCCGTCGACTCCCGACGTGCGCGCGGCTGCTCCGGTTCCACACGACGGCCGCAGCCCCCGCCCAAACCCGGGCAAAACCCGCAAGACACCACGCCGAATCGCCACCGGGCAAGCCCACACCGTATTACGGCGCCACCTACGAGCGCAGCGGTGCAGCAGCCGTTCATCCGCGAGGCGCGGGGGCCGGGGCGGATGGCACTCGGCTGGAGGAACAGGGGCGGGGTGCGTTTCGCGCGGGGGGAGGTGGTGCGGGCGGACCTTGACGTCGCGGTGCTCGCGGTGGCGACAGCGCCTGGGGGCGGGCGGCGGGCCGGACGGGTGGCCGGCTTCGGCAAGGGCCGGCGGTTGGGTGGGGTTCGCGGGGCAGTGGAGTGAGCGGGCCTTGGCGTCGCGGTGCCTGCTGATCGAGCGACTACGGGTCAGACGGGTGGGCGGCTTCGGCAGGGGTGGCCGGGGTTGTCGATCTTGGACCTCGACCGGTTTGGGTGCTTTGGGGCGGGCCTTGACGTTGCGGGTGCTCACGGATCCGGGCGTCGTCGGGCGTATGGGCGGCTCGCGCCGACCGGGAGTCCGCCGCGTCGGACCGAGGCCAGAGGCCACGCGGCGCGAGCCCAACGCCGGGTTTAGGCAGGCCGGTCCGCGGCAGCGTCGCCACGCCGACCAGGAGGCCGATGCAGCGGCCGGCCGAAGCAGGCCGGGCGGAAGCCGCACCCAGTGCGGCCCGGTCCGCGGCGACCAGGCCCGCCCAGGCACCGCCCGGGGGCCCGCTGTGCGTGGCCCGCGCGGGGCCCGGTGCGGTCGGTGCATGTCGACGGCGCGACCCGGTCGCCTGCCCCGCCCGGCCCCGGCGCGCTGAACCGCGCGGGTCGCCACGACCCGTCGTCAGGCCCTGCTGCCCGGTGGGGTTCGGCCGGTGGCGCCCTTGCGGGGGCGGCCGGAGGCGGCTGCGCTGTTGCGGGTGGGGCGGGGGGCGGCGTCGGGGCCGCGGGGCGGTCCGTCGCCGGCGGTGCGCTCGCTCAGGTCGTCGGGCTGGTCGATGCGTTCCGCGGACGGCTCGGCGGTGTCGCTCGGCGCGTCCGCGTCGTCCTCGTCGCGGTCGTCGGAGATGTCGAGCCCGCCGGCCGCCGCGACGCCTTCGAGGTAGCCGCGAGCGCGTTCGGTGCGCGGGTACGCGGCGAGCAGCGTCCAGAAGCGCGGTCCGTGACCCGGCACGAGCAGGTGCGCCAGCTCGTGCAGCAGGACGTAGTCGACGACGTACGGCGGCATGCCCTGGAGTCGGCTCGACAAGCGGATCGACGCGTCGAGCGGCGTGCACGAGCCCCAGCGCGTGTTCTGGTTGTCGACCCACCGCACGCTGGCCGGAATCGCGCGGCCGCC
This sequence comes from Yinghuangia aomiensis, assembly GCF_039542225.1. Lineage (NCBI taxonomy): Bacteria > Bacillati > Actinomycetota > Actinomycetes > Kitasatosporales > Streptomycetaceae > Yinghuangia > Yinghuangia aomiensis. The sequence continues at coordinate 353,804 of NZ_BAABHS010000002.1, read as the reverse complement.
GAGGTACCGCTCGGACAAGTCGCGGGCGCGCTGGGCGAGCGCATCGTCGCTCGGCCGACGGCGGCGCTCCTGGGCGGCGAGCCGGTCGAGCATGATCCCGACCCAGCGCTGCTCCTCGGCCGCGGACATCCGTGCCGGAAGCAGCACCACCGTGCGATCGCCGTCGCGATACGCCGACACGGTTCGCCGCCGTCGAGCGCTGCGGCGGATCTCGACGGCGTGCTCGTGCGGGTTTCCGGGCATGCTGGAGCGCCCGGCCCCGGGATCGGCGGCCACAACCAGACGTTACCCAACGGCGCACGCCACGAGCCGTTGCTTCGCGGCCGCGTCCGCAATTCCCCCAGGTTGCCGAAAGACAACCGCGCATTTTGCGAAGTTTCACCTGGTTGTGGGGGCAATTCGGCAGATCATTCCGATCAGCACATGAGTCCTGATTCGAGCCATGGCCGATCCCGGTTCACTCTCGCAGACCACCGGCTGTGGACAACCCCCACCCTGTGGATAACTTTCCGCACGAATTTTCCGGACGCGGCAGGGTTGTCGTACGGGCGACGCCGCACTCGCCCCGGCTCTACCACCCGCAACATCCGCCCCAGCGCTCACACCTACGTCCGTATCCACATCCACGGGGAGACCGCCATGCGTCCGCGTCTGCGTCCCGCCCTCGCCCGTCTCTGGCGCGACCGCGCATCGCTCCAGCTCGGACTCGACCCGGCGACGGCCGTCATGCTCACCGGGCTCGATCCGGGGACCGCGCAGGTCGTCGACCGCATCGACGGCACCCGCACACCCGCCGAGCTGGCCGATCAAGCGGTCGCCCTCGGGACGACCCCGGCACGCGTCCGCGAATTACTGCGCGTCCTCGCCGACGGAGGGCTGATCGAGGACGCCGACGCCGCCCGCGTGCGGCCGGGCGATCCGCGGGCCCCCGACCGCGCCTCCGCGAGCCTGCTGCGCCGCGAGCCGGACGGCGGCGCCGGAGTGCTCGCCCGCCGTGCCACCGCGGCCGTGATCGTCTACGGCGGCGGACGCGTCGGCTCCGCGACCGCCGCCTTGCTGGCCGCCGCCGGCGTCGGCACGGTCGAGGTCGTCGACCGGCGTCCGTCCACCCCATCGGATGCCACCCCCGCCGGGGTCGTGTGGAACGGCGACCGCCGCAAACGCGACGCCGCCGCCCGGGACGCGCTGCGGCGCACCGCCCCGGCGGTCCGCTGCGTGCTGCCGCGCGGGCGGACCCCCGACGCCGCGGTGATCGTCGCCGAAGGGCGCCCCGCGCCGAGACTGGCCGCGCAGCTGAGCACCCACGGCGTCCCGCACGTGTTCGCGGACACCCGGGAGACCACCGGCGTGGTCGGGCCGTTCGTGCAGCCCGGCCTGACCCCGTGCAGCCGCTGCCTCGACCTGCACCGCCGCGACCGCGACCCGGCCTGGCCCCGCCTCCTGACCCAGCTCGCCGCCGTCGAGCCCTCCCCGCACCGCGCGTGCGACACGGTCCTCGCCACCGCCGTCGCCGCCACCACCGCCCTCCAGGTCCTCATGCACCTCGACGGCGACACCCCCACCACCCAAGGCGCCACGATCGAGATCCCTCTCCCCGACGCCCACCCCCATCGCCGCACCTGGCACCCCCACCCCAGCTGCCCCTGCGGATCCTTCGAAGCATCGGAAGCAACGAGACCACTGGCGGAGGTCGGCTGAAGTCTCCACCCGGCCCCTCCCCCGCCGCGTCACCCCGCCCCAGCACGTCCAGTCCGCACCCGCGCCCCGCGTTTCCTCGTCCCTTCCTGTCCGAGGCCACGCTGTCCGGTTCCCCCTCGTCCACGTGCGGATACTCGCCCCAGACAACCACCAAGTGGGTGATCGCGTGAGCGCGATCACGTATGGGAGGCTCGGGCGTCCGACACAATGGATGTCGTGAGCGATCTTCCGCGCAGGGCAGTGACCCGGACGGCCAAGCTCGCCTCGTTGCCCCTCGGGGTGGCGGGTAGAGCGACGCTGGGGCTCGGGCGGCGTATCGGCGGTCGCCCCGCCGAGATCGTCGCTGCCGAGTTGCAGCAGCGCACCGCGCAGCAGCTGTTCAAAGTGCTGGGCGAGCTCAAGGGCGGCGCCATGAAGCTCGGGCAGGCGCTGTCCGTCTTCGAGGCCGCGCTACCCGAGGAGGTCGCGGGTCCTTATCGGGCCGCGTTGACCAAGCTGCAGGATGCCGCGCCGCCGATGCCGGCCCGCACGATCCACAAGGCGCTCGCGGACAACCTCGGTACGGACTGGCGCTCCCTGTTCCTCGAATTCGACGACAAGCCGGCCGCCGCCGCGTCCATCGGGCAGGTACACCGCGCCGTGTGGCACGACGGGCGCGAGGTGGCCGTCAAGATCCAGTACCCGGGTGCCGGCGACGCGCTGATCTCCGACCTCAACCAGCTCGGCCACGTCGCGCGTTTCGCCGGGTCGCTGATTCCCGGGATCGACGTCAAGCCGCTGATCGCCGAGCTGAAGGCGCGGGTCGCCGAGGAGCTGGACTACGAGCTGGAGGCGGAATCCCAGCAGGCGCACGCGGACGAGTTCGAGAACGACCCGGACATCTACGTCCCGCGTGTCGTCTTCCAGGCCGAGCGCGTGCTGATCAGTGAGTGGATGGAGGGCACCCCGCTCTCCCGCATCATCGACAAGGGCACGCAGGAGGAGCGCGACCAGGTGGGGCACCTGCTGGTCCGCTTCCTGTTCTCCGGCCCGGTGCGCACCGGCATGCTGCACGCCGACTCGCACCCGGGCAATTTCCGGCTGCTGCCGGACGGCCGACTCGGCGTCCTCGACTTCGGCACCGTCAACCGGCTGCCGGACGGCCTCCCGGAGCCGATCGGCACCGCGATGCGGCTCGCGCTCGACAACGAGGCCGACGGTGTCATGGAGGTCCTCCGCACGGAGGGCTTCGTCAAGCCGTCGATCGAGCTCGACGCTCAGGAAGTCCTCGACTACCTGCTGCCGATGGTGGAGCCCGCGCAGGTCGAGCGGTTCCGGTTCACGCGGGCGTGGATGCGGATCCAGGGCGCGCGGATCGGCGACCCTCGCAACCCCGCGTCCGTGATGGCGCGCCAGCTCAACCTGCCGCCGAACTACCTGCTGATCCACCGCGTCACGCTCAGCACCGTCGGCGTGCTGTGCCAGCTCAACGCCGAGGTCCCGTTCCGCGAGGAACTGGAGACGTGGCTGCCGGGCTTCGCCGAGCTGGAGTACGAAATCGACGACGAGTTCGACGAGTACGAGGAGTTCGACGAGGTCGAGGCCAAGGACGCCACCGACTGACGCCCTGTCGAGGGCACTCGATGGCGGGGTCCACAGGCAAGTCCTGTGCGCATCCTTGTAGTCCACCGGCCGTTCGGGCGATCGCTCGAAGCCGGGGATGTCCCTGCGCAGTCCGACCGATCAGCCGGGAAGCCGACGCAACAAGTCGTTCACCGCACGGCCCGGCCGAAGCCGAGCCGACGCCTGCAGGGCCCCAGACGACCGCCCGCAACGCGCACGCGGGACCTCGCGCCGGACGGCCCCGATAGGCGCCCGGCGGTGGGCCTGCGGGCGAATACTCCGCACGCTCTCGCAGTTCGCCGGCCGGTCGACGATCAGCGAAGCCGGGCGCGCCCACCGGGTCAGCCACGCGCCCGGGCCCGGTCGACGACGCCACACCCCGGCACCGCGCCCGACCCACCCGACGCACGGACACACGCAACAGCACCGGACCATCCCCGCCCGAACCGCCCGCCCGATCACCCACCCCCCACGCACACGCGGACCCTCCCGCCCGGCGCCTCGCAAGGCGCCCGACGGTGGGTCCGCGGGCAAGTCCTGTGCACGGTCTGCTAGTTCACCTGCCGGTCCGCCAGTCTGCCGAAGCCGAGTGCGGGTCGGCACGGCCCGCCCAGTCAGCCGGAAAACCGGCCGCCAGGTGAGTCGTTCACTCCCGCGGCCGGCCGAAGCCGACTGCGGTCCTGCACGGTCCACCCCGTCAGCCGGAAAACCGGCCGCAGGGCGGATCGTTCACCCCGTCGCACGCCCGACACTCCGCATCGACAGCGGCGGAGCATCGAGGCCACGGGGTTGTGCCGCCGGCCGTCCCCGGCAGGGGGCGGGCGGCGAGGTTCGGGGCGCGACTACTGCATGACCGCGAGGGCCAAGGCCCTCCGTGCCCGCAGGCTGGCGACCTCGGCGCGGCGCTTCATCTTGCGAGCGGCGCGGACGTGGGCGGCCCTGCGGTGCAGTTCGGCTTCGCGTAGTCGCTCCTCCATCTGTGCTCTTGCGAGGGCTTCGTAAAGGAGATGCATGTCACGGCTCCTGTCGACGACCGGCGCAGAGGTCGGCTCGGTCGCGGAAGGCTGGTAGGTGGTCATGGGTTCCTGGCTTGCGGTGCGATTGCGGCGGACGAGGGATGCGCGGGGGAGATCGGCGGGGTTCACGCGGCGACCTCGGTCTTGCGCGGACGCCCACGCGGCCGCTTGCGGGCGACGACGACGCCCTGGATGAACAGCTCCCCACCCCAGACGCCCCACGGCTCGCGCCGCTCGAGCGCGCCCTGGAGGCACGCGGCACGGACCGGGCACTCCTGGCAGAGGGCCTTCGCGTACTCGACGTCGGCGGGCGACTCGGCGAAGAACACCTCCGGGTCGTAAGAGCGGCACGGGATCGTGCCCTCGACGGTGTCGATGTCGTCGAACGCGGTCAAAGTCATCAGGTCTACCTCCGGAACGGGGACGGCCAGAGCGGCGGCGGTTGGCGGCTTGTCGTACGGCACGTGGTGCTCCTCGTTGGTGAATCGCCGAGCGGGCTCGGCCGGCATTGCTGCCACTTCATGCGTGTGCGCGGTCCTGGCGGGTTTCAGGGCAAAGACAAGGGCCGCGGATCCCGGTGTATACGGGTTCCGCGGCCCTGGAGAGCAGACCTGACGTGTCGTCAGGTTCGCGTCCTCCAGGACGGGTACCCGTGCATACCGGCAAATCCGGTCGATCCCATGGCGTGTGCCATGTCCGTGACCTGCTGCTGCTCACATGCCGCCACGTTCGATGCCAACGGTCGTGCATCGCGCGTGAGGACGGTCGTGCGCTCGCTGCCCCGCCATGCCTGCTCGACGCTGTGCGCCAGACCGATGCTTTCGCCGCGACCCGCGAGACGGGCGGCGTCGGTAATCACACGGGCATCGGTCTCGGCATAGGTCGCCGAGGGCAGGTTCCGCACCGCGAAGCCGTCGAGCTTCAGGACGGAGGCAGGCAGAAGCGAACCCAGCTCAGCAGAACGCACCGACATCGCGGACGGGGCGACGGCAGGACCGGCAACTGCGAGTTTGAAGTTGATCGTCATGTCGTTCGCCTCCCTTCCACGGGGGTCTCGGGGCGCCGCCGACTGGGCGGTTCCGGAAAACTGGTGGGCAGTGCTGCTGTGCTTGGTGCAGGGTGTGCAGTGCTGGACGTGCGGTGTGCGGCCCGGTTTCACAACCGAGCACGGTCAACACGTTGACCGTGCTCGTGAGGTTAGATCGGGTCCGGAAGGATGCGCAAACTATTTTCCGCGTGTCCGCTCTCACTCGAGGGAAGTCCCTCGGGATGCGGCTGCTTCCCGCGTGACCGGAACCTTGCGGAGCGTTCGCACGTTACTCCCGGAACTGCCCGCGCGGAAGATCGAAGTCCCAGGTCAAGGCCGGTTCGCCGGGCCCGTCCGAGGCCGTCCGAGGCCGCCCGCGGATCAGAACTCGTCGTCCGGCGGGGCGGGCACGTCGTCCTCGGGCGCCACCGAAAAAACTTCTTCGGCAGGTTCGTCCGCGCCCTTGGGATCCCGTCCGGCGACCAGCGCCAGCACCTCCGCACCGAACCGGTCCAGCTTGGTCCGGTTGACGCCCGCGATCCGCGCCAGCTGCACCGCCGACGACGGCTGCACTTCGGCGATCGCCGTCACGGTCGCATCGGTGAACACGCAGTAGGCCGGTTGCCCCAGCTCGCTCGCGCGGTCCTGCCGCCAGTCCAGCAGCCGTTCCAGCATCGCCTCGTCGACGTTCGACGGGCAGTCGAGGCACCGCGCCAGCTTCCGCTCCGCCGCCTCGGCCAGCCCGCGCCCGCACACCCGGCACCGCACGGGTCCGGCCTTGCGGCGTTTCTCGCGCGGCGTGAACGGCTCCCCCGCCCGGCTCACCGGCCCGCGCCCCGCGGACAGCGACGCACCCGACGCCGCCGATCCGCCGCGCAGCCCGTCCAGGAACCGCGACGCCTTGCGGTGCGCGCGCCCGCCCGGCGAACGGGACAGCGCCCACGACAGCACGAGGTGCTCGCGCGCCCGGGTGATCCCGACGTAGAGGAGGCGGCGCTCTTCTTCGATCTTGGCGTCGGTATCGGCGTAGGTGATCGGCAGCATGCCCTCGGTCAGGCCCACCAGGAACACCGCGTCCCATTCCAGGCCCTTGGCGGCGTGCAGCGACGCGAGCGTGACGCCGTCGACCGTGGGAGCGTGCTGGGCGTTGGCGCGTTCGGCGAGTTCGTCGACGAAGTCGCGCAGCGTCGCCTCCGGCCGCCCGGCGGAGAAGTCCTCGGCGAGGCGCACGAGCGCGTTGACGGACTCCCAGCGCTCGCGGACCTGCCCGGATCCGCTCGGCGGTTCCGGTGTCCAGCCGCCGCCGGAGGCGAGGACGGCGGACACCTCGGCGGCCAGCCCGTCGCCGTCGGCTCCCCCCGCCGAGCGGGCCGCGCCGCGCAGCAGCACGGCGGCCTGCCGCACCTCGGGACGTTCGAAGAACCGCTCGGCGCCGCGCAGCACATAGGGGATGCCGCGGTCGGCCAACGCCTGCTCGTACGCCTCCGACTGCGAGTTGGTGCGGAACAGCACGGCGATCTCCGCGGCCCGCACCCCGCGTTCGAGGAGCTGCTTGACGCGCCGCGCAACGCCCTCGGCCTCGCCCGGTTCGTCGCCGTACTCGACGAACTCGGGTGCGGGGCCTTCGGCGCGCTGCGACACGAGTTCGAGACGGTGCTTGGCGGCTTCCCCGGTGGCATGCGTGAGCAGCCGGTTCGCCAGCCCCACGACCTGGGGAGTGGAGCGGTAGTCCCGCACCAGCTCGACGACTTCGGCGCCGCGGTGGCGGTGGCGGAAGCCGAGCAGGTAGGAAGGCGTGGCGCCGGTGAAGGAGTAGATGGTCTGGCTGGCGTCGCCGACCACGCACAGGCTGCGCGCGTGCTGCGTCCACAGGTCGAGGAGCCGCTGCTGGAGCGGGTTGACGTCCTGGTACTCGTCGACGGTGAAGTGGCGGTACTGGGACTGGACTTGCTCGCGCACGTCGAGGCGTTCGTCGAGGAGGCCGATGGTCAGCAGCAGGACGTCTTCGAAGTCCATCTGGCCGCGGCCGGATTTCGCCTTCTCGTACGCCGCGTACACGCGCGCGACCTCCGCCGCGTCGCGCGGCGGTTTGCGGCCGGACGCGGCGACCTGCGCCACGTAGTCGTCCGGCGCGACCTGGGTGGCCTTGGCCCATTCGATCTCGCCGGTGAGGTCGCGCAGCTCGGCGCGGTCGGCGCGCATCCGGCAGTGCTGGACGGCCTCCGCGACCAGCGGGACCTTGCTGTCGACGAGCCGCGGCGCGTTCACCCCGTACGTGCGCGGCCAGAAGAACTGGAGCTGGCGCAGCGCGGCCGCGTGGAAGGTCCGGGCCTGGACGCCGGGCACGCCGAGCTGGCGCAGCCGGCCGCGCATCTCCCCCGCGGCGCGCGCGGTGAAGGTGACGGCGAGGGTCTGCCCGGGCTGCATGACGCCGGTGAGGACGCCGTAGGCGATGCGGTGGGTGATCGCCCGCGTCTTCCCGGTCCCGGCGCCCGCGAGGACGCAGACCGCACCGTCGACGGACTTGGCCACCCGGCGCTGCTCGGGGTCGAGCGCGTCGAGGACCTCGTCGGCGGTGGGCGGGGGGCCGTAGTGGTCGATCACCGGGACATCCTCTCAGGCGGCTCCGTCACATACCGGCCGTTGTCCACAGGCCCGCTCCCGGGGGTGAGGTTGTCCACAGGCTGCGGGGCCGGCGGCGGGAAGAAATCCGGATCCGGCGTACGTTGTGCGGAACGCCCGCAGCACCCGAGCAGAGGAGATCCCCGAGATGTCGGCCACCGTGACGATGTACAGCACCCCCTGGTGCGGGTACTGCCGCCGCCTCAAGAGCCAGATGGAGCGCGAGGGCGTGGCGTACACCGAGGTCGACATCGAGCAGGACGCGCAGGCGGCCGAGTACGTGATGAGCGTCAACGGCGGCAACCAGACCGTCCCGACGGTCGTCCTCGCGGGCCCCGGCGGCGACATCCAGTGGGTCGCGACCAACCCGAGCCTGGCCCAGGTCAAGGCCGCCGTGTCGGAAGCCGCGGCCTGACGCGGACGGAGCCCGGCTCCGCCCTGCCGCATTCCGCGCCCGCCGACTCCATACCGCCCAGCTCCGCACCATGCGATTCGGGACCCCGGATTCCGGGGTCCCGAGCGGCATGCGGGCGGGGCGTCTAACGGCGGTTGGCTACCACTTGTTCGACTCCGCGATCGGCTTCCCGTACCAGAGTTCGACGAGCCGCCGGGAGATCGAGATGCCGCCCGGCAGCAGGATCTCTCCCGCTTCCACGGCGGCGCCGAGTTCCTCGCGGGTGAACCAGCGGGCTTCGGCGATCTCCGTGCCGTCGACGTCGACGTGGTCGTCGGCGGCGGTGGCGTGGAAGCCGAGCATCAGGCTGGACGGGAACGGCCACGGCTGGCTGTCGACGTAGGCGACGTCGACCACCCGCGTGCCGACCTCCTCCGCCACCTCCCGCACCACGGCCTGGCGCAGCGACTCGCCCGGTTCGACGAAGCCGGCCAGCGTGGAGAACCGCTTCTCGGGCCAGCTCGGCTGGCGGCCGAGGAGGGCGCGGTCCTGCGGGTCGACCACCAGCATGATCACCGCGGGGTCGGTGCGCGGGAAGTGCTCGGTGGCGCACGCCGTGCACTTGCGGACGTGCCCGGCCGCGGTGGGTTCGCTCGGCTGTCCGCAGCGCGAGCAGAAGCCGTGCGTGCGGTGCCAGTTCTCCAGGCCGAGCGCATGCACGAGCAGGCCCGCGTCGCGGTCGCCGAGCACCGAGCCGAGCGTGTAGAGGTGTCCGACCTGGATGCCCGCGTCGTCGGGGACCTCGGGCAGGGCCGCCGCGGCGACCGCGAAGTGCGCGGTGCCGTCGGGTTCGACGCCGAGGAAGTAGCGCTCGCCTTCCGGGGCGTCCGCGGTGCCGCGCAGCACCAGCACGGGCCCGCCGTCCTCCGGGCCGAGGTCGCGCCAGTGCACCTTGCCCTGCTCGATGACCAGGACGCGGGTCTCGGGCGCCTCCCAGGCGGCGGCCAGCCACGCCTCGTCGAGCCGGTGGTGCGCGGCCCGGTCGTGCTCGGCGCCGGTCAGCGGCAACGTCTGTTCGCGATCGCCCACGAAACCCTCCCCTGGGTCGTTCTCGTCCTGCCGGGTCCGGTCGGTCCCGCGGTGGTGCCGGACGCACGTGACAACGCCGTCCGCATGATCCGGTCTACACGATCGCGGCGCGAGGGCGTGTCCGGGGTCGGCGGGCGGCGTACCGTCGGTGCATGACGGTGCTGCGCGTCGCCACGTTCAATGTGTTGCACGGCATGTCGCTGGACGACGGTACGGCCGGTCCGGGGCAGCTCGCCGAGGCCTTGTCCGCGCTGGACGCGGACATCGTCGCGCTGCAGGAGGTGGACCGGCACCAGGCCCGCTCGCAGGGCGCCGACCAGGCCGCGGTGGCGGCCAAGGCGCTCGGGGCCGAGCACTGGCGCTTCCTGGCCGCGGTGCACGGGGTTCCGGCGCCGGTGTCCGGGTGGCTGGCGGATGCGGGGAACCCGGAGCGGCACGTGTACGGGCCGGAGCAGGACGGCGTGGGCGGCCCGTCGTACGGCATCGCCTTGGTCTCCCGCCTGCCGGTGCTGCGCTGGCGGGCGCGGCGGTTCCCGGCGGCGCCGTTCGGGCTGCCGCTGCGCGTGCAGGGCCGTCCGGGGCTGACCCGGGTGCCGGACGAGCCGCGGTCGATGCTGGCCGCGGTGGTCGAGAGGCCGTCCGGGCCGCTGACCGTGCTGGCCGCGCATCTGTCGTTCGTGCCGGGATGGAACGTGTCGCAGCTGGCCCGAGTCGGCCGGTCGTCGGCGGACCTGCCGCAGCCGCAGCTGCTGCTCGGCGACTTCAACCTGCCGGGGCGGATCCCGCAAGCGGTCGTCGGGCGCCGGGAGCGGGACGCGAACGGGCCCGCGCGGCCACGGCGGCAGCGCGTGCGGTGGCGGTCGCTGGCCCGGGTGCCGACGTATCCGTCGTACCGGCCGCGGGTGCAGTTCGACCACGTGTTCGGGCACGGGCTGGGGCCGGATGCGGTGCGCCGCACCGAGACCGTCCGGATGGGCGTCTCGGACCACTGCGCGCTGGTCGTGGAGCTTGAGCTGTGACCCGGCCGGCCGCCGACCGGCCCGACGTGCTCATCGGACTCACCGGACTCACTCGACGGGTTCGGCAGGTCCGGCGAAATCGGCGGGCCCGGCCGCGCGCGGCGCCGGCTCCGCCGCCGTGCCCGCCTGCGGCGCGTACATGAGCAGCAGCATCGCCGCGTCGTCTTCGAGAGCCCGGCCGACGTGCCGTTCGACGTCGTGCTCGATCCGGTCGAGGGTCTCTTCCACACCCGGCAGCGCGTCGGGGGCGCGTTCCGCGAGCGGATAGAAGGCGCCCTGCGGGTCGCGGGCCTCCACGATGCCGTCGGTGAACATCAGGACCCGGTCGCCGAGCCGGATCGGCGCGGTCAGCACCGGGATCTCGAACAGCCCCGGATCGACGATGCCGAGCGGCGGCACCGGCGACGGCGGGTCGAGGGGCTCCGCACGGGCGGAGCGCAGCAGCAGGGGCGAGGGATGCCCGCAGTTGACGACCTCGACCACGCCCTCGACCGGGAAGGCGACCAGGACCAGGGTGACGAACTCCTCGACATCGGCTTCCAGACGGCGGCTCATGCTGGCCGCGATACGGCGCACCACGCCGGGCAGCTCGGGCTCCTCGTAGGCGGCCTCGCGGAAGGCGCTGAGCACGGCCGCCGCGGTCTGCACCGCGCCGAGGCCCTTGCCGCGGACGTCGCCGACGACCGCGCGTGCGCCGTACGGGGTGAGGATCACCTCGTACAGGTCCCCGCCGATCCGCGCCTGCGCCGCCGCGGCCCGGTACCGGACGCCGACCCGCAGCGGCCCGATGCGCCGCGGCACCGGGCTGAGCAGCACGCTCTGCGCGGCCTCGGCGACGCTGCGGACGTCCTCGATGATGCGTTCCTGCCGCTCGCGCACGATGACGCCGACCCAGCTGGACAGCGACACGATGAGGATCGCCAGCAGCGTGACGAGCGGTTCGCCGCTGCCCCGGCTCTCGCCGCTCGCGGTGAGCAGGATCATCGCCAACGCGGCGAACAGCCCGGCGACCAGCGGGGTGCGCCGTTGGCCCGGCGTGATGCCGGCGAGGGCCGGGGCGACCGCGAGCAGCGGCCCGATGTGCACTTCGGCGGGCGTGCTGAAGCCGATCACGACGACCAGGACGATCACGGCGAACGGCAGCAGGCGCAGCGTCGAACCGACCACGCGCAGGCGCCGGCTCCGGGCGTCCTCGGGGACGTCCGGCGGCTCGACGGGCTGAAGCTCCAGGTCGCGTGCTGGCATCGTCGGGCTTGTACCTCGAAAACCCCGTGGTCAGTCCGCCCCGGTGTCCTCCGCGTCGTCGGCCGGTCCGGCGAGCACCTGTTCGATCCCGGCCCGGTCCGGGAGACCGGTCGGGCGGATGACGTGGCCGGAGCGCACGTAGACGAACGAGGCCGTCACCCGGTCGAGGGGCACGCCGGCGAGGTCCGCCCAGGCGAGCCGGTAGACGGCGAGCTGGAGCGGGTCGGCGTTGTGCGCGCGGCCGGTCTTCCAGTCGACGACCTCGAAGCCGTCGCCGTCCCGGTACACCGCGTCGATGCGGCCGCGCACCACGCGGCCGCCCAGCACGAGCTGGAACGGCTCTTCTATCCGGTACGGCGCGCGCTGCGCGTACGACGTGCGCAGGAACGCCTCTTGGAGTTCCACCAAGTCGGCCTCGTCGCTGATGTCCTCGTCCGCGGCGCCGGGCAGGTCGTCGGGCTCCAGCAGCGGGCGTTCGCCGAACTGCGCCTCGATCCACGCGTGGAACCGGGTGCCGCGGCGGGCCGCGGGAGCGGGCGGGCGCGGCATGGGCCGGGCGAGTTCGCGGGCCAGCCCGTCCGGGTCCGAGGCGAGCCGCAGCAGTTGCGACGCGGACAGCGACCCGGGCAGGTCGACTTCGCGCACCCCCGACCGGCCGCGGGCCAGCTCTTCGACGAGCCGGTCGAGGTCGCGGTCCCAGGAATCGACGAGGTCCTGGTCGGCGGGGCCGAGGCCGAGCACGTCGATCTCCGGGTCGAAGCCGAAACCGGAGGAGCCGGCCGCGGAGGGGCCGGCCGCGGAGGGGCCGGCCGCGAGGCCGGGTCCGCCGTCGGGGCCGGTCGCGTCGGCAGGCGCGTCCGTACCCGGCGCGGCGGCGGTCCCGTCGCTCCCGGAGTCCGGGCCCTCGTCGGCCGTGTCCTGCCAGCCGTCCGGCTCCGCACCGTCGTCGGGCCAGTCCTCGGGCGGCGGCGGGTACTCCTCCGGGTCGTCCGGCGGCTCGTCGAAGAACGGCACGTCGGTGTAGCCGTCGCCGGCCGTCGCGGGCGCCGGCTCGATCCCGGCCGCGGCCGCCGTGGCGGCTTCGGCAGCCGCCGCCTCCACGCGTACGAGCGCCTCCGCCACGTCGCGGGCCGCCCGGCGGCGTTCCTCCAGCGCGGTCGCGTCGAGCGGCAGCGGCCACGCCTGTTCGACGTCGCCCGCCAGGTGCGGGTTGCTCTCCTCGACCGGGTCGTCCGTCCAGGTGACGATTTCGCCGTGGCCCGCCGCGCAGTGCTCGGCGAGGCGCCCGAGGAACTCCGACGGGCCGCGCTTCTTCTTCTGAGTGCGGCCCCACCAGTGCCCGGACGCCACGAGGAGCTGCTTGGGGCGGGTGAACGTGACGTATCCGAGGCGGAGTTCCTCGACGGCCTTGTGCGCCTTCATGCCGGCGTCGAAGGCTTTGAAGCCCTTCGGGGTCAGGTCCGGGAGTTCCGGGACGCCGTCCTTGTCGCCGCGCAGCGGGTGCGGCAGCGTCGCGCCGCTCCCCGTCCACTTCTTCTGCGCCTGCGTGCTCGGGAAGCCGCCGGTGACCAGCCCCGGCACGGCGACGACCTCCCATTCGAGGCCCTTGGACTTGTGCGCGGTGAGCACCTGCACGGCCTCGCCGGTGCTCGGCAGGCTCCCGTCGAGGCCCTTGTCGTGCTCCGCGGCCGTGCGCAGGAAGGCGAGGAACGCGGTCAGCGACGGGTCGCCATCCAGGTCGGCGAATCCGGCGGCGACGTCGAGGAAGGAGTGCAGGGTCTCCCGGCGGCGGGCGGCGAGCGCGTTGGGCGACGCGGACAGTTCCACTTCGAGGCCGGTGACCGCGAGGATCCGGTGCAGCACGTCCATGAGCGGTTCGCCGAGGTGCCGGCGGAGTTCCCGTATCTCGGCGGCGAGGCGCGCGAAGCGGACCCGGGCCTCGCGCGAGAACGGGTGGTCGTCGCCGGGATCGGCGACCGCGTCGGACAGCGACACGACCTCGGTGGGGTCGACACCCGCGACGGCCTCTTCCAGACGTGCGTCGGGGCCTTCCGCGGGGCCGCGTTCGAACCGCACCAGGTCGGCGGCGCGGCGGCCCAGCAAGGCGAGGTCGCGCGGACCGATACGCCAGCGGGGACCCGCGAGCAGGCGCACGAGCGCGGCGTTGGCCGTGGGGTCGTCGAGGACCTCGCAGGCGGCCACGAGGTCGGCGACCTCGGGAAGGTTCAGCAGGCCGGACAGGCCGACCACCTCGACCGGGATGTCGCGTTCCACCAGCGCCTTGTGGATTTCCGCGAACTCGCTTGCGGTGCGCGCGAGAACGGCCACGTCGCCGGGCCCGATCAGCGCACCGTCGGGCCGGAACCGGGTGCCGATGACGTGCTGGACCTGGTCGGCGATCCAGGCGATCTCGCCGTCGTGGGTGGCGAGCAGCGCGCAGCGGGTCCAGCCGTCGCTTTCCGCGCCGTCGGCGGGGCGGAGCGCTTCGACGCCTTCGTGCATCGCGCGCAGCGGTTCGGCGAGGTCGTTCGCGAAGCGCAGCAGCCGCCCGCCGCTGCGCCGGTTCTCGGCGAGGGAGAAGCGCAGAGCGGGGGTTCCGTCGCGGCGCGGGAAGTGCTCGGGGAACTCGTCGAGGTTGGCGACGGACGCGCCGCGCCAGCCGTAGATGGCCTGGCAGGGGTCGCCGACCGCGGTGACCGGGTGGCCGCGGCCTTCGGCGAGGCCCGGGTCGGTGTCGTGCGGAATGCCGAACAGACCGGAGAGCAGGCGGCGTTGCGCGACCGAGGTGTCCTGGTACTCGTCGAGGAGGACGACGCGGTAGGTGTCGCGGAGGATGCGGCCGACTTCGGGGCGCTCCTCGGCGAGTTGCGCGGCGTAGGCGATCTGGTCGCCGAAGTCGAGGAGGTCGCGGTGCCGGCGGGCGTCGGCGTAGTCGGCGACGAGCCGCAGGAGGTCCAGGCGGTTGCGGGCGGCCTCGGCGGCCTTCTTGGCGCCCGCGGACGGCTTGGGCAGCGCGTCGACGTCGGCCAGCAGCGCGACGTCGAAGGCGCGCAACACCTCCACCGGGACGAGGTGTTCGGCCATTTCGCCGCCGAGCGCCAGCACGTCCGCGGTGATCGCGGACAGGGTCTTGGTAAGGGTCGGGAACGGACCGGGCGCGCGGCGCGCGGTGCGGGCGGCGAGCTGGTAGCGGGTGGCGTCGGCGAGCAGCCGCGCGGATGGTTCGAGGCCGATGCGCAGACCGTGTTCGGACAGCAGCCGCCCGGCGAACGCGTGGTAGGTGGAGATGGTCGGCTCGCCCGCGTCCTCGTCGTCGAGCGGCAGGCCGACGGCCTCGGGCAGGCCGAGCGGTCCGGGGCCGCCGAGCCGGAGCTTGGCGAGGGCGGTGCGCACGCGTTCGGCGAGTTCGCCGGCCGCCTTGTTGGTGAAGGTGAGGCCGAGGACGGCGTCGGGGCGGACCGCGCCGGTGCCGACGAGCCAGACCACGCGTGCGGTCATGACCGTGGTCTTGCCGGATCCGGCGCCCGCGACGATGACGCCGGGTTCGAGCGGGGCGGTGATGGCGGCGATCTGCTCGGCGGTATAGGGGACGCCGAGGAGGGATTTGAGGTCCTCGGGGTCGCGCAGAGGGGTCGGGTGAGCGGGTCGCACCGGCGCAACGTTAGACGCACCGGAGGACAGGTGCCGCATCGTCCCCGATACCGCGGGCCGGACCGGCGCGGCGGCGTATCATCGCGCGCCCCGCCGGCCCGGGCTCCGGGCGGCTACGGAAGCGCCGGTCAGCCGGCCAGCGCCCGCTGCAGCGCGGCCTGGTCGAGGACCAGGTCGGGACTCGGTGCGGCGACCGCGACGTCCGCGCCGAAGTCGCCGACCTTGAGGTCGAGCGGGTCGCCGCCGGCCACGGTGATCTTGATCGGGTACGGGTCGCCCGCGGCCATCACGTACATCGTGGTCGTGGCGCCGTCCGCGGACTTCACGGTCAGCGGCCACACACCCTTGCCGTCGACCTGCTCGACGGCGCCCTTGGCGACGTCCCCCGACCCGGCGCCGAACGTGCCCGCGAACGGGTCGACGAGCTTGGCGTCGAGCTGCTGCCCGTCGGTTTTGACGAAGCGGCCGCGCAGGTCGGCGGGCAGCGACGGGGCGGCGGTGGGTCCGACGACACTCTCCACGTTCGTGTAGACCGTCCCGCCGACCCGGATGAGGACCTGCCGGACGTCGGCCCCGGCCACCGTCTGCCGGGCGTCGCGCTGCTTGGTGACCTCGACGGTCACGTCGGCCGCGTCGCCGCCCGCGCCGAGCCGCCCGGTCAGCTTGTAGGACGTGGCGGCCATCAGCTGCACCGCCCGGTCCGCCAGCTCGCGCCCGCTCAGCTCGCCGGGCGGGCGGTTGTCCGCCGCGCCCGGGGACTCGTTCGGCAGCACGCCCCCGGCCGACGGCGCCTTGCCGCCGGGCGCGCCCGGACCGGTCCGGCCGGCCTCCTCGGGATCGGAGGCGCTGCCGCCGGAACACGCGGTCAACGCGGCCAGGGCGAGCACGAACGCGGTGGCACCGGCCGCGGCACGGCGCACGACGGGGTGGGGCAGACGCACAGGTACTCCTCGGGGAAGGACGACGAGGCGCCGGGCACGCGTACGGTGCCCGGCGCCTCGTCGTCGGAGCATGGCGCGCCCAGTATCCCGACCCTGTCAAGCATCTGACGGACAGTCATCCGTGGCGTACTCGGGCGGGTCGGGCTCCCCGCGCAGGGCGCGGCGGAGGGGGCGCGTCAGCCGTCGCTGCCCATCGCCTCGTCGATCTTCTTCGAGAACACCTCGATGTCGACGCTCTCGGCCGGCGCCTTCGGGTCGCACTTGTCGGAGGAAGTGCTGAACTTCGACTCCTCGCGCTCCTTGCTGCCGTCCTCCTTCTCCTCGACCGAGCCGAGGATGAGCGGCGTGCCCTTGGCGGCGATGAAGTACGTCTTCTTCGTGCCGTCTTCGGAACGCGACAGCGGGATGGCCTTCTTGCCGTTGAAGGTCGTCACCTCGCCCTTGGCCAGACCGTCGGTCTTGCCGTCGAAGAAGTCGGCGAAGTCGTCGTCCTTGTCCGCCTCGTTCTTGATCCACTTGTCGCCGCCCGCCTTGGTGACGGCGTCCAGCGCTGCCGGGTTGTTCTCGTTCCCCGACTGCGCGGCCCAGAACACCGCGTCGGCCTTCATGTACATCGACCCGTCGGTCTGCAGGATCTCGACCTTGCGGCCGTCCATCGTCATGGTGCCCTTGACGGCCTTGGTCTTGATGTCCGCGCAGGCATCCATCGACATGCTCTTGCCGTCTTCGTCGGTGCCGGTACCGACGACCTTGACGGAATTCTTCGCCTTCATGGCCTCGGTGGCCTGGTCCGCCAAGGCCTTCGCGTCGGTCTTGCTGTTGTCCTTCTCGTCGCTGCCGCCGCACGCCGTGAGTGCGGAGAAAGCAAGGACCGTCACCGAAGCGGCAGCGGCCAGACGGCGAATACGCACAGAGACTCCCGTACCTGTGAAGATGTTGCCCGCCAGTATGACAAAGGCAAAAACTCTCCCACGACCGGGTTTTCGATCGCCCGCGCTTTTTGAGCGTGCTACTCGACGACCGAACGGCCTTCCGTTCGCGCACTGCAGCACTTCCGGAAATCGCACCGGTCGCAGTGCGAACCGGACTTCGGCGTGAACCTCTCGCCCAGAATGCGGCCCGCGACGTCCGCCAGCAGCGCCGACACCCACGTGCGCCCGTCCTCGTCCGGCTCGGGCGGCACCTGCTCCTGGACCACCGGCAGGGGCACCGACTCGGCACCCGGCAACCGGTGCCGCAGCTGCACCAGCTCGGCGCCGCCGGACTCCGGGCGCGCCCCGCCGAACGCCTCGACCTCGTCCAACGCGCCGTTGGCCACCGCCATCTGATACACCGCCAGCTGCGGGTGCGCGGCGACGTCGTCGGCGTTGGGCTTCGACTTGCCGGTCTTGAAGTCGACGACGTACGCCAGACCGTCCTCGCCGCGCTCCACCCGGTCCATCGACCCGCGGATCTCGATGCGGTGGTCGCCCGCGGTCAGGCTCACCTCGAACTCGTGCTCGGTCGCGGCCACCATGCGGTGCCGCTCGTGGGTGTGCCACGCGAGGAAGCGCTCCAGCGCGGACCGCGCCTCCTCCTTCTGCTGCGCGGACTGCCATGGCGCGTCGAACGCGAGCGCGTCCCACACCCGGTCCAACCGCTCCATCAGCACCGGGAGTTCCGCGGGCGTGGCACCGGTGCCGACCTCGTCGGCCAGAGCGTGCACCACGTTGCCAAAGCCGAGTGCCGCGCTGCGGGCCGACTCGGCGCGGACTTCGCGGCCCAGGAACCAGTTCAGCGTGCACGTGTCGACCTTCTCGACCGCGCTGCCGGACAGCCGCACCGGCACCCGCGGATCCCGCACCGGAATCCCCGGGTCGGTCGGCTCCACGAGCCCCCACCACCGGTCCGGATGCGCCGCCGGGACCAACGGATAGCCGTCCTCGTCGCGCAGCGCGGCCAACCGCGCCAACCGCCGCGCCGCGGCCAGCTGCACGGCCCTCGGCGCCTTGGGGTCGACGGCGGAGGCGCGGAGTTCGGCGACCAGCGCGGACGTGGAGAGCGGGCGGCGGGGCCGCGCGGTGACGTCCGCGCGTTCGACGCCTTCCTCGCCCAACTCGGCCAGAAAACGCGAGGGTTGGTCTCCGTCGTCGTACGCGGACTTCACCGCGGTGACCACCAGCCGCTCGCGGGCGCGGGTCGCGGCGACGTAGAACAGACGCCGTTCCTCGGCCAGCAGTGCGCCCGGCGACAGCGGCTCGGCGAGGCCGTCGCTGCCGATCCGGTCCGCTTCGAGCAGCGACCCGCGGCGGCGCAGGTCGGGCCAGAGGCCTTCCTGCACGCCCGCGACGACGACGAGCCGCCACTGCAGACCCTTCGACCGGTGCGCGGTGAGCAGACGCACCGACTCGCCGCGCAGCGCGGCGTCGTCCAGCCGGTCGCCGGGGATCTGCTGCGCGGTCAGCTCCTCGAGGAAGTTGAGCGCACCGCGGTGCCCGGCCCGCTCCTCGGCCCGCGCGGCGACCTCGAACAGCGCGACGACCGCGTCGAGATCGCGGTCCGCGTTGCGCCCGGCGGCACCGCCGCGCAGCACCGACCGCTCCAGCCGGGCCGGCCACGGCGTCCCCTGCCACAGCTCCCACAACGCGGCCTCGGTCGTACCGCCCCCGTCGAGCACCGCCCGCGCGGCCTCGATGAGGCGCCCGAGCCGATAGGCCCCGCGCCCGACCCGCTCGTCGACGGCCACGAGCTGCTCGGGGTGCGCGAGAGCCTCCCGGACGAGTTCGGCGGAGGACCGCCCGACGAAGGGGAGACGCGGAGTGGGAGTACGGGTGGGGTCATGGGCGGGGTCGGTTTCGGGGGCAGCCGACGCGGGCTCAGGGGCTGCCGCGTCGGCAGACGCGGCCTGCGCGGGCCCGTCGGTGCCGTCCGCGTCGCCCACCGGCGCGGCGGCGGGGTCCGCGTCGCCGACGTGCGCGGTCACGCCGCGATTCCGCGCCCGGGCGTCGGCGGCGGGCGAAGCCGCCGGGCGGAGGGACTCCGGAGCGTCGTCGTGCGGCGTGGTGGGCTGGACATCGGCGAAGTCGCGGGGGAACAGTGCGTCGTCGTCCATGGCCGTCTCGCCGCCGCGAGCCTCCGCCGCGGCGGCCTGCGCCTGGTCTCCCGGCGCGGCGGCGGCCCCGTCCTCGTCCGCCCCGTCCGGTTGCCCGGCCGCGTCGACCGGCTCGTCGGCGATCGCGGCGGCGTCCAGTGCGGCGGCGCGCCCGCCGTCCTCGCCGCTCGTCGCGATCCCGTGCTCCGGCTCGGGCTCGCCCTCGGCCGATTCCTCGTCCGCGCCCGCCTCCGCCGCCGCGCGTTCCTCCGCGCGGAGCGCCCGCCCCAGCACCCGCAGGTCGGCCGAGTCCAGGCCGCCCATCGGGGACACCAAGAGCATCCGGGCGGTTTCCTCGTCCAGGGCGTCCGGATCCGCGGCCACCCGTAGGGCGGTCAGCAGCGGGGCGACCGCCTGCTCGGCGGCGAGCGGGAGTTCGTCGCCCGCGATCTCCAGCGGGACGCCCGCGACCGAGAGCGCGCGGCGGATCGCCGGGATCGAGCGCGCGCCCGACCGCACCAGCACCGCCATCTCGCCCCACGGCACCCCGTCCTCCAGGTGCGCGCGGCGCAGGATGTCCGCGACGTTGTCCAGCTCCGCCCCCGGCGTCGGGTACGTGTAGACCTCGACCCGCGACGGATCGTCCTCCCCCGTCCGGTCCGCCGCCAGGTCGCGGTGCGCGAGCGCGTCCGCCGCCGGGAGGCGGCTCAGCGGCATCCGCCGGGTGATCTCCCGCGACGCACGCAGCAGCCCCGCACCGGCGCGCCGCGACGTGCGCAGCACGATCGTGCGCGCCGGGTCGCCGTCCCGGTCCGGGAACCGGTCGCGGAAGTCGAGGATGCCGTTGACGTCCGCTCCGCGGAACGCGTAGATCGACTGGTCGGGGTCGCCCACCGCGACCAGGTCACGCCCGTTGCCGGCCAGCGCCTGCAGCAGCCGGACCTGCGCGGGGTCGGTGTCCTGGTACTCGTCGACGAACACCGCCCGGTACCGGCGGCGCAGCTGCTCGGCGACCTCGGGGCGTTCGGCGAGGATGACCGCGCGGTGCACCAGCTCGGCGTAGTCGACGACGCCTTGCGCGTCCAGCACGTTCAGGTACTCGCCGAGGAAGTCCGCGGCGGCCCGCCAGTCCGCGCGGCCGGTGGCGGCGGCGAACCGGGCGAGCGCGTCCGGGTCGAGGCCGATTTCCCGGCTGCGCGCGACCACCGCGCGGACCTCGTCGGCGAACCCGCGGGTGGCGAGCGCGGCGCGCAGCTCGGCGGGCCAGTGCACCGTGCCGTCCTCGGCCTGTCCGGCCAGGAGCTCGCGGACGAAGACGTCCTGCTCCGGTCCGGACATCAGCCGCAGCGGATAGGTGAACAGCTCCGGCGGCTGGTGCTGCCGGACCAGCGCGTAGCAGAAGGAGTGGAACGTCGTGGCCGTCGGCAGCGCGCCCCCCGCGTGTGCTCCGCCGGACCGCAGCCGCGTCGCGATACGGTCGCGCAGCTCCCCCGCCGCCTTGCGGCTGAAGGTGAGAACCAGGATCTCTTCGGGAAGCATCCCGCGGGCGACCCGGTCGGCGACCGCCTCCACCAAGGTGGTTGTCTTGCCTGTACCCGGACCGGCCAGGACCAGCAGCGGACCGCCCGGGTGCGCCACGACGGCACGCTGCTGCGCGTCGAGCGTCGGGGGCGGCGGCGGCGTGATGCCGGTACGCCGCAAGCGGTACGCGGAGGTCGCGGTCGTCATGGCTCGGGGCCTTACGGGGAAGCCGGGGGGAACAGATCGGCAGGACGGCGGAGAGCGGGGTCGGAAGCGGACGGGACCGGAACGGGGATCGTACGGGACCGGGGCGACCCGGACCCCCGGAACACGGCGGTACGGCGGGGAAGCGGCGGAGCGGGGAGAAGTGGAGCGGGTCATCGAGGCGGCACGGCACACGGGGTCCGGAACGGCCGGCCGCGACGCGGGAACGTCCTTCCCTCGCGGGTACAGCAGCTGTATGCGGCCGCGCCCCGGTCGGCAGGGCGCGGCCTTGCCCCATCAGATCACACGCGACCCTCGTGCCACTTGCGGCCTAGTCCGCCGCGGAGCTGCGGGGATCCGGTCCGGTGCCGCCCGCGCCGCCGTCCCAGCGCGCCCGCGCCATGTCCACCCGGGTCCCGCCCGCGCGCAGCGGAACGCCTTCCGCCCGCAGCTTCCGCAGGCCCTCCTCCAGCCCGGGCGCGTGGGTGCCGTCCGCGCGCAGCACGCGCCACCACGGCACACCGCCGCCGTACATCGCCATGATCCGGCCGACCTGCCGCGGCCCGAGCCGCACGGGCTCCGCCGGAGATCCGGGCTCGCCGGGCTCGCCGGGCTCCTCGGACTCCCCCGGTTCCCCGGAGACCTCGGCGACCTCGGCGGCCTCGGCTTCCGCGAGGTAGGCCGCCACGTCCCCGTACGCCATCACCCGCCCCGGCGGGATGCGGGCCACCAGGTCGAGAACGCGTTCGGCGATCGGCGTGGGAAGACTCACGCCCCGCATCGTGCCAGACCCGGCGCCGCGCACCCGCCGCGATCCGTCGCGCCGTGCCACCATCAAGGCGGCGGTGACTGGTGATTCGAGACGAATTTCGCGACGCGTTCCGCGAGCAGGCGGACGGCCCTCCGGGGGATCCCCCCGCGGATCCTCCCGCGTCCGGGCGCGCCCTGATCGTGGAGCCCTCGCAGCCGGTGCGCGTGCACCGGTCCGCGGACCTGCTCCGCGTGCTCTTCGGCCTGCTCGCGATCGTCGCGGTCTTCGTGCTGGCCAGCCTCGCCCGCGAGACCACGTCCGGCCTGGAGTCGGACGTCGTGCGCGGCGCCCAGACCAGCCTGCCGCGCGTGCTGCTCAACCTGTCCGGCGGCGTGTTCGCGGTCGCCGTGCTGGTCGTCCCGGTGGCCTACGGCGTGGAACGGCTGCTGCGCCGCGACGGCCTGCGCGTCGCCGACGGCGTCATCGCCGCCGCCCTGACCTACGCCGCCTCCCTCGGCCTCGACTGGTGGGTCACCGGCCCCGGCCCCGACGCCCTGGAAGCCGCCCTCACCCGGCCGCTGCAAGGCGGCGGCCTCACCGACCCGGTGCACAGCTACATCGCCCCGGTCGTCGCCTACATCACCGCCGTCGGCCTGGTGCGCCGCCCGCGCTGGCAGGCGCTGTTCTGGACGCTCCTCGCGCTCAACGCGGCCACCGTGCTCGTCGGCGGCTACACCACGCCGCTCGCCCTGGTCACCAGCGTGCTGCTGGGCCGCACGATCGCCTACGCGACGATGTACACGGTCGGCGTCCCCAACCGCCGCCCGCCCGCCGAAGCCGTCGTCGCCGCCCTGCGCCGGTTCGGCCTGGTCGCCGCCTCGGCCGTCCGCACCGACGACGGACCCGACGAGAGCCGCCGGTACGCCGTCCGGCTCACCGACGACCAGCTCCTCGACGTCACCGTCCTGGACCGGGACACCCAGACGTCGGGCGCCGTCTACCGCTTCTACCGCCGCGTCCGGCTCCGCGTCACCACCGCGCGGCGCACCTTCCAGTCGCTGCGCCGCGCCCTGGAGCAGGAGTCGCTGATGGCGTACGCGGCGGCCGACGCGGGCGTCCGCACGCCGCGCCTGATCGCCGCCACCGAAGTCGGCTCGGACGCCGCCCTGCTCGCCTACACGCACGTCGCCGGACGCGGCCTGGACGCCATCCCCGACGAAGAGGTGACCGACGCTCTGCTGGTGGAGATCTGGCGGCAGATCTCGCTCATGCAGGCCCACCGGCTCACCCACCGCCGCCTCGGCACCGGCAGCTTCCTGGTGGACGGCGACGGCCGCCCGTGGCTGATCGACCTGCGCGCCGGCGAGATCGCGTCCGGCGACCTGTCGCTGCTCATCGACACCGCGCAGCTGCTGACCTCGGTCGCCCTCCGGGTCGGCGAGGAACGCGCGGTGCGCACCGCCTCCGAGGGCCTCGGCGTGGACGCGGTCGCGGCCTGCCTGCCGCTGCTGCAGAAGGTCGCGCTCAACCGGTCGACGCGCGCGGCACTGCGCAAGGAAAAGACGCTGCTGTCCGGGATCCGCGAGCAGATCCT
Organism: Yinghuangia aomiensis; assembly: GCF_039542225.1. NCBI lineage: Bacteria > Bacillati > Actinomycetota > Actinomycetes > Kitasatosporales > Streptomycetaceae > Yinghuangia > Yinghuangia aomiensis. The sequence goes on along the minus strand of NZ_BAABHS010000002.1, from coordinate 330,360 downwards.
GGAACTGCGGCCGCGCGCCGTCGCCGAGCCGGTGCGGCTGGAGCGGATCCGGCCGCGGACGCTCGTCACCGTCTGCGCCAGCGCGTTCGCCGGTTACTTCCTGCTCACCCAACTGACCCACGCCGACCTCGGCGACGTGTTCGAACGCGCCAACTGGGGCTGGGCGGCCATCGGCCTCATCGCGTCGTCGCTCAGCTACGTCGCCGCGGCGCTCATGCTCCTCGGATTCGTGCCGGAACGTCTGTCGGTGTGGCGGACGTCGATCGTGCAGCTCGCCGGGTCGTTCGTGAAGCTCGTCATGCCCGCCGCCGTCAGCGGTGTCGCGCTCAACGCCCGCTACCTGCAGAAGGCGGGAGTGCCGCCGGCGCTCGCGGCGGCCAGCATCGGCGTCTCGCAGCTCGGCGGCCTGGTGTTCCACATCGGCCTGCTGGTTTTCTTCGGCTACATCGCGGGCACCGAGCAGACCCCGTCGTTCGCGCCGTCCGGCGCGGTCATCGCCGGGCTGCTGATCCTCGCGCTGGTGTGCCTGCTGATCATGGCGGTGGCGCCGCTGCGCCGGACGGTGGCCAAGCGGCTGCGCGCGCTGTTCTCCGGCATCGTGCCGCGGCTGCTCGACGTGCTCCAGACGCCGAACAAGCTGCTGGCCGGCCTGGGCGGCACGGTGATGCTGACGCTGTCGTTCGTGCTGTGCCTGGACGCGTCGGTGCGCGCGTTCGGCGGCTCGGCCAGCTTCGCGGCGATCGCGGTGGTGTTCCTCGCGGGCAACGCGATCGGCTCGGCGGCACCGGTGCCGGGCGGCATCGGCGCGATCGAGGCGGCGCTGATCGCCGGTCTCACGACGACCGCCAAGCTGCCCATCGAGACGGCGACGGCCGCGGTGCTGCTCTTCCGCTTCCTGACCTTCTGGCTGCCGGTGCTGCCCGGCTGGCTGGCGTTCACCTACCTCCAGCGCAAGCAGGCCATCTGAGACACGAAGAAGGGCCCTCCCCTGCAGGGGAGGGCCCTTCCCTCGTCTATCTCGTCTAGCTCGTCCAGCTCATCCGTCCCGGATGACGAGACGCGTGTCTCGAAACCGTCAGTAGACGGGCTTCTCCGGCTCGATCTGGTTGACCCAGCCGATCACGCCGCCGCCGACGTGCACGGCGTCGTTGAAGCCGGCCGACTTGAGCACCGCGAGGACCTCCGCGGAACGCACGCCCGTCTTGCAGTGCAGGACGATCTTCTTGTCCTGCGGCAGGTTCTCCAGCGCACGGCCCATGAGGAACTCGTTCTTCGGCACCAGCACCGCGCCGGGGATCGAGACGATCTCGTACTCGTTCGGCTCGCGGACGTCGATGACGTGGATGTTCTCGCCCGCGTCCATCCACTCCTTGAGGGTCCGCGGGGTGATCGTGGAACCCGCGGCGGCCTCCTGGGCCTCCTCGGACACGACGCCGCAGAACGCCTCGTAGTCGATGAGCTCGGTGACCGTCGGGTTCTTGCCGCACACCGCGCACTCCGGGTCCTTGCGGACCTTGACCTGGCGGTACGTCATCTCCAGGGCGTCGTAGATCATCAGCCGGCCGAGCAGCGGCTCGCCCATGCCGGTGAGCATCTTGATCGCCTCGTTGGTCTGGATCGACCCGATCGACGCGCACAGCACGCCCAGCACGCCGCCCTCGGCGCACGACGGCACCATGCCGGGGGGCGGGGGCTCCGGGTAGAGGCAGCGGTAGCACGGGCCGTGCTCGGCCCAGAACACCGACGCCTGGCCGTCGAAGCGGTAGATCGAACCCCACACGTACGGCTTGCCGAGCAGCACGCACGCGTCGTTCACCAGGTAGCGGGTGGCGAAGTTGTCCGTGCCGTCGACGATCAGGTCGTACTGCGCGAACAGCTCCATCACGTTGTCCGCTTCGAGGCGCTCCTCGTGCAGGACCACGTCGACGTACGGGTTCGCCTCCAGCACGCTCTCGCGCGCCGACTGCGCCTTCGACTTCCCCACGTCGCTCTGGCCGTGGATGATCTGGCGCTGCAGGTTGGACTCGTCCACGGTGTCGAACTCGATGATGCCGAGCGTGCCCACACCGGCCGCGGCCAGGTAGAGCAGGGTCGGGGAGCCGAGGCCGCCCGCGCCCACACACAGGACCTTCGCGTTCTTCAGGCGCTTCTGCCCGGACATCCCGAAGTCCGGGATGATCAGGTGGCGCGAGTAGCGGCGGACCTCATCGACGGTCAGGTCGGCAGCCGGCTCGACCAAGGGTGGTAGCGACACGGAGACTCCGATGGTCAGACCTTGTCATTGCGACATTTCTCCACCCAACAGTGCCACGCGGCCCCCCATTCCCCGGCAGGGGGTCCGGACCGTGAGACGGTCGTCTCACTCGCCGTACCCGGGCGCGTCCACGCCGGTCAGGCCGGGTACGGCCACGCGTTGATCTTGCAGACCTTGCCGTTCTGCGCGGTCACCGTCTTGGTCTGCTGCATCATCACCGGCGCCAGCCCGTCCGGGCGGCAGGAGTACTCGTGCCCGTGGCCGAGCCGGTGCCCGACCTCGTGGTTGATGAGCATCTCGCGGTACAGGACCATCTCGTCGCCGAACGTCTCCGAACCCTGCGCCCACCGCCACGCGTTGATCACCACGTACGGGGTGCCCGCCGCGTCGCACGACACCGTCTGCTCGGACGTGTCGAGGCCGACCGCGCCGCACAGCTTGTTCGTCGTCCCCGGGCTCGCCAGGCGGATCACGAAGTCCGCCTTGCCGTCGGTGCGTTCGAACGTCTTGCCGTCGTGCGCCCAGGACCGCGGGTCGTTGAGCGTCGTCTGCACCGCCTCGCCGAACAGCTCGGGATCCAGGTTCAGGCCGCGCTCGGTCTCGATTCGGTAGGTGTACTTCTTGCCGGACCCGGGCGCCTTCACGCTGCCCGGCAGGACGTCGAAGCTGCCGGACAGCGCGAGCTGCTGGTCCAGGTCGAACTTCACCTTCATCCGGTCGGTGAGCGACCCGGGCGACGTCGGCGTCGGAATCGGCACCGTCGACGGCCCCGGTGCCGGGGAACTCTGCGTCGCCCCGGCCGGCTGCACCTGCTCGCGGTCCGAACTGCGGGACGCGGGGTCGTCGGTCCGCCGCGACGGGTCTTCGGTGTGCGCCGTGTCCGGCTTGGCCTGCGCCGACGAACCGCCGTCGGGCATCTGCATCGCCACCACACCGGCCAGCACCGCACCGGTCACCACCGCGCCGCCCGCGGCGACCAGCGGCCGCTTGGACTTGCGCGCGGGCGCCTCCGCGGCGGCCCGCCGGGCCGCCGCCCGGCCGCCCGGCGACGACGGCGACGAGGATCCGGACGAGCCCGGCGAAGAAGAACGCGAGGACGTCGAGCGGGACGCGGCCGGCGACGCGGTCGATCCATGCGCCGACCGCGTGGTCCGCGGGGTCGTGCGGGTCTGCGCGGCACGCCCTGCCGCCGCCGTCGTCCCGGCCGCGGCGCTGCCCGCGGCCGCCCTGGCGCGCGGCGCTATGGCATCGCGGACCGGCGGACGGACGGCCGCCGGCGCGGGGTCGTCGACCGGGTCGACGTACACCGCGTCGCCCCACGCCGCGGGCTCCGGGTCGAACTCGGGCTCCGGGTCCGGCATCTGCCGCGGCGGGGCGGCGAACTGCGGTTCCGGCTCGGGGAAGTACTGCTGGTGCTGGTCGGGCATGTACTGCGCCGGTACCGCCGGCATCGGGTCGTGCAGGGGGTCCTGAAGCGGGTCGTTCAGGGGGTCGAAAGCGTACGCCGCCGGGTACTGGGCCTGAGCCCCGTATCCGGGCTGCGGCACGTCGACCTGCGGGTGGCCGTAGGGCTCCTGCGGCTGGCCATAGCCGTATGCCTGGCCCTCGTACGTCCCGTCGTACGTCTGCTGCTGGTAGGCCGCCTGCTCGTAGGCCTGGTGCTCGTACGTCTGCTGCGGATAGCCCTGCTGCGGGTAAGCCGCCTGCTCGTACAGGGACTGCTCGTACCCACCGGTCTGCGGTGCGTAGTAACCCTCGGCGGCGTACTGCGGCGCCGCCGCGTACTGGCCGCTGGTGTCGACGGCGTACTCGCCGCTGTATTGCGCTGCGGGCTGCTGCTCGGCGTAGCCGGTGCCGTACGCGGCGTACTCACCCGAGGCGTAGTCGCCGTAGGTGGCCTCACCGTAGGCGGCCGCCGGGTACTGCTGCTGGCCTTGCTGGTACTGCTGCTGGTGCTGGTGCTGTTGTGGCTGCTGGCCTTCGTACGACGGGTAAGCGCCGCTGGTCGAAGGGTCCCCGAGTCTGTCCACTAAGCGTCACCCTGCCGTTTCGGGGGTGTCGGCGGTTATCGGCGGCTTGCCGGATTCGGCGAGCAGCTCACGTACGGCGCGGGCCACGACCCGCGGGTGCTCCATCATCGCGACGTGCCCGGAGTCGGGCACCATCACCAGGCGCGGGTCCGGGAACGTCGCCTGGGCGCGGCGCGCCACGGCCGAGTTCACCAGCCGGTCCCGGCGTCCGTAGACCAGCAGGGTCGGCGCCTGCACGGCGGCGGCCTGCTTCCACAGGTTGCGCGGGCCGCGTTCCAGGTACGCGGCGACGACGCCGCGGGCGGACCGGGTGAAGGCGTCCGACATGTAGGGCAGCCCCAGCCGACGCCGGTATTCGGCGGCCAGCGCGGCGAACTCCGCGTCGGGCAGGAGGTCCGGGCTGCCGAAAATCAGGCCTACGGAAACGCGCGTGCGCTGCTCGGGCGTCATGCCCTTGGTGAGCCGGTTCAGGCCGGCGGAGAAGCCGGGGACCGCCATGAGGGCGGTCGGCAGCGCGGTGACCTGCGGTCTGAGGTCGGGGAGGGCGGGCGAGACGAGCGTGAGGGTGCCGACCAGGTCCGGGCGGCGGGCGGCGACACGGGTGGCGACGGCGCCGCCCATCGAGTTGCCGACCAGGTGCACGGGGCCGCGGTTGAGGCTGAGGATCAGACCCTCCACCGCGCGGCAGTGCGCGGACAGCGAGTAGTCGCCGTCGTGCGGAGGGGGCGAGAAGCCGAAACCGGGGAGGTCGACGAGGTCGGCCGCAAGGTCGCCGCGGAGTTCGTGGGCGAGGTGGGCCCAGTTCAGCGATGACCCGCCGAGCCCGTGCACCAGGACCGCGGGGGGCAGCGCCGGGTCGTGCTCCGGATGCCGCCGTACCGCCACCGTGGTCTCACCTGCCACCGCGACCGTACGTGCAGGCCAGGCCGCCGCGGGAGCGTCGGATTCCGCCTGAGTGGTCGTCACGTTCGCCAATATTACGAGACGGTCACCGGCGTGGAAGGGGCGGACACCCCAAGCGGTCGGCACGGGCGCGCGATTTGGACGTCGTATGGGCATATTTGCCCCCGGAGCCAACCGCTCCGCTGGCAACGGTTCGGTATCGATGATCGTGGACGCGCAACGCGGGTACGGGGGGTATACGGGGCTGTCGGCACCCTCGGCCGCCCCCGGACACCCCTCAATACCCGGAAGGAGCCCCACATGCCCGACTTCGCCCCGGAGATCGACCCCGAGGTCGAACTGCGCCACGACGACCCGGAAGACGTGCCCGCCCCCGACGACCTCGACATGGAGGCCCCCGAAGCCGACGTCGCCGCCCAGCGCGCCGCCGTCGTGGACGAGGCCGCCGACGAGGACGCCGCCGTGTGGCAGCCCGTACCGGACGGGGTGGATCCCGCGGACGCCACCGCGCAGCGCCGCGTGGTCGCCCCCGGCGAGGAGGAGGAATACCGCTGACCGGGCCCGGACGGCATTCGGGACGGCATTCGGGACGGCCTTGCAAGGCACCGCCGTTGCCGTAACCCTGTTCGTTGCGCCACGAAACTTACGGCGACGCGTTACCCAAAAGTAGGATGACGTGGCGGAACACGCCGCCGGCCCCGCCTACGGCCGCGCGGTCGGGACCTTGTCCGAAGCGTAGTCGGACACGTATGAAGCACGTTTGAGGAGCGCCGTGACAGCCATCCAGGATGCGGATTCCCGCCCGCGCGGCACCCGGCTGCCCCGGCTGGCCCGGCGCAACCAGCTGCTCGGCGCGGCCCACGAGGTGTTCGTGGCGCAGGGCTACCACGCGGCGGCGATGGACGACATCGCGGAGAAGGCCGGCGTCAGCAAGCCGGTGCTCTACCAGCACTTCCCCGGCAAGCTCGAGCTGTACGTCGCGCTGCTCGACCAGCACTGCGAGGCCTTGGTCGCCGCCGTGCGGGCGGCGCTGGAGTCCACGCACGACAACAAGCTGCGGGTCGCCGCGACGGTGGATGCGTACTTCGCGTTCGTCGACGACCACGGCGGCGCGTTCCGCCTGGTCTTCGAGTCGGACCTGACCAACGAGCAGGCGGTGCGCGACCGCGTCGACCGGGTCGCCGAGGTCTGCGCCGAGGCGGTCAGCAAGGTCATCGCCGAGGACACCGGCCTGGGCGAGGACGAGGCGATGCTGCTCGCCGTCGCGCTGACCGGCATGTCGCAGGTCACCGCGCGCTACTGGGTCTCCAAGGGCGTGCCGATCCCCCGCGACACCGCGTCCCGGCTGATCTCCACGCTGGGCTGGCGCGGCATCTCGCGCTTCCCGCGCCGGGACGAGGTCCCGACGAGCTGAGCCCGCGGGCCGGGTCGGGGGCGGCATCCCGGGTTTGTTCCCGGCGCCCGTTCGCGCTCGGCGTACCCGACATGCGGTGGGTGCCCGTCCGGCTGGATTAGCCTTCCCTCTGTACGGGTGCGTGCTGTCGCAGGCCGCCCCCATTCGTCGAGTAGTCGAGTATTCGTCGAGGGTTCGCCGAACATCGGAGGGACAGCCGTGGAGGTCAAGATCGGCGTGCAGCACGCCGGACGAGAGCTGGTGCTGGAGAGCACGGACAGCGCGGAGGCCGTCGAGCGCGCGGTCGCGGAGGCGCTGTCCAGCCCGGCCGGAGTGCTGTCGCTCACGGATGAGAAGGGCCGCAAGGTCATCATCCCGGCCGACCGCCTCGCGTACGTGGAGATCGGCGAGCCCGCCGTCCGCCGCGTCGGCTTCGGCGCGGTCTGACGCCGCACCGCCGGACGCAGCACCGCACGAACGCAGCACGAAGGGGCCGCCCGCATTCCGCGGGCGGCCCCTTCGCCGTGTCCGGGCGGGCTGGCGCTAGGACGCCAGCCCCAGCGCCGCCATGCGCGCCGTGTGGGCTTCGGTGATGCGCGTGAACATCCGGCCGATCTCGGCGAGGTCGAAACCGGGCACGGTCAGTCCGCCGACGAGCAGCGCGGACAGCGCGTCGCGTTCCGCGGCGACCCGCTGGGCCTGGCTGAGCGCCTCGCCCATCAGCCGGCGGCCCCACAGCGCGAGGCGGCCGGCGACCCGCGGGTCGGCGGCGATGGCGGCGCGGACGGTCTCCACGACGAAGTCGGCATGGCCCGTGTCGGCGAGGACTTCTTCCACCAGGGTCCGGCTGTCCGGGGCCAGGTGCCCGGCGACCTCGCGGTAGAAGTCGGCCGCGATGCCGTCGCCGACGTACGCCTTGACCAGGCCTTCCAGCCAGTCGGACGGCGCGGTGTGGCGGTGGAACGCGTCGAGCGGCTTCACGAACGGCGCCATCGCCTCGGCGGGGTCGACGCCCAGCCCGGCGAGGTGCTCGCGGAGCAGGGTGAAGTGCTGGAACTCGGCGACCGCCATCGCGGCCAGCGCCGCCTTGTCGTCGACGGACGGCGCCATTTTGGCGTCCTCGGCCAGCCGTTCGAACGCGGTGATCTCGCCGTACGCCAACACGCCGAGCAGCTCGATCACCGCCGCCTGCGTCGCGGCCGCCGCCTCCGGCGTGTGGTCCGGCGTCTGGTCCGGCGCCCGGTCCGTGTCCGGGCCCGTGTCCGGCCGTGTTCCCTCAGTCATGAGACCGCAGCGTAACCAGCATCACCCCTCTCGGAGTACACCGGCGGGTACAGTGGTACAGCACGCGGATGCCCGGTCGGAGGACGATCGGCTCCGACCGACCCGCACCCAGCCCCCGGCAGGGAGGGCCCCCAAGACGACTTGGGGCCCCATCGAGGTCGAGGTCCCGTGTCGTGCCCCAGGCACAGAGCGGCAGCGGACGACGAGGTCCGCCCCGAATCCGCTCGGCGCGCCTGGCTGCGGCAACGCGGTCCTGACCCGCCTCGGTGAGCGGCGGCCCTACACACAGAAGAGGCTGGACCCCTGACCACATTCAGAGAACTTGGTGTATTTCCGGAAACCGCCGAGGCCCTGGAGAGCCTCGGCATCACCGAGGCGTTCCCCGTCCAGGAGATGACGCTGCCGGTGGCCCTCGCGGGCAGCGACGTGATCGGACAGGCGAAGACCGGCACGGGCAAGACCCTCGGCTTCGGCATCCCCGTCCTCCAGCGCGTGGTGACCCAGGCCGACGTCGAGGCCGGCCGCGCGACCGCGGTCCCGGGCAAGAGCCCGCAGGCGCTCGTCGTGGTGCCGACCCGCGAGCTGTGCGTCCAGGTCACCAACGACCTCCAGGGCGCGGGCAAGATGCGCTCGGTGCGCGTGCTCGCCGTGTACGGCGGCCGCGCCTACGAGCCGCAGGTCGAGGCGCTCCGGAAGGGCGTCGAGGTCGTCGTCGGCACGCCGGGCCGGCTGCTCGACCTGGCCGGGCAGGGCCACCTGGACATCTCCCAGGTACGCATGCTGGTGCTCGACGAGGCCGACGAGATGCTGGACCTGGGCTTCCTGCCGGACGTCGAGAAGATCGTCGACCGGCTGCCCGCGCGCCGCCAGACGATGCTGTTCTCCGCGACGATGCCCGGCCAGATCATCACGCTGGCGCGCCGCTACATGAGCCGCCCGACGCACATCCGCGCGTCCGCGCCGGACGACCAGGGCACCACGGTGGCCTCGGTCAGCCAGCACGTGTACCGCGCCCACGCGATGGACAAGCCGGAGATGCTCTCGCGCATCCTCCAGGCGAACGGCCGCGGCCTGGCCATGGTGTTCTGCCGGACCAAGCGCACTTGCGCGGACCTCGCCGAGGGCCTGTCCGAGCGCGGCTTCGCGGCCGCGGCGGTGCACGGCGACCTCGGGCAGGGCGCCCGCGAGCAGGCGCTGCGCGCGTTCCGCAACGGCAAGGTCGACGTGCTGGTGGCGACCGACGTCGCGGCCCGCGGCATCGACGTCGACGGCGTCACGCACGTCGTGAACTACCAGTGCCCCGAGGACGAGAAGACCTACCTGCACCGCATCGGCCGCACCGGCCGCGCGGGCGCGTCGGGTACCGCGGTCACGCTCGTCGACTGGGAGGACATGCCGCGCTGGGGCCTCATCAACAAGGCCCTGGAGCTGCCGTTCCCCGAGCCGCCGGAGACGTACTCGACGTCCGCGCACCTGTTCACGGAGCTGCAGATTCCCGAGTCGGCGACCGGCGTGCTCCCGCGCGCCGAGCGGACCCGTGCGGGCCTCGACGCCGAGGTGGTCGAGGACCTGGGAGAGACCGGCGGCAAGGGCGGCCGGGGCCGCGGCAAGGCGGGCAGCACGTCGTCGCGCGGCCGCTCGGGTTCCCGGTCCGGTCCGGAGACCGCCGAGGCACCGGCCGAGCCGAGCCGCCGCCGGGCGCCGGGCAGCCGTCGCCGCCGCCGTCTGAACGACGGTACGGAGCCGGCCGCCGCCGCAACCGCGGTCGCGGTCGTCGAGACCGTGGCGGACGCCGCGGTCGCGGCGCCGGTCAACCCGTCGACGGACCCGTTCGCCGTCCCGGCCCAGGCCCCGAAGCGGACGCGGACCCGGCGCAAGCCGGCCGCGGAGGCCGAGGCACCGGCCGAGACCGTGGCTCCGGTCGCGGACGGCGACGCGGAAGCCCCGAAGCGGACTCGTACGCGCCGCAAGCCCGCGGCGGAGGCCGAGGCTCCCGCCGAGACCGCCGCCCCGGTGGCCGAGGCCGCCGCGGAAGGCGACGCCGAGGCCCCGCGCCGCCGGCGCCGTCGCCGCCGTCCGGCGGGCGAGGGTGCCGCCGAAGCCGCGGAGTAAGCGGAGTAGGCACAGCAGGACCGATGACGGCCGGTGGCCGCGGATTTACCGCGGCGGCCGGCCGTCGGCGTTCCGTGCGGTCCCGTCCCAGAAGTCCGCGAGTTCCTTCGCGGTCGGCTCCGGGGCTTCCGCGTTGGGCGAGTGGGCGGCGCCGTCGACGACCGCGTGGCGGACGCCGAGGCGGCGGGCGGTTTCGGCCTGCCACGGGACCGGCCAGGCGTAGTCGCGCGTGCCGGACAGCACGAGGGCCGGCAGCCCGCCGACGATCAGGGCGGCCAGGTCCGGGGTGCGGTCGGGTTCGGTGCGCAGCTGGCGGGCGGCGGCGAGCAGCGCCGCCGGGGTGTTGGCGAGCCAGCGGGTCCGCAGGTAGTCCGCGACGCGCGGGTCGGAGGGCGGCAGGATGCCCGCTTCGGCGTCCATCGCCCGCATCGCGTCCCAGACCTGGCCGAGGGTGTGTGAGCCGAGCGCGTCTTCGAGCATCGCCAGGCGGGCCGCTTCGCTGTCCTGGATGGCGGCGGGGCCGGTGCTCATCAGCACGAGCGACGTGTAGCGGCCGGGCGCCGCCAAGACCGCCGAGCGGGCGACGAGCCCGCCGAACGAGTGGCCGACGAGGTGGACCGGCACTCCGGCGTGGCCGTCGGCCAGCGCGTCGCCGAACGCGGCCAGGTCGGCGACCAGCGTGCCGCGGTCGTACGCCGCCGGGTCGTCCGCGCCGCCCGGGGTCTCGTACTGCCCGCGCTGGTCGACCGCGGCCACCCGGTAGCCGCGTTGCGCGAGCGGGTCGAGCAGCGCGATGAAGTCCTCTTTGCCGCCGGTGAATCCGGGGACCAGCAGGGCCGTGCCGCGGACCGGCACCCCGGCGGGCGGTGCGGCTTCCAGGCACGCGAACGCGCCGCGCGGCGTCGGCACGCGGCGGGCGCGGGCGGTGTCGGGCAGATCGAGGAACGGCGGCGTGCTCACGGGTCCGAGCGTAGGACAGGCCGCGGCCGGGACGGGGCGGAAAAACCGGCGCGTCGACCGCGCGGGTGACGCGCCCGGTCAGCTTTCCCCGTGCGCCGGACCGAACTCCTGGGTGAGCCGGTCCCAGAAGCCGTTGCGCAGCGCCCGCCGCAGGTCCTCGTGCGGGCGGAGGGAGAACTGGAGTTCGCCTTCCGCGTCGACGAGCAGCGCCTTGTCGACGTTCTCCGGCAGCCGGGGGCCGGGCATCAGGCCGATCATGTCTTCGCGGCCGCGGGCGCCCAGCCAGCGTTCGGCGATCTTGCCGCCGAGCCGCCACACCTGGTCGAACGTCGGCACGGTGCCGCCGCCCTGCGCGGCACCCGACGCCGGTGCCGCCGCGGCGACGGCGACGGCCGGGGGCTGTACGGAACGGAGCACGCACGGCGCGCAGAAGTCGTGGTGCAGGGTGCGCGTCACGTCGGCTTCCCAGACGAGTGGCTCGGCCTGGTTCATGCCGTACGCGGGTTCGATCCCCCACAGGTGCACGCGCACCCCGTACGACTGCGCGGACTCCACGGCCAGCACCAGGTCCTCGTCGCCGCTGACCACGACCGCGTCCTCGATGGCGCGGTTGCGGGCGAGGGACTCCAGGTCGCTGCGGATGAGCGAGTCGACGCCCTTCTGCTGGTTGTGCGCGTTGAGGTTGCCGAGCCGCACCTTGACGTCGGGCAGCTCGGCGACCTGCTTCTGCTCGAACGTGGGGACCCGGTTGCGGGCGCCGTCGTACCAGTAGACGCGCAGCAGGCGGCCTTCCGGGAAGACCTTGCGGGCCTCGTCGATGAGCGAGCTGATGAGGAATTCCGCGTCGATGCGGAACGCGCGGCGTTCGGCGGTGCCCGCGACGAGCAGGCCGATGGCGGCGTACACGTAGCCGACGTCGACGAACACCGCGTGCGTCCCTGCGTGCGGCGGCGCGGACACCAGGCGCACCGGAACCGCGGCGGGCTGCGGCCCGGGGGTGTCGGAGCCGCCCGGCGCGCCGCGGCCGGCCTCGTCGGGGCCGCCCGCGTGGTCCGCTGTGCGTCGCTCGTCGCCGTGCAAGGTCCGGCCTTTCGTCGCTGCTGGTCGTCGGCCCCCGCCCGACCGCGCTCGCCGCCGGGTTCCCGGTGGTCCGCCGATCCGGTTCGTATTGTCCCCTGCCCGCCCTCCGCGAGGCTTCCACCGCCCGGGATTTCCCGGTGACTTTTCGGTACCGGGAATGCGCCGGGTGTGAAGTGTGTTGTGCAGGTCACCACCGTTCCGCGCCGAGCCGCGTCCGAGTCGTCGAAAAGAATTCTCGGACGTCTTGTGCGCCGCGCGCTTTCGGTGGTCGATTTGTACGCTATGTCGTGTTCGGCAGTCGCACCCCGATGCGGCCGCCGAACACGTTTTCCCAGTACGACGGGAATCGAGGAGAAGGGAGGCGCGTATGCGCTACCGAATCACCAACCTCACCCGCAACGACTCGACCGACCCTGCCGGCAAGCCGCTCGTGGACGGCGAGGCCGTCCAGGAGGCGGTGGCCCGGGCCGCGGCCCGCGGTGAAAGCCTCTACATCAGGCCTGTCTCGCCGAAGCCGGAAACGGCCGCGGCCACGCAGACCGTCTGACTTGCGCATGAAGGGCGCCTCACCCGTTCGGGTGAGGCGCCCTTTCGCTGCCAGCGGCATGCCGGAGCCGCGCCGCGGGGCAGTCGCAGGGGCACGTCAGTGACCGCGGGCCACCCAGGCGTCGTAGTCCCGCGCCTCGGCGCCGATGGTCGTCTCGTCGCCGTGCCCGGTCAGCACCCGCGTACCGTCCGGCAGCGTGAGGAGCCGGTCCCGGATCGAGTCGAGGATGACCGGGAACGAGGAGAACGACCGCCCGGTCGCGCCCGGGCCGCCGCGGAACAGCGTGTCGCCGGAGAACAGCACGTCCAGGTCGGGCGCGTACAGGCACACCGCGCCCGGCGCGTGCCCCGGGGTGTGCACGACCCGCAGCTCGGTGCCGGCCACCTTGAACACCTCGCCGTCGGCCAGCTCCCGGTCCGGCGCCCGCTCCGGGTACACGACGTCCCACAGCATCCGGTCCTGCGGGTGCAGGTGGACCGGCGCGCCGAAGCGCTCGGCGAGCGCGGCCGCCGCGTTGATGTGGTCGTTGTGGCCGTGCGTGCACACGATCCCGACCAGGCGCCGGTCGCCGACGGCGGCCGCGATCGCGTCAGCGTCGTGCGCGGCGTCGACGACGAGCGCCTCGCTCGCGTCGCCGACGATCCACACGTTGTTGTCGACGTCGAAGTCCTGCCCGTCGAGCGAGAAGACGCCGGAGGTGACCAGGTGCTCGATGCTCACAGGACCACCACCGACCGCAGCACGTCGCCGTGGTGCATCTTGGTGAACGCCTGCTCGACCTCGTCCAGCTTGATCGTCTCCGACACGAACCCGTCGAGCGGCAGGCGGCCGCGCAGGTACAGGTCGATGAGGATCGGGAAGTCACGGGTCGGCAGGCAGTCGCCGTACCAGGACGACTTGAGCGCGCCGCCGCGGCCGAAGACCTCGATCATCGGCAGTTCGATCTTCAGCTCCGGCGTCGGCACGCCCACCAGGACGACGGTGCCGGCCAGGTCGCGGGCGTAGAACGCCTGCTCGTAGGTCTCCGGGCGGCCGACCGCCTCGACGACCAGGTCCGCCCCGTTGCCTTCGGTGAGCGCCTTGATCGCCTCGACCGGGTCCGTGTCGCGCGCGTTGACCGTGTCGGTCGCGCCGAAGCCCTTCGCCCACTCCAGCTTGCGCGGATCGACGTCGACCGCGATGACCTTGCGCGCGCCCGCCAGGTGCGCGGCGGCGATCGCCGCGTTGCCGACACCGCCGCAGCCGATGACCGCGACCGAGTCGCCGCGCTGCACGTTGCCCGTGTTGGCGGCGGCGCCGAAGCCCGCCATCACCCCGCAGCCGATCAGGCCCGCGGCCTCCGGACGCGCGGCCGGGTCGACCTTCACGCACTGCCCCGCGGCCACCAGCGTCATCTCCGCGAACGCGCCGATGCCGAGCGCCGGGGCCAGCGGCGTGCCGTCCTCCAGCGTCATCTGCTGCGTGGCGTTCAGGGACGCGAAGCAGTACCAGGGACGCCCGCGCAGACACGAACGGCACTCGCCGCACGGCGCCCGCCACGCCAGGACCACGTAGTCGCCCGGCGCCAGACCGGTGACGCCCTCGCCCACCGACTCGACGATCCCGGCCGCCTCGTGCCCGAGCAGGAACGGGAAGTCGTCGTTGATGCCGCCCTCGCGGTAATGCAGGTCGGTGTGGCACACACCGCACGCCTGCACCTTCACCCGGGCCTCACCCGGCCCCGGGTCCGGGACGACGATGTTCTCCACGGTGACCGGCGCGCCCTTGCCCCGAGCCACCACACCACGAACCAGCATCCGCTGCTCCCCTCCGCCTGTTACGCCTGTTCCGCATGTCGTGCGGGTTGTGCATGTTGCGCTTGGTCCGTGCGGCCCGGGACAGCCGCCCGGGTCCACACGTGTCGAAAGCCGAGTGCTCGGACGGCTTTCGTTTCGCACTGTAACGGTGTCACGCGGACCCGTGGACGCGGGCGCCGAACACGCTCACGCCCGGAGCAACGGAACCCCGCGGCCCTGGTCCGCGATCGCCGCGAACACCTCGGGATCCGTCGTGAACTGCCCGATCCCGATGATCTTGCGCGAGCCGTGGTAATCGCTCGACCCGGTCGCGACGAGCCCGAGGCCGCGCGCGAGATCGCGCAGCCGGGCGCGCGTCTCGTCGTCGTGGTCGAGGTGGTCGACCTCCAGACCCGCCAGGCCCGCCTCGGCGAGTTCCTCGATCGTCGCGTCGGACACCGTCCGCCCGCGCTTGCTCGCCGCCGGGTGCGCGAACACCGGCACGCCGCCCGCCGCACGGATCAGCCGGACCGCGTGCACCGCGGTGATCTCGTACTTGCCGACGAACGCGCGGCCGCCGTCCTTGAGCCACTCGGGCGTGAACGCGTCCGACACATCGGCCACCACGCCCGCTTCGACCAGCGCCGTCGCCACGTGCGGCCGCCCGACCGCGCCGTCCCCGGCGATCTCCCGGACGCGCTCCCAGGTGATCGGCGCGCCGAGTCCGATACACCGCTCGACCATCGCGCGGGCCCGCCGCACCCGGTCGGTGCGCACCAGTTCGCGCTCCCGGGCGAACTCCGGCTCGGCGTCGTCGAACAGGTAGCCGAGCATGTGCAGGCTGATCCCGTCGCCGTCGATGCAGCTGATCTCCGCGCCGCGCACCAGCGTGAGGTCCGCGGGGAGAGCATCGGCGGCCTCGGCCCAGCCGCCGGTGGTGTCGTGGTCGGTCAGCGCGACGACGTCCAACCCCGCGTCGCGCGCGATGCGGACGAGCGCGGCGGGGCTGTCCGTACCGTCGGAGGCGGTGCTGTGGGTGTGCAGGTCGATGCGCACGCGGACCTCGCTGGGGTCGATCGGGTGAGGCGATCAACAGTAGTCAGCGCGGGTGCGCGGGCGGGCGGGGCGGCGGGTTCGCTCGGTTCGGCGGCCCGCCTGTTCAGTTCGGCGGCCGGGCCGGCGGCAGCGGGCTCGACGGCGGGTTCTGCGGCGGCTGGGTCAGCAACTGCGGCGACAGCGCGCCGCACGGCAGCATCTGGATCTCGCCGCCCGCGTCGCGCAGGTCGGTGAGGACCACGTCGTCGTACACCAGGTGCCCGGTCTTGCCGGGCCACAGCACGGCCCAGATCCACAGGCCGAGCGCCTCGCCCGCGTAGACCGCCCGGTCGGGCGGCGCGTCGGGGACGCACCACAGCGGCGTGGGGTGCCCGGCGGCGAGGACCTTCGCGGGCGCGGGCCCGCTGCCGAGCAGGTCGGTGCCCGGATCCGGGCCGGGCAGGCCCGCATACCGCGCGCCCATGCCGATGCCCAGCTCCTCGGCGACCAGCACCAGCTCGCCGAGGCCGCCCAGCGGACCGGGCCCGGTACAGGCCACCGCCACGGCGCGCGGCCCGGACTTGTCGTCGCCCGCGTGCGCGACACCCGTGAACAGCCAGCCGACCGGAAGCGGCCAGGGCAGCCAGACCGGAACCCGGGAGCGGCGGACGACCGCGTCCAACGCATCGATGCTCGGCGGAACCACCGGCTGCATGGGCGCCACGGCTCCGTGCAGCGGACATTGCCAGGTCTCGGAGAACAGGCCCGGAGCACGGACCCGACTCCCACAGCGCGGGCAGCTCGGCTCGCCCTTCATAGGCATGACGGTCCCCTGCCGACGCGCGTGAGTCAAGGACGATCACCCCTTCGGCGTCGCGCGGCCCACACCGGGGCAGGTCGGGCGCTCCGGCGCGGTCGGGACCGGCGTGTCGGGCCGACGGGTCGGCCGACGTGCCGGGCCGGGCGAACGCAACTTCCGATTACCCGATGGTCATACCCAAAGGGGGTCCCCTTGCTCACCAGACTGCCGCAAACGTGCACGTCGGCGCCCCGAGCGCCCACCCAGCCTGGGGACGATCCGTCGGCCAACCCCACCGCAGCACGCACAGACTTCGGCAGACACGTCCCGATTGCCCGTTCACGGCACCCCTTTGGTGGATACGCTCCCCGTTATGCGGCCTACTCCCTGTGTCGGCGCGATCGTCCTCGACGGCGAGGGGCGGCTCTTGCTGATCCGCCGCGGTACCCCGCCGGGCAAGGGCCTGTGGTCGCTGCCGGGTGGGCGCGTCGAAGCCGGCGAGTCCGACGCGGACGCGCTGCGCCGCGAACTCGCCGAGGAAACCGGGCTCGACATAGCGGTCGGCCCGCTGGTCGGCACCGTCCGCCGGGCCGCGCCCGACGGCGGCGTCTACGACATCCGCGACTACGCCTGCATCGTGCACGGCGGCGAACTGCGCGCGGGCGACGACGCCGAGGACGCGCGCTGGGTGCCGCCGCACGAACTCCTGCGCCTGGAACTCACCGACGGGCTCCTCGACGCGCTCCGCGACTGGAACGTCCCGGGCGTGGCCTGACTGCCGGGCCGCGGCCCCGCGGGCCTGTGGCAGATTGTCGCGATGACCACGCCCCCGGAAGTCCTCGTCATCGGCTCCGTCAACGCCGACCTCGTCGTCCGCGTCCCGCACCACCCGCGTCCCGGCGAGACCGTCCTGGGCGCCGACCTGGTGGTGCACCCGGGCGGCAAGGGCGCGAACCAGGCCGTCGCCGCGGCCCGGCTCGGCGCACGGGTGGCGTTCGCGGGGCGCGTCGGCTCGGACGCCTACGGCCCGATGCTGCTGGACAGCCTGCGCGGCGCGGGCGTGGACACCGCGCTGGTCGGCGTGTCCGACGGCGCCAGCGGCGTCGCGATGATCACCGTCGACGACGCCGGCGAGAACGCGATCGCGGTCTCCCCCGGTGCCAACGCCACCGTGCTCCCGGCGGCGATGGCGCAGGTCGAGGCGGTGCTCGCGACGGTGCCGGTGGTGGTCACCCAGCTCGAGATCCCGGACGAGGCCGTGGACTGGCTGCTGCGGCTCGGCCGCGCGCACGGCACCCGGGTGGTGGTGAACCCGTCCCCGGGCCCGTGGCGGACCTCCGACGACAACGTGGCCGCCTGCGATCCGCTCGTGGTGAACCGGATCGAGGCGGCGGAGATCCTCGGCATGCCGTCGTTCGGCGGCACGCCCGACGAGGCGCTGGCGGCGCTCCGCACGTGGCGCGACCGCCCGCTGCGCCCGAAGTCCGTCGTGGTGACGCTGGGCGGCGACGGCGCGGTGCTGTTCGACGGCGACGGGGAGCCGGTGCACGTGCCCGCCGCGAAGGTGGCGCCGGTGGACACCACGGGCGCCGGGGACGCGTTCACCGGCGCGCTCGCGTGGCGGCTCGCCCGCGGCGACGGATTGGCGGACGCGGTGCGTCTCGCCGTCCGGGTCGGTGCCGCGGCGACCACGCGGGCCGGAGCGCAAAGCTCCTACCCGACCCTGGCCGAACTCGCCGAGCGGGCGCCGGAGAACATCCTCTGACCTGCGGATTCGGCGCGGCCGGACACCCCGCACGCCCCGGGGTGCCGGGGTGTCCCGCCGCGTTCCGGCGTCAGGATTCGCGCAGCTCCGGGCGGCCGGGCTGCTCGCCGCCGCGGGCCTCGCCGTAGGACACCTTCGGCACCATCACCTTGCGGCGGAAGATGCACACGAGGGTGCCGTCCTGCTTGTAGCCCTTGGTCTCGACGTGGACGACGCCGCGGTCGTCCTTCGACTTGGACTCCCACTTGTCCAGGACGGTGGTCTCGCCGTAGATCGTGTCGCCGTGGAACGTCGGCGCGACGTGCCGGAGCGACTCGATCTCCAGGTTCGCGATCGCCTTGCCCGAGACGTCCGGCACGGACATGCCGAGCAGCAGCGAGTAGATGTAGTTGCCCACCACGACGTTCTTGCCGAAGTCGGTCGTCTTCTCGGCGTAGTTGACGTCCATGTGGAGGGGGTGGTGGTTCATCGTGAGCAGGCAGAACAGGTGGTCGTCGTACTCGGTGACCGTCTTGCCGGGCCAGTGCTTGTAAATCGCACCGACCTCGAACTCCTCGTAGTAGCGGCCAAACTGCATGGGATATGCGGTCCTCTCTCGGGGAGCCCCGTGGGGTTCTGCGGCACATCATCCCGGAAGGCGGTTACCGGTAGGTAGGGCACCCCTCCCCGCGACCCGCCGATACCGCCCGCTCCCGCATCCGGCCGAAGACCGGCCTCGCCGCCCCAAAATTTAGGTGTACGATACATTAATTAGCAGAGCTAAAGAATGCTCGGACGCTGAGCAAAGGAGGTCGGCATGTCCGCCGCGCACCGCGATGCCGCATCCGGGGGAAGCATCCTGCGGCAGCCGATGGCCGTGTGGGCCACCGCGTTCGCCGCCGTCGTCGCCTTCATGGGGATCGGCCTCGTCGACCCGATCCTCCCCTCGATCGCCAAAGGCCTGGACGCCTCGCCCAGCCAGGTCTCCCTGCTGTTCACCAGCTACTTCCTGATCACCGCGGTCGCGATGCTGGTCACCGGCTTCGTGTCCAGCCGCATCGGCGGGCGGCGCACGCTGCTGCTCGGGCTCGCGCTGGTCGTGGTGTTCGCGGCACTGTCCGGCACATCCGACTCGGTCGGCGAACTCGTCGGCTTCCGCGCCGGATGGGGGCTCGGCAACGCGCTGTTCGTGTCCACGTCGCTGGCGGTCATCGTCGGCGCGGCCAGCGGCGGCAGCGCCGCGGCGATCCTGCTCTACGAATCCGCTCTCGGCCTCGGCATGTCCTGCGGCCCGCTGCTCGGCGCCGTCCTCGGCGACGCGAGCTGGCGCTACCCGTTCTACGGGACCGCCGCGCTGATGGCCGTCGGCTTCGTCGCCATCACCGTGCTGCTGAAGGAGCAGCCCAGGCCCGCGGCCAAGGTCGGCCTGCTCGACCCGGTCAAGGCGCTCGGCCACAAGGGCCTCGCAGCCACCGCCGGCTCGGCGTTCTTCTACAACTACGGCTTCTTCACGGTCCTCGCGTTCACCCCGTTCGTGCTGGACATGAGCCCGTACAAGTCCGGCGCGGTGTTCTTCTGCTGGGGCGTGCTGCTGGCGCTGTGCTCGGTGCTCGTCGCGCCGCGGCTGCAGGCCAGGTTCGGCTCGGTGAACGTCGCGGCGGCCAGTCTGGTGCTGTTCGCGGCGGACCTCGGGGTCATCGCGTACGGGTCCAAGCCGGTGATCGTGACGTGCGTCATCGTTTCGGGAGCCTTCATCGGGATCAACAACACGGTGTTCACCGAAATGGCTCTGGAGGTGTCGGATGCGCCGCGTCCCGTCGCCTCGGCCGGGTACAACTTCGTGCGCTGGTTCGCCGCGGCGGCCGCGCCGTACCTCGCCCCGAAGCTCGAGGAGCACTTCGACGTGCACGTGCCGTTCCTCGTCGCGACCGCCGCGTGTGTCGTTGCCGCGGGCGTCGTGGTCGGCACCCGGCGCGTCCTCACCCCGGCGGAGAACGACGAACACGTCGGCGTAACGTCGACCCCGACGCCCGCCGCGGCCCGCCCGTAGCCCGTCCACCGAGCACGCAGATCAGGAAGAAGCAGCCATGTACCAGCGCATCCTCGTCGCCGTCGACGCCACCCCCGAGACCGCGGACGTGCTCGCGGCCGTAGCCGACCTGGCCAAGCCGCTCGGCGCCCAGGTCCGCGTGCTGCACGTGCAGACCGTCGACGTGGTCGACGGCGGCGGAGCGGGCGGCATCGTCGAGGAAGAGAGCGACAGCGAGGCCAAGAAGGTCGTCACCGACGCCGTCGACAAGCTGCGCGCCGCGGGGGTCGCGGAGGTCGAAGGCTGGGCGGGCGAGACGCTGCGCAGCGACATCCCGAACGCCGTCCTCGACCAGGCCAAGGACTACGGCGCGGACGTGCTCGTGCTCGGCTCGCGCCGCTACCACGGCCTGGCGCGGCTGTTCCTGGGCAGCGTGAGCGACGCCATCGTGCACCGCGCGCCGTGCCCGGTGCTGCTGGTGCCGTAAGCGGCACCCGGGCCGAGGGCTCGGTCAGCCCTTGGTCCACCCCTGGTCGGCCCCTGGTCGGCTCTAGTCCGCCCCGAGGGGGACGGCCGCGCGGCGCGGGTCGCGCAGGTCGGTGCCGTGCCGGAGCCAGCGCTCCTGCAACGCCTCACCGCCGTGCACCCGCTTCCACGCGGTCTCCCCCGCGGTCATCGGCAGCAGCGGCAGGAACCGGACCGGTTCGGCGGGCTCGGGAAGCGGCAAGTCCGCGACCAGTCCGCCGGGTTCGCCGACCAGGACGGCGGTGAACGCGGCGCCCTCCCACAGCGGCCCGCCGACGTCGAGCGACGCACCCGGGGCCACGATCACACCCTCGACCTGCGGCGACGCGGCGAACACGGCGAGCGGCCGGAGTGCCGAGTCCTGCGATCCGCGGACGGACAGCACGAGTTCGGCGCGCGGCCCGCGCACCGGGTCGGCCAGGGCGGCCGCCGGGTCGGTCATCGGCGCACGCGACATGCCGAGCGTGGCGTACCGCACGACCCCGGTCTCGTCGGGTCCGAAGCGCAGCACCTCGATGCGATCGGTGCCGACGAACGTGACGCCGGCGCGCCCGCTCGGTTCGCCGAACGCCGCGGTCAGATGGGCCTCCACCGCGGGCGTCGGGTCGGGCACGTCGTGGTGCGGCGTCATGTCGAACATGCGCGCATCGTACGTCGGCCGCGCGCCGTTCACCGGAACCGGGCCGTCTCGGAACCTGCCGCCTGCTACCCTGATTTGCTGGCCCCATCGGGCGGCCCTCGGAGGGCGCCGCGATCGAGCCGGGCTATTCAGGCATACCGTGCGGGCGCCCCGAGCGGCGGCGCGCGGTGGACGTGCTCCCGTCGGACCGGGTCCGCGGGAGGCTTCCCCTAGCGGGGACAGGCCGAGGGAGGTGGTAGTGGTGCATACCGGCCCATCGTGCAGTACCGGCGGTTCACCCGACCTCCCGCGAACCACCTGCTGAGTCCGCGCTTTCGCCGACGCCGCACCCCGTTCCGCCCCGCCGTCCGGCGCGGGCCGGTTCCGCCGTGCCGCGTGCCGTCTCCGCGGTCCGGATCCGCGCGTTTCCGCGTGCGGTTCCCCGAGTCCCGCTGCCGCTGACGCACCGGGGCATGCCGTGCTCGCCGTACCCCGCACTGCCGTGCGCGGGCAGCCGCATGCCTTGACGCGCCCTCCTGTGAAGGAGCCCGCCATGTCGATGATCCGAGACCTCCGCGCCGCCGTCCGTCCCGCCGTGGCCCGCCGCCGGGCCGCGTCGGACGCCGTGCCCGATCCGGTCGTCTCGGGCAATTGCGTGGTCGACTGCGCGGTGTACCGCGACGGGAGCCGGGTGGTCGGCTGCGCGACGCCGGGCGAGGCGATCCGCGACGTGCACGACCAGGGCAGCGGCTTCGTGTGGATCGGCCTGCACGAGCCGACGAGCGACGAACTCGCGGGCATCGCCGAGCGGTTCGACCTGCACCCGCTCGCCGTCGAGGACGCTGTGAAGGCGCATCAGCGGCCGAAGCTGGAGCGCTACGACGACACGCTGTTCGCGGTCTTCAAGACGGTCCGCTACGTCGAGCACGAGCACCTGACGGCGACCAGCGAGGTCGTCGAGACCGGCGAGATCATGGTGTTCCTCGGCGGCGACTTCGTCATCACCGTCCGGCACGGCCTGCACGGCGGCCTCGGCGAACTGCGGCACCGCCTGGAGGCGAACGCCGAACTCCTCGGCGCGGGGCCGTCGTCGGTGCTGCACGCGGTCGCGGACCGGGTCGTGGACACGTACCTGGAGGTCACCCAGGCGCTCCAGGACGACATCGACGACGTGGAGAACGAGGTCTTCGGCGGCCGCGGCTCCGGCGACGCCGGCCGGATCTACCAGCTCAAGCGCGAAGTCCTGGAGCTCAAGCGCGCGGTGACCCCGCTGGCCCGCCCCATGCAGACGCTCGCCGAACGGCCGATGCGGCAGATCCACCCGGACATCCGCGAGTACTTCCGGGACGTCGAGGACCACCTCGCGCGGGTGAGCGAGCAGGTCGCGTCGTTCGACGAACTGCTGACGTCGATCCTCCAGGCCAACCTGGCCCAGGTGACGGTCACCCAGAACGAGGACATGCGGCGCATCTCCGCCTGGGTGGCGATCTTCGCCGTGCCGACGATGGTCGCCGGGATCTACGGCATGAACTTCGACCACATGCCGGAACTCCATTGGGAGTACGGCTACCCGGCCGTGCTCGGCGTGACGCTGACCGTGTGCCTGCTGATCCACCGCGGGTTCCGCCGCAACGGCTGGCTGTAGCCGGACGGCCCGCAGACTACAGGCTGAGCCGCCCGACGATGTTGCGGGCGCGTTCGGCGTACGCCGCTTCGGCGAGCACGTCGTAACGCGCCGCGACGATCTGGCTGCTGGAGATGAAGTCGCGCTTCCCGCCCGTGGAGCGGTAGCCGAGCCAGCCGAACAGTGCGCCCGCGGCGGCGCCCCACAGCAGGCCCATGAGGACGATCCACACCCAGCTCATCGCCCGCTCGGCGAAGATGCCCAGGAACAAGCCGATGAGCAGGCCGAACCACAGGCCGCTCGCGGCTCCGGCCATGGTGGCCTTCTTCGCGTCGAGCCGGCCGAGCACCCGCTCGACCATGCGCAGGTCGGCGCCGACGATCGAGGTGTGCTCGACGGGGAAGCCGTTGTCGGACAGGTAGTCCACGGCGCGCTGGGCCCCGGCGTAGTCGGTGTACGACGCGATGACTTCGCCGCCGCCCCCGGGGGCGCCCCCGGCGGCCGGGGTAATGCGTTCCTGGCCGAACATGGTGTCCTCTCGGTCCGTGGCGGGTGGACCGGTGCGCACGTACCGGTCCACCCGATGCGGACCGTCTACCCGATTCGGACGATTCAACGCATTTCCGCCAGCGACTCCGAGGGGCCGAAAGCCGGAGCCCCGGACCGGTCACGCCTCCGCGAGGACGTCTCGGACCGCCGCCGCCACCGCGTCCGGGCGGTCGATCATCAGCATGTGCGCGGCGTCCTCGACGACATCGCAGCGGCCCCGCGGCGCCAGCGCGGCCAACGTCCGCTGCCGGTCGAGCCACCGGGCCTTGACCGCGTCCGGCTCGCGGCCGCCCCCGGCGGCGAGGACCCGC
Organism: Yinghuangia aomiensis; assembly: GCF_039542225.1. Classification (NCBI taxonomy): domain Bacteria; kingdom Bacillati; phylum Actinomycetota; class Actinomycetes; order Kitasatosporales; family Streptomycetaceae; genus Yinghuangia; species Yinghuangia aomiensis. Next base: position 306,787 of record NZ_BAABHS010000002.1, on the reverse strand, counting down.
AGGGGCACGTCGGGGAACACCGTGCGGTCCCGCAGCCGCAGGAGTTCGGCGGCCTGGTCGAGGTAGGTGGTGTTCTCGGTGAACGCCGCGGTGAGGAAGCGGCCGGACGCGTAGGACCGGCGCGTCCACTCCGGGTCCCCGGCATCGCGGCCGCGCCGGCTGAAGCCGCGCACCGCGAGCCGCCGCAGCGCCGGGCCGACCGGGCGGCTGAGCCCGGTGAGCCGGAACGTGCCGCCGATCGCGCGGGCCAGCGCGAGCCGGGCGGCCGGGGCCGGGCGGGCGCGCGCCGCGGGTTCGGCGCTCGCGTCGACGAGGACGACGCCGGCGGTGTGTTCGGGGTGGAGGCGGGCGAACGCCTCCGCGTGGAACCCGGCGTAGGAGTGCGCCACGATCACATACGGCCCGGGTGCGCCCACAGCCTCGGCAACCGCGCGCAGGCGCTCGGTCTCGCCGTACAGCGTCGGCGGCCGCGGATCGGGGGCGCTGAGGCCGAGGCCGGGCCGGTCGAAGCGCACGACGCGGCCGTGCGGGGCGAGCAGCGGCACCGTGGTGTCCCAGTCGAACCACGCGCAGGCGAGGCCGCTGGTGACGAGCACGGTCGGCCCGGCGCCGTCCTGGACGACGTGCAGCACGGTGCCGTCGACGCGGACGAAGCTGCCGGGGGCGGGGCTGCAGTTCGAGCGGGGCATCATGACCCAGCGTCGCATATACCAGATGGCCGTCACCCGCGCGCACCGCTGTCGTTGAACCTGACGTGGTCCCCGCTCACGCGGGGGTGAGCCCGAGTTCGAAATCGAACGCCTCTACCGGGACGCACGCTTCCCACGCAGGTGGGGGAAAACGATCGCCCGGGCGCTCACGTGCAAGTGCCCGGGCGACCTCATACCTCTCAGCCGCGGAGCTTGTACTCCTCCAGCAGGCGACGCCCGATGATCATCTTCTGGATCTCGGCCGTGCCTTCGCCGATCAGCAGCATCGGGGCCTCCCGGTACAACCTCTCGATCTCGAATTCTTTCGAGAAGCCGTACCCGCCGTGGATGCGGAACGCGTCCTCCACGACCTCCTTGCAGTACTCGGAGGCGAGGTACTTGGCCATGCCGGCCTCGAGGTCGTTGCGCTCCCCCGCGTCCTTCTTGCGGGCCGCCATGACCATCATCTGGTGCGCCGCCTCGACCTTGGTGGCCATCTCGGCGAGCTTGAACTGGATGGCCTGGTGCTCGGCGAGCTGCTTGCCGAACGTCTCGCGCTGCTGCGCGTACTGCACGCCCAGTTCGAAGGCACGCTGCGCGACACCGCAGCCGCGCGAGGCGACGTTGACGCGGCCGACCTCGACGCCGTCCATCATCTGGTAGAAGCCCTTGCCCGGGACGCCGCCCAGGATCCGGTCGGCCGGGACGCGCACGCCGTCGAGCACCAGCTCGGTCGTGTCGACGCCCTTGTAGCCCATCTTGTCGATCTTGCCGGGCACGGTGAGACCCGGGCGGGTCTCGCCGAAGCCGGGCTCCTTCTCGATGAGGAACGTGGTCATGTTCCGGTAGACCGAGTCGGCGCCCTCGTCGGTCTTGGTGAGGACCGCGACAAGGTTGGACGTGCCGCCGTTCGTCAGCCACATCTTCTGGCCGTTGATCACATAGAACTCGCCGTCCTTGACCGCCTTGGTGCGGATCGCGGACACGTCCGACCCGCAGTGCGGCTCGGACATCGAGAAGGCGCCGCGGATCTCGCCCTCGGCCATCTTCGGCAGGAAGTAGTTCTTCTGCTCTTCGGTGCCGTGCTGCTTGATCATGTACGCGACGATGAAGTGCGTGTTGATGATGCCCGACACGCTCATCCAGCCGCGCGCGATCTCCTCGACGACCAGCGCGTAGGTCAGCAGGGACTCGCCGAGACCGCCGTACTCCTCGGGGATCATGAGCCCGAACAGGCCCATCTGCTTCATGCCCTCGACGATCTCCGTCGGGTACTCGTCCCGGTGCTCCAACTCGGTCGCCACCGGGATGATCTGCTTGTCCACGAAGCTGCGGACGGTCGACAGGATCTCCCGCTGGACGTCGGTCAGCCCTTCGGTCTGCGCAAGGCGGCCCACGCGGCGCCTCCTTCTCTGTAACGCGCATGTCCGGGCCGGTTCGACCGGTCCCGGCCACGCGTCTGGTCGTGAGGGTTACCGCGGAGTATCCACGAAGGTGCGGGTCCCCGGCCAGGGGGCCCCTGTCACGGCATCCCGGCAAACCCTGACGTTTTGTCAGGCTACTGCGGCACCTCCGCGCCACACGGTCCGCACCAGCGGGACGCCCGGCCGGTAGGCCAGGTGCACGTGCGACGGCGCGTCCAGCTCCACCAGGTCGGCCCGCACGCCCGGGACGATCCGGCCCACGTCGGTGCGGCGCAGGGCCGCCGCGCCGCCCGCGGTGGCCGACCACACGGCCTCGTCCGGCGTCATGCCCATCTCGCGCACCGCGATCGCGATGCAGAACGGCATGGACGTGGTGAAGCTCGACCCCGGGTTGCAGTCCGTGGACAGCGCGACGGTGGCGCCCGCGTCGATCAGCCGGCGCGCGTCCGGGTAGGCGGCGCGGGTGGAGAACTCGGCGCCGGGCAGCAGCGTGGCGACGGTGTCGGACGAGGCCAGCGCGGCGACGTCGGCGGCGTCGAGGTGCGTGCAGTGGTCCGCGGACGCCGCGCCGAGTTCCACGGCGAGCTGCACGCCGGGGCCGTGCCGCAGCTGGTTGGCGTGCACGCGCGGCACCAGGCCGCGCTTCTTGCCCGCGGTGAGGATCGCACGGGCCTGGTCGCCGTCGAAGGCGCCGCGTTCGCAGAACACGTCGACCCAGCGGGCGTGCGGGGCGCACGCGTCGAGCATGGGGCCGGTGACGAGGTCGACGTAGCCGGCCGGGTCGTCGGCGTACTCGGGGGCGACGACGTGCGCGCCGAGGTAGGTGACCTCGTCGGTGACGGCGCTCGCGAGGCGCAGGGCGCGGGCTTCGTCGTCGACGGTGAGGCCGTAGCCGGACTTGCATTCGAGGACGGTGGTGCCCTGCCGGGCGGCTTCGTCGACGAGCCGGTCGAGGTTGGCGGCCAGTTCCGCGTCGGACGCGGCGCGGGTGGCGGCGACGGTGGTGCGGATGCCGCCCGCCGCGTACGCCTGCCCGGCCATGCGGGCGGCGAATTCGGCGGTGCGGTCGCCGGCGAACACCAGGTGCGCGTGCGAGTCCACGAAGCCGGGGATGACAACGCGGCCCTGGGCGTCGTGCCGGGTGTCCGCGTCAGGGGCGGTGTCGGCGGGGCCGACCCAGGCGATCCGGCCGTCCGCCACCACGACCGCGGCGTCGTGGAGGATCCCGAGGGGGCCGGTGCCGAGGGCGGGCTCGTTGGTGACGAGGCTGCCGATGCCGGTGATCAGAATGCTGCCGGTGCTGCCGGGGGCGCTCATGCTTCTCCTCCGCCGACCACGGTCCGGATCGCGGCGGCCAGGGTGCCGGGGACGTCTTCGACGAGGGTGTGGACGCCGTCCGCGACGACCGTGCGGCCGTCGACGACGACGTGCGTGATGTCCGGCGGCGCGGCCGCGAAGACCACGGATTCGGACGCCAGGCGCGGGATCGTGCCGGCCAGGCGGACCGAGTCGAGCCCGACGGTGACGAGGTCGGCGCGGCGGCCGGGCTCGATGCGGCCGGCGTCGTCCCAGCCGAGCGACTCGTGGCCGACCCGGGTGGCCTGGGCGAGGAGCCGGGCGGTGGTGAAGTGGCCGCGGCTGCCGGTGCGGAGCCGCTCGTCGAGTTCGACGGCGCGGGCTTCTTCGAACATGTCGATGAAGGCCTGGCTGTCGGTGCCGAGGGACAGCGGGACCTGGGCGCGGGACAGTTCGCCCGCGGGGCCGATGCCGTCGGCGAGGTCGCGTTCGGTGGTCGGACACAGGCACACGCCGGAGCCGGATGCGCCGAGCAGCGCGATGTCGCGGTCGGTGAGGTGGGTGGCGTGCACGGCGGTGAAGCGGGGGCCGAGCGCGCCCGCGGCCTCGAAGACCTCGACCGGGGTGCGGCCGTAGGCCTCGAGGCAGGCGTGGTTCTCCGCGGGTTGTTCGGAGACGTGCGCGTGCAGCGGGGCGCCGCGTTCGGCGGTCCAGGCGGCGACGGTGGGGATCTGGTCGGCGGGCACGCCGCGGACCGAGTGCACGGCGGCGCCGATGCGCAGGTGGTCGGCGGGCTTGAGGGCGTCGACGCGGGCGGCCCAGCCGTCCGCGTCGCCGTCGCCGAAGCGCAGCTGGGTGCCGGTCGGCTCGGCGCCGACGCCGCCGGCGACGTAGCAGGTGTCGAGCAGGGTGATGCGGATGCCGGCTTGGCGGGCGGCCTCGGCGAGGGCGTGGCCCATCGCGTTGGGGTCGTCGTAGCGGGCGCCGCCGGGCGCGTGGTGCAGGTAGTGGAACTCGCCGACGGCGGTGATCCCGGCGAGCGCCATTTCGGCGTACACGGCGCGGGCGAGCGCGAGGTACGTGTCCGGGTCGAGCTTGCCGGCGGCCGCGTACATCAGGTCGCGCCAGGTCCAGAACGTGCCGGAGCCGGCCTGGGTGCGGCCGCGCAGCACGCGGTGGAAGGCGTGCGAGTGGGCGTTGGCGAAGCCCGGGACGGTGAGGCCGCGCCGCACCGACGCGCCCGGCGGCGGGGCCGGGACGTCGGGTCGGACGGCGGTGATGCGCCCGTCGGCGATCTCGACGACGACGTCGCGTTCGATCCCGGTGCGGGTGTGCACGATCTCGCACCAGAGCACGTCGGTGCCCGGGGCGGTCTCGCGGGTGTCGGCTTGGTTCACGCTGCGGGTCCCTCGGCGGATCGGGTGCCGTCGGCGCGGTCGGGGGTGCCGGACAGCAGGTCGGCGAGTACGTCGGCGAGTGCGTCGACGCCGGCCAGGCAGTCGGCGGCCTCCGCGAACTCCGCCGGGGAGTGCGATACCCCGGTCGGGTTGCGGACGAACACCATGGCGGTCGGGAGCGCCGCGGACAGGATGCCCGCGTCGTGGCCGGCGCCGGTGGGCAGCACGGGGGCGCCGCCCAGGTGCCCGGCGATGCGGTCGCGCAATCCGCCCGCGAATTCCACGATCGGGCTGTAGGACTCGCGGACCACCTCGACGTCGGTCCCGTCGCGTTCCGCGCGTTCCCGCGCGGCGCGGCCGATCTCGGCGACGACGGATTCGAGGACCTCTTCCTCGGGGGCGCGCGAGTCGAGCCAGCCGCGCACCAGCGAGGGGATCGCGTTGGTGCCGTTGGGTTCGACGGCGACCTTGCCGAACGTGGCGACCGCGCCGGCCAGCCTGGCCTTCTTGCGGGCGGCGAGCACGGTGGTCGCGTAGGTCAGCATCGGGTCGCGCCGGTCCTCCAGGCGCGTGGTGCCCGCGTGGTTCGCTTCGCCGCGGAAGTCGAACCGCCACCGGCCGTGCGGCCAGATGGCGGACGCGACGCCGACCGGCGCGTCGACGTCCACCAGATGGCGGCCCTGTTCGACGTGGAGTTCCACGAACGCGCCGATACGGCCGAGGAGTTCCTGGTCGGCCCCGATGCGCTCGGGGTCGTATCCGGCGCGTTCCATGGCGTCCGGGAGCCGGATGCCGTCGGCGTCGCGCAGGTCGCGGGCCGCCTCGGGGGCGAGGACGCCCGCGGCGAGGCGGGAGCCGACGCAGGCGACGCCGAACCGGGCGCCTTCCTCGTCGCCGAAGTTGACGATGGCCAGCGGGCGGCGGAACTCGGCGCCGCGTTCGATCAGCAGGTCGAAGGCGGCCAGCGAGGAGATGACGCCGAGGGGGCCGTCGTAGGCGCCGCCGTCCGGGACCGAGTCCAGGTGCGAGCCGGTGACGACCGCGTCGACGGCGTCCTCCGGCGTCCACGCCGGGTCCGCGGCGACGGCGGAACCGCCGTACCACGCCCACTGGTTGCCGTTGCGGTCGACTTCGTAGCGCAGGCCGCGGCGCTCGGCCTCGGCGCGGAACCACGCGCGGCATTCGAGGTCCGCGGCGTTCCAGGCGAACCGGCGGTAGCCGCCGGTGCGGGCGTCGCGCCCGACCGGCAGCAGGTCCCGCCACATGGCGTCGAAGGTCACGACTGCGCGCCCTCGGAGGTCGCGGAGGTCGCGGCGCCTTCGCGCATCGGGATGCGGACGCCGCGCTCGTCGGCGACGTCCGCGGCCAGGTCGTAGCCCGCGTCGACGTGCCGGATGACGCCCATGCCCGGGTCGTTGGTGAGCACCCGGCGGATCTTCTCGCCGGCGAGCTTGGTGCCGTCGGCGACGGTGACCTGGCCGGCGTGGATCGAGCGGCCGATGCCGACGCCGCCGCCGTGGTGGATCGACACCCACGACGCGCCGGACGCCACGTTGACCATGGCGTTGATCAGCGGCCAGTCGGCGATCGCGTCCGAGCCGTCGAGCATGGCCTCGGTCTCGCGGTACGGCGAGGCGACCGAGCCGCAGTCGAGGTGGTCGCGGCCGATGACCACGGGCGCGGACAGTTCGCCGCTCGCCACCATGTCGTTGAACCGTTCGCCGGCCTTGTCGCGCTCGCCGTAGCCGAGCCAGCAGATGCGTGCGGGCAGGCCCTGGAAGTGCACCTTCTCCTGTGCCATCTTGATCCAGCGGTGCAGCGACTCGTTCTCCGGGAACAGGTCGAGCACGGCGCGGTCGGTGGCGTGGATGTCCTTGGCGTCGCCGGACAGCGCGGCCCAGCGGAACGGTCCCTTGCCTTCGCAGAACAGCGGGCGGATGTATGCCGGGACGAAGCCGGGGAAGTCGAACGCGCGCTCGTAGCCGGCCAGCTTGGCCTCGCCGCGGATCGAGTTGCCGTAGTCGAACACCTCGGCGCCGCGGTCCTGGAACCCGACCATGGCCTCGACGTGCTTGGCCATCGCGTCGCGGGCGGCGGTGGTGAACTCGGCGGGCTTGGTGCGCGCGTACTCGGCCATGTCCGCGAACGCGACCCCGATCGGCAGGTAGGCGAGCGGGTCGTGCGCGCTGGTCTGGTCGGTGACGATGTCGATCGGCGCGTTCATCGCGAGCATCTGCGGGACGATCTCGGCGGCGTTGCCGAGCAGGCCGACCGACAGCGGCCGGCGCGCGTCCCGGGCCTCGGTGGCCAGGCGCAGCGCCTCGTCGATGCCGTCGGCGCGCACGTCGCAGTAGCGGTGCTCGATACGGCGCTCGATGCGCGACGGGTCGCACTCGATGCAGATCGCGACGCCGCCGTTCATGGTGACCGCGAGGGGCTGGGCGCCGCCCATGCCGCCGAGGCCTGCCGTGAGGGTGATGGTGCCTTCGAGGGTGCCGTTGAAGCGCTTGGCGGCGACCGCGGCGAAGGTCTCGTAGGTGCCCTGCAGGATGCCCTGGGTGCCGATGTAGATCCACGAACCGGCGGTCATCTGGCCGTACATGGTGAGTCCGGCGGACTCCAGGCGGCGGAACTCCTCCCAGTTGGCCCAGTCGCCGACCAGGTTGGAGTTGGCGAGCAGGACGCGCGGCGCCCACTCGTGGGTCTGCATGACGCCGACCGGGCGGCCGGACTGGACGAGGAGGGTCTCGTCGCCCTTGAGGGTCTGGAGGGTGCGGACGATGGCGTCGTAGGAGCGCCAGTCGCGCGCGGCCTTGCCGGTGCCGCCGTAGACGACCAGCTTGTCCGGGTGCTCGGCGACCTCGGGGTCGAGGTTGTTCATGAGCATCCGGAGCGCGCCCTCCTGACCCCAGCCGAGCGTGTGCAGCTCGGATCCGCGGGGTGCGCGCACGGGGCGGGCCCCGGCGGTCGATGCGGCGTTGGGCTGGGTCATGACGAGTCCCCTCCGGACGATGTGGCCTGTATAGAAATCTTCAGAACATCCGAGAGTGAATGTATCTCCTCTTCGGACCGTCGAACAGAGGGAGATCGGGTCACAGGGCTACGCTTTTTCGGGATTTAGTCCGTTTTGCCGCATGCGAAACTCGTCCCGCACGCGGCCGGCGAAAGGCCAGGCCGACGCACGATGCAACTCGAGCAGCTCATTTGGGGCCTCACCGCGCTCGGCGCGCTGGCCACCGGCGCAGCCGCGGCCTTGCTGGCATTCGGCCGCGACCGGGTGCGGGAGCCCGGCATCGCGGTGGTGATGCTGCTCACCGGCCTGCTGTTCACGGCCGGCGGCTTCCTGCTGAGCATTCCGCGCTACGCGGCCACCGGCGCCATCGCGGCGGGCAGCGCGCTGATCGGCGTCCTCGTCGGGATCGCCTGGGCCCGGGGCGGCAAGTCCCGCCCCGCGCCCCCGCCGCGCGGTCAGGCCTCGAAGAGACCCCGTTCCAGGGCCTGACGGTCGAATTCCTCCAGCCGGGCCTGCGCCCGCCCCGGCGCGATGTCGCACATCGCCTGGAGGAGCACCTGCCCGAGCAGCATCGGCGCCCCGCAGGTGTCGAACACCAGCTGCCCGGTGACCCCGGCGACCAGCACCGCGTCGGACAGCGCCGCGGCCGGCGCGAACGGCCCGTCGGCGATGGTCACGATCCGCAGGCCCACCTCCCGCGCGGTACGCAGCGCCTCGGTCAACTCGCGCGGATAGCGCGGCATCGCGAAGCACAGCAACCCCGTCGCACCCGCGGCGCGCGCCTGGTCGAGCCGGTCGGCCAGCAGCGAGCCGCCTTCGTCGAGCACCCGCACGTCCGGCAGCACCTTCGCGGCGAAGTACCCGAACCCGCGCGCCGGGGCCATGCCGGTGCGCAGGCCGAGCACCACGAGGGGACGTGAGTCCGCCAGCAGCGCGGCGGCCTTCGCCACCGGGCCGGGATCGGCGAGCTGCTCGGCGAGCCGGGTCAGGTTGGCGATCTCGGCGTGCACCGCGGACACGTACTCGTTGCGGTGCACCTCCGCCTCGGTCTCGGTCCGCACCGGCAGCCCGAGGGTGCGCAGCCGGGCGCGCAGCGCCGGATAGCCGTCGAAGCCGAGCGCGACGGCGAACCGGGTGACCGACGGCTGGCTGACCCCGGCGAGCTGCGCGACCTCGACGCTCGACAGGTACGGCGCTTCGCCCGCGTGCCGCACCAGGCAGTGCGCGATGCGGCGCTGGGTCGGGGTCAGCCGGTGCTCCTCGAACAGCGCGAGGAGCCGGGACGACGCGCTCTCGGCGGGCGCCGCGCCGGTGTCCGCGGCGTCGCCTCGTTCGGTGTTGTCGTGCACGGTGTCCACCCTGTCCCCCTCGTCCCGCTCCGCCGCTCGGTTCTGACGCCGGGTCAGGCGAGCGGGCCGGTCGCCGATTCCGCGGCGCGGACCAGCGCGCCCGAGCGTACAAACTCTTCCGCGACGGCCAGCTCCGGGGACAGGAACCGGTCGGCGTCGGGACCGGGCACGCCGGCCGCGCGAAGTGCCGCGATCACCGCGGCGGTGGCGGGCGCGGGCGCCAGGTCGCCGGACTGGGTGCGCATGTCGGTGGCGCGGGCGGCGGCGACCAGTTCGACGGCGAGGATCCGGGTGAGGTTCGCGACCGCGGTGCGCAGCTTGCGGGCCGCGCTCCAGCCCATCGAGACGTGGTCTTCCTGCATGGCCGACGACGGGATCGAGTCGACCGACGCGGGCACCGCGAGGCGCTTGCTCTCGGAGACCAGCGCGGCCTGCGTGTACTGGGCGATCATCAGGCCGGAGTCGACGCCGGGGTCGTCGGCGAGGAACGCGGGCAGGCCGTGCGAGCGCGACGGGTCGAGCAGCCGGTCGGTGCGGCGTTCGGCGATGGAGCCGAGGTCGGCGACGGCGATGGCGAGGAAGTCGAGGACGTAGGCGACGGGCGCGCCGTGGAAGTTGCCGTTCGACTCGATACGCCCGTCCTCCAGGATCACCGGGTTGTCGACGGCGGCGGCCAGTTCGCGGTCGGCGACGAGGGCGGCGTGCGCAAGGGTGTCGCGGCCGGCGCCGGCGACCTGCGGGGCGCACCGCACCGAGTAGGCGTCCTGGACCCGCGGGCGCTGGTCCTGGTGGTGCCCGGTCATGCCCGATCCGGCCAGCACCGCGAGCATGTTGGCGGCGCTGGCGGCCTGGCCGGGGTGCGGGCGGATGGCGTGCAGCGCCGGGTCGAGGACCTTGTCGGTGCCGAGCAGCGCTTCGAGGGTCATGGCCGCGGTGATGTCGGCGGCGGTGAACAGCGCGGCGAGGTCGGCGAGGGCCATGAGCAGCATGCCGAGCATGCCGTCGGTGCCGTTGATGAGGGCGAGGCCCTCCTTCTCGCGCAGCCGCACGGGGGTGAGGCCGTGTTCGGCGAGGAGGCCGGCGGCGGGGCGGACCGTGCCGTCGGGGCCTTCGGCTTCGCCTTCGCCGGTCAGCACGAGCGCGCAGTGCGACAGCGGGGCGAGGTCGCCGGAGCAGCCGAGCGAGCCGTATTCGTGCACCACCGGGGTGATCCCGGCGTTCAGGAGGTCCGCCATGGCCTGGGCGACCTCGGGGCGGACGCCGGTGCGGCCGGACGCCAGGGTCTTCAGGCGCAGCAGCATGAGCCCGCGCACGACCTCGGTCTCCACGCGCGGGCCCATGCCGGCCGCGTGCGAGCGCACCAGCGACTGCTGGAGGCGGGCCCGCAGGTCGGGGCCGATGTGCCGGGTGGCGAGGGCGCCGAAACCGGTGGACACGCCGTAGACCGGGCGCGGGGAGGCGGCCAGGTCGTCGACGACGGCGCGGCTGGTCGCCATCGCGTCGAGGGCGCGGGGCGCCAGCTCGACGCGGGCGCCGCCGCGGGCGACGGCGAGGACGTCGGCAGGCGTGAGGCCGGCGTCGGCGACGGTGACGGAAGCGCGGTGCATGTCCTTATTCACTCGGACATTATGTGCATGGATGACGACAGCGGAAGGGACGCGGTCCGGGGGATTGCGCGGCGACGCGGCATGCTGGAGGCCGGGCGGGTGCCGTTTCCGTTCCTTGCCCGCTGCCTGTTGTCGAATCCGTGCCGTCGAAGGGGCCACACCGTGGGTCGCGTGACCAGCCGCCGCAAGATCCTCCGGCTCGATGCCGGCGGCGCCGTCCGGCGCACCGACACGCTCGCCGCCGAGGAGCCGCTGGACATCCGCGTCGGCGGCCGCACGCTCACCGTCACCATGCGCACCCCCGGCGACGACTTCGACCTGGTCGCGGGCTTCCTGGTCGCGGAAGGCGTGGTGCACGCCACACGGGACGTGGCGGCGCTGCGCTACTGCGCGGGCACCGACGACGAGGGCCGCAACACCTACAACGTGGTCGACGCCGCGCTCGGACCGCACGTTCCGCCGCTCGCCCCGGGGCTGCAGCGGGGCGTGTGGACGTCGAGCGCGTGCGGCATCTGCGGCACGACGGGCGTGGAGGGGCTGCGCAAGATCGCCCCGTACGACGTCGCCGCCGACGGCCTGCGCATCGCCCCGGAGACGCTCTACGCCCTGCCCGGCCGACTGCGCGACGCGCAGCGGGTGTTCGACTCGACGGGCGGGCTGCACGCGGCGGGCCTGTTCGACGCCGCGGGCGAGCTGGTGTGCGTACGCGAAGACGTCGGGCGCCACAACGCCGTCGACAAGGTCGTCGGCTGGGCCTTGCGCGAAGGCCGCCTGCCGCTGTCCGGGCATGTGCTGATGGTGAGCGGGCGCGCGTCGTTCGAGCTGACCCAGAAGGCCGCGATGGCCGGCATCCCGCTGCTCGCCGCGGTCTCGGCCCCGTCGTCGCTCGCGGTCGAACTGGCCGAGGACGCGGGAGTGACACTGGTCGGGTTCCTGCGCGGAACGAGCGCGAACGTGTACACGCACACGGAACGCGTGGCGGCCTGAAGGCTCTTCGGGTCTTCGGGTCTTCGGGCCTTCGGGTATTCGGGCCTTCGGGTCTTGGGATGTTGGGGGGGCTTCGAGTGGCAGTCTGTCGGGCTGCCGCTCCGCGGGCTGCTATTCCGGCAGCGATGCGCCGCCGGTGAGGGCCACCGCGACGAGCGCGCGCAGCACCGGGGCCAGCCCCTGCACCGGCAGGCTCATGTCGTCGGTGAACACTTCGACGAGCCAGCCGCCCGCGGCGTTCGTCCCGCCCGCGACGACCATCGCCTTGTAGCCGCCCACCAGCAGCAGGTCTTCTTCGGACGGGTCGTTGCCCGGATCCCCCGCCTGCTGCACGAAGCCGCCGCCCTGCACGGCCTCGGCCGATGCCGGGTAGGCGGCCAGGTCGTGTTCGGCGGTCGCCGCCTCGTAGCGGGCGCGGGCCGCGTTCGGCGAGCCGGTCATGCGGTGGATCGAGTAGCGGACGGTACGCAGGCTGCGGCCGTGCGGCGGCACGTAGGAGATCCACCAGGCCACCCCGTCGAGCATGCGCGCGAACGTGTCCGCGACGATCTCCAGGCGGCCGAGCGTGTCGGCGCGGTGCACGCGCCCCGGTTCGCGTTCGTCGAGCGCGCCGAGGACGGCGGCGAGCAGGCGCCCCGGGTCGGCGTTGTGCAGGGCGCCGCGGAACCGGCGGCGGTCCCGGTGCGGTGCCCCGGCGGGCTGTTCGGGCAGCGGCCCGGCACTGTCGTCCCCGGCGAGCGACACCGTCAGGTCGGGCGGTTGGCCGCGGCCGGCCACCACCGGGTGGATCGCCCGGCTGCCCTTGGCCCGGTACTGCGCGGCGTCGGCGAGCCGGAACAGTCGGTCGGCGCTGGTCACCGGACCGACCGGGTCGCCCGTCGAGGCGACGCCGCAGGCCACCCCGTCGCCGTCGTGCATGCGCAGCGCGCGGCGGCAGAGTTCCTCGGCCACCGCGACCACCTCGTCCGGACCGAACCCCTCGGCCAGCACGCAGAATTCGTCACCGCCGAGACGCGCGGCCATGGACCCGGGCAGCATCGCGCTGCAGGCGGAGAGCTGGTCGGCGAACCGTTCCAGAAGCCGGTCGCCGACGTCGTGCCCGCGCTCGTCGTTGAGCCGCTTGAGGCCGTTCACGTCGCACACGATCAAGCTGACGACGGTGCCGTCGCGGTAGTGCCGGGCCATCGCCGCGTCCAAACGGGCGTCGATGGCACGGCGGTTCGCCAGACCGGTGAGCGGGTCGGTGAACGCGAGCTTCTCGATGCGCTGGTAGTGCTCGGCCTGCGCGAGGCCCGCGGAGATCTGCGCGGCGAGCACCGCGGCGAACTCGGCGTCCACGGCGTCGAACCGCGGCTGGTCGGCGCGGCGGGCCAGGTACAGCTCGCCCCACACGCGACCTTCGACCATGATCGGCGCGACCATGCAGCCGTGCCGCCCGCGGCGGCGCAGGGCGACGACGCGTTCGTGGTCGGAGTCTTTGTCGTCGACGGTGTTCGACCAGGTGGTCGGCCAGACGGCAGGGTCGATGATCTCGGGGAAGTCGGTGACGGCGTAGGTCTCGGCGTCAGGCAGCGCCTCCTCGCCCTCGGCGAGGTCGCCGTCGTTGACCAGCACCCGCAGGCGGCCGGAGTCGCGCTCCCAGACGGAGACGGACGCCAGCGTGGCATGCATCGCGACGCGCGCTTGGCGGGCGCTGATGCGGACCACGTCCATGAGGGTGTGCGCGGTGGCGAGGGCTTTGGCCAGCTCCATGACGGCGTGCAGCCGACGGGCGGCTTCGGGGACGGGGGGTTCCTGGGCGGCTTGGGGAGCCTCGGCGGGCGCGGGGGCGGCGTCTGCGGCGGTCGCCGAGTCGCCGGAATCCGGCCGGTCGTCCTTGTGCCGATCCGCGCGCGCTACGACTTTCCTCACCTCGCCCTCCGAATCGGTACGGGCGGCCGTCGCCGCAGGCCGGGCGCCCGGTAGGGCGGTTCCGGACGGACAGCGGGCCGCTGTACAGCCCCGCCTGACATCACTCAGGGTATGTCGCTATTTGCCGGTTTCGCAGCAGAAAGAGAGCGCAAAATGTCAGCGCTGCGTCACAACACGAACACATTCCGCGGGCGTATCCGGAATCCCCCTCCGACGCCTCGCGACCATGCCGGGGAGCCGGCGGACACCGCTTTCGGCGGCATCCCGCATCCCCGGGGACCCTCCCTCCGCGCTGCTGGCACCTTACCCCTCCGTACGGTCCGACGGCGCAGTCTTGGCCACGCCACGTGTTTGCACCGTCGCAGACCGCCCCGACATTTGGAGGGATGCGGTGAATGTCTGGACGGCCCGCGCTTGCTTCGGCCCGACTGCCACAACCGGCCCCCGACCCGAGCACCGCCACATTGGGCACCGCCCCCGCCCGATCGGCCCGGCGGCGGACAATGCGCGACGCGGGGAACACGGTCGCGGAGGGGACTGACACGGGGGCGGTGGGGGCTCCGGGGCCTCGGTCGTCCAGTGGGCCGAGACGGTAGGCGCGCTGCGGGGTTCGGGGCGGCAACTCCTGGCCGGCGGACACGTTGCGGAGTGCGGGGCAGCTGCCGGCGGTGGTCCACCCGGCACCCCACGGCCGTGAGCGGTGATGGCCTGCTCCCGCGCACTTCCCCCTCGACAACCTCCGCCGCGGCCTCGACACCAGAACCGGTGCCGTCGCCGTTGCCCGGCAGGCGACCGCCCGCGTCGGTCGGGCGATGGTGCCCTCGCGACGCGGGCGGTTGCGGCTGTCCGTGCTCAGCTCACCGGGCCCGCCTGGTCCGGTATGGCCGACTCGTCGTCGCCGGAGTCGACGGCGGCTTCCTGGTGGCGCTGGACCGTCCAGGGTTCGACCAGGCCGAGGCCGCGCACGGGGCGGCGCCACATCGGCTGGAGGTCGAAGGCCGGGTCGTCGCCGAGGGCGGCGGCCAGGTCGCGGTCGATGACGACGGTGTTCTTGGGGGCCAGCGCGGTGAGGCGGCTGGCCAGGTTGACCGTCGTACCGAACACGTCGCCCATCCGCGACAGGACCTGCCCGTAGGCGATACCGACGCGGAGTTCGGGCATCATGCCCTGCTCGCGCATCACCTCGACCATCCGCAGGCCGAGTTCGACCGCGCTGTCCGGCTTGAACGCGACGAACAGCACCTCGTCGCCGAGCGTCTTGACCAGCCGCCCGCCGAGCGACGTCACGACATCCGCCGCCGCGGCCTCGAACGTCTCCACGAGCCGCCCGAGTTCCGCCTCCGACAGACTGCGCGACAGCCGGGTGAAGCCGACCAGGTCGGCGAACCCGACGGCGAGCCGCTGCCCGACGGTGTTGTGGTCGGTCAGCGATTCCATCGCGCGGGTGGTCGACGCGGCCAAATGGCGGCGCCACGCGTACAGCACGAGCGGCTCGAGCTGCGGCATGACGTCGCCCGCCGCGCCCGCGACCTGCTCGCTGCGCACGCCGGTCAGCTCGCCGCCGATGTACTCGACCCAGGCCTCGGTCTGCCATTCGGCGAACCGGGCCATCGTCTGGCCGACCGAACGGACGAACTGCGCGGCGACCGGTTCGGGCAGCAGCCCGGAGCCGATCAGGTCCAGCAAGTGGCTCAGCGCCTCGACGTCGGCGTCGGTGAAGGCGCGGGCGGGACCGAAGTCCGGGAACCCGAGCCCGCGCCACAGACGCCGGGCTTCCTCCAACGGGATGCCGACCATCTGCGCGACTTGGCCGGACGTGTAGCGGCGGGGTGCGCCGAGAACCAGTTCCTCCATGTCGGCGATCGAATGCTGGACGGCCTCGGCGTCGTCGAGGTCCGGCAGCGCTATGTGATGGTCGTTCCGATCGTCGGCCGGGGTCTTCCGGCCGTCGATCCGGTGCCCTTCTCGGGCCCGTTCCTCGGGCATGCGCTCCACCGTGGGGTCCGGGTGACTCGTCAGGCCCACCCTACGTGTCCGGCATCACACGGGTCAGCCGGTGTCCGTGTTGCGATACGGCAAGCCGTGCTGTACGGAAGCGTACGGACGCTCAACCGCCTTCCCACCACCGGTCTTCCGAGGCCGAACACCCGGCGTGGAACTCCGCGTCGCGCGCCAGGTCGACGTGCCGCCACAGCCGCGCCTGGACGTCCGCGACGCGCGGCAGCCCGGGCAGGTCGACGGGCTCCCGGTCGCCCTCGGGGACGACGGTGAGGGTGCCGATGCCGAGGGTGCGTTCGACGACGCCGTCCTGGCGGGTGAGGAGGTCGGCGATCCGGGCGAGCGGGATGGCGCGGACCTGCTGCCGGAAGACGCCGGTGCGGAGCAGCAGGCGGCCGTCGGCGACCTCGTAGCGCGTGGTCAGCCAGCGCAGCCATGGCAGCACCGCCCACCGCACGATCGCCACCGCGGCCACGCACAGCACCGCGAGCCGGAACCACGTCCGTCCGGCCCGGTCGGGCGCGATCCCGGCGAGGAACGCGGCGGCACCGACGTCCACGAACAACACCACGGCGGGCAGCACGAGCACCCGCCAGTGCTCGCGCAGCACCAGCGGCCCGGCCGCCACGGCGGGCGGCGGCGCGTCGGCCCCCTGAGGTACCCCTCCACGCGGACGCAGCACCGTTTCACCTCCCCGACATCGGCCGACCGCTCTGATCCACGGGAGTGAATTGTCCGCCGCGCGACGCCGATCGCCGCGACGCCACGCGGGTGCGGCGAAGGACGAGCGGGTGGGGTGCGGGGAGGCGGCGGGAGCGCGCGGGCTTGGCGGGACCGGGCGGCCCGCGCGATGGCCACGGCGCCACGCGGGTGAGGCGCGGGGACGAGGAGTGCCGTGCGCTCGGCCTGTGGTGATCGCGCGGGCTCGGCCGGACTCCGCGGCCGATCGGCGCGGGTGCGGAGTGAAGTCCTCGCGGCGGGGTTTCGGTGTGCGGGCCCAGGGCTGCGGTCGTTCGCGCCCGGACGCAGCACGGGGCGAGGCCCCGGCAGCAGCGTCCGCGGCGTGGGCGCGGTGGGGTGGTCCTCAGCCAGAGACGGGTCCGCGGAGTTCGGGCTCGTGGAAACGGCGGCCGCCGGGCCGGGACCCGGCCTCCCGACGCCGTGGCGGCGGCCGGCCGAGCGCCCGGCCCGTCGTCAGACCTGCGGGGCCTCGTCCGCCGGGCGGACGTGGACGACGTCGCCGGCGCCGACCGGTTCGGGGCCGTCGGGGCCTGCGACGACGAGGCGGCCGTCGTCGTCGATGCCCGTGGCGGTGCCGACGAGGGTGCGGCCGGCCGGGAGCTGGACGCGGACGCGGCGGCCGATGGTGGCGCACGTGTCGGTGTACGCGGCCAGGAGGCCGCTCGCGCGGGCGTCGCCGCCGGCCTCGCGCCAGCGCACGTACCAGTCCTCGAACTCGCGCAGCAGCGCGCGCAGCAGCGGGTCGCGGTCGGTGGTGATCGAGCCCGCGAGGGCGAGCGAGGTCGCGGTGGGCACGGGGAGTTCGTCCTCGGCCAGGGTCACGTTGAGGCCGATGCCGACGACGACGCCCTCGCCCGCGCGTTCCGCGAGGATCCCGGCGAGCTTGCGTTCGCCGACGAGCAGGTCGTTGGGCCACTTGAGCCGGACGTCGATGCCGCCCGCCCGCGACATGGCCCGCGCCGCGGCGACACCGGTGAGCAGCGGCAGCCAGCCCCAGCGCTGGACCGGCACGTCCACCGGCTTGAGCAGCATGGACAGGAACAGCCCGGACCGCGGCGGCGCCGTCCACGTGCGGTCGAGCCGGCCGCGTCCGGCGGTCTGCGATTCGGCGACCACGACGAGCCCCTCGGCCTCACCCGACCGCGCCGCGACGTCGGCGTTCGACGACCCGGTCTCCGGCAGCACCACCACGTCGCGCCACAGTCCGCCGCCGCGCACCAAGGCCCGCTGCAACTCGCGCTCCCGCAGCGGCGGCCGCTCGAGATCGGTCCACGGCGAAGGCTGGGGCACGTCGGCAGATCCACTCGTCATGCCCCCACCCTAGGCGCCTCCCCCCGGACACCCGGGCCCCCGCGCCGACACCGGAACCGGGCCCGCGGGCCGGTGCCCGGCCGACCGACGGAGCCGAGCCAAGACCCGGGCGCACACCCGAGCGCGTGCGGGTGCGGCCACACGCCGCACAAGCCACCACCCCGGGCGGACAAGCACAGCCCGCGCCCACCGGGATCGTCGCGCCTGGGACGGCCGCAGAGCGTCCGCGCAGGTGGAGGCTGCCGCCACGCCGCATCACCGCCCGGCCCCGCCGAAGCCGCCGGCGTTTCGCGCGACTGCTCGGCGCACGGCGGCCCCCACGCGGCCCCAGCCGCTGCCCAGTCCGCCCACCGCGCCGTGACCAGCCCCGAAACGCCACCCGTCTCACGACGCATCCGCCCGCTCGGCTCGCCCCGCGTCCGTGTGCGTCATGGCCTCGCCGGTGGGCCCGGACCCGCCGGGGGGTTGGTCGCCGAGGGCGAGACGGCAAATGTCGGCGAGGAGGGGACGACGAGGACGGCGGGGCGGCTCGTCCCGCGTGCGCGGTGGTGGCCACGAGGACGGCGCCGCCCGAGGGCCGGTCGGCAGGGTCGTGCCCTGCGCCCGCCCCCACCCCGGCCGACCCCGTGACCACGCCGCCCCCGATCCCCCCACCACCACGACTGGGGCGCGCATCACTTCCTCCCCCGATTCCCTTTACGCCGGGCCGGTGAGAACGTGTTTCGGGCCGCGGCTACGCTACGGATCGCCGCTGTTCGACTTGACAGGAGCCCGTTCAATGGACCCGGTACAGGGCGATCCCGACATCCACACCACGGCCGGCAAGCTCGCCGACCTCCGGCGCCGCATCGACGAGGCCGTGCACGCAGGCTCGGCCCGTGCCGTCGAGAAGCAGCACGCCAAGGGCAAGATGACCGCCCGCGAGCGCATCGAGTACCTCCTCGACGAGGGCTCGTTCGTCGAGCTGGACGAGTTCGCCCGGCACCGCTCGACCAA
Organism: Yinghuangia aomiensis; assembly: GCF_039542225.1. Lineage (NCBI taxonomy): Bacteria > Bacillati > Actinomycetota > Actinomycetes > Kitasatosporales > Streptomycetaceae > Yinghuangia > Yinghuangia aomiensis. Next base: position 288,068 of record NZ_BAABHS010000002.1, on the reverse strand, counting down.
CTTCGGCCTGGAGAAAAACCGCCCCTACGGCGACGGCGTCGTGACCGGCTACGGCACGATCGAAGGCCGCCAGGTGTGCGTCTTCTCGCAGGACGTCACGATCTACGGCGGCTCGCTCGGCGAGGTCTACGGCGAGAAGATCGTCAAGGTCCTCGACCTGGCGATCAAGACCGGCTGCCCGATCATCGGCATCAACGAGGGCGGCGGCGCGCGCATCCAGGAAGGCGTCGTCTCGCTCGGCCTGTACGGCGAGATCTTCCGCCGCAACGTGATCGCGTCCGGCGTCATCCCGCAGATCTCGCTGATCATGGGCGCCGCGGCCGGCGGCCACGTGTACTCCCCCGCGCTGACCGACTTCATCGTGATGGTCGACCAGACCTCGCAGATGTTCATCACCGGCCCCGACGTCATCAAGACGGTCACCGGCGAGGACGTCTCGATGGAGGACCTGGGCGGCGCCCGCACGCACAACACCAAGTCCGGCAACGCCCACTACATGGGCGGCGACGAGAAGGACGCCCTCGACTACGTCAAGGGCCTGCTGTCGTACCTGCCGAGCAACAACCTCGAAGAGGCCCCGGCCTACCCCGAGGTCGCCGACCTGGAGACCAGCGAGTTCGACCTCGAGCTCGACACGCTGATCCCGGACTCCGCGAACCAGCCGTACGACATGCACAAGGTCATCGAGCACGTGCTCGACGACGCCGAGTTCCAGGAAGTCCAGCCGCTGTTCGCGCCGAACATCCTGGTCGGCTTCGGCCGCGTCGAGGGCCGCAGCGTCGGCATCGTGGCGAACCAGCCGATGCAGTTCGCGGGCACGCTGGACATCGACGCGTCGGAGAAGGCCGCACGGTTCGTGCGCACCTGCGACGCGTTCAACATCCCGGTGCTGACCTTCGTCGACGTGCCGGGCTTCCTGCCGGGCACCGACCAGGAGTGGACCGGCATCATCCGGCGCGGCGCGAAGCTGATCTACGCGTACGCCGAGGCCACCGTCCCGCTGGTCACGGTGATCACCCGCAAGGCCTACGGCGGCGCCTACGACGTCATGGGCTCCAAGCACTTGGGCGCGGACGTCAACCTCGCGTGGCCGACCGCGCAGATCGCGGTCATGGGCGCGCAGGGCGCGGCGAACATCGTGTACCGCAAGGAGCTGGCCGCGTCGGAGGACCCGGACGCGCGCCGCGCCGAGCTGATCCAGGAGTACGAGGACACGCTCTGCAACCCGTACATCGCGGCCGAGCGCGGCTACGTCGACGCGGTCGTCATGCCGTCGTCGACCCGCGCCCACGTGGTGAAGGCGCTGCGGGCGCTGCGCGGCAAGCGGGAGACCCTGCCGCCGAAGAAGCACGGCAACATCCCGCTGTAACCGGCTGTGATCGGCTGCCGCCGGGCCCCCGCGGGTCAGGCGGCAGCCGGCGAAGGAGTTTCCGTGATCAAGATCGTTCGGGGTGAGCCGACGCCCGAGGAACTCGCGGCGATCGTCACCGTCATCGCCGCGAAGGCGGCGGGCGGCGGGGCGGTGGAGGCATCCGCGCCCCCGTCGGAGTGGAACGCCCCCGCGCGGCTCGTCCGCACGCCGCTGCGCCCGGGTCCGGGCGCGTGGCAGGCGAGCGGCTGGGCTCGCTGACCGCTGCTCCGCAGCCCGGGTGCCGGCCGGTACCCGGGCCCGGTGCGGCACCCGGGTGAGCCGGGATTTGAGTACCGGTACTCAATCGCGCGGGCGCCGCGCGGACCGACGATGGTCCGCATGCGCCGCACCCGTGAAGAGCCGCCGGAGGAATTGCGACGCGCCGTGGCCCAGCTGCGGCGCGTCGTGCTGTTGCTGCCGGTCTGCGTCGTGGTGGTGCTCGCGCTGCTGGCGTTGTGACCCGAGCCCCGTACACGTCCGCGCCCGGATCCGAAGCTGCGGACCCCGGCCCGCCGGCCCGCGCGGGTCGGATACGTTGGCCGCATGTCTTCCCCCGCGCCCGCGCCGCAGTCCGCCGCCCGCCCGCTGGTTCTGGCGTCCCAGTCGCCGGCGCGCCTCGGACTGCTGCGCGCCGCGGGCCTGGACCCGAAGGTGCGGGTCAGCGGTGTGGACGAGGACGCGCTGACCGCCGCTACCCCGTCCGACCTCGCGCTCGTGCTCGCCCAGGCGAAGGCCCGCGTGGTCGCGGCCGAGTGCACCGGCGGCGAACTCGTCGTGGGCTGCGACTCGGTCCTGGAACTCGACGGCGAGGCGCTGGGCAAGCCCGCGTCCCCGGAGGCGGCGGTCGCGCGCTGGCACGCGATGCGCGGGCGCGAAGGCGTCCTGGTGACCGGGCACTGCGTGATCGACACCGCGGCGGGCACCGAGGCGTCCGCGATCTGCGGGACGGTGGTGCGGTTCGGCACCCCGACCGACGCGGAGATCGAGGCCTACGTGGCGTCCGGCGAACCGCTGCGTGTCGCGGGTGCGTTCACCCTCGACGGCCGGTCGGCGCCGTTCGTCGACGGCATCGACGGGGACCCCGGCAACGTCATCGGCCTGTCGCTGCCGCTGCTGCGCAGGCTGCTCGCGGAACTCGGCGTGGGCATCACCGACCTGTGGGCGTGACCGTCCGACCCGCGGCGGGCACCTGACACCGCATCACGGAACCCGCGGGACGGCGCCGTGCCTCATGGTGCGATGTTCTGGTTGACGTGGAACAGGTTGCCCGGGTCGTAGCGCCGCTTGACCTCGACGAGCCGGTCGTAGTGCGTGCCGTAGGAGGCCCGCACCTTGTCCTGGCGTTCGGCGTCGTCGCCGCTCAGGAAGTTGACGTAGCCGCCCGCCGCGGAGTGCGGCGCCAGGGCGTCGTGGTAGTCGCGCACCCACGCGGTCATCTCCTCGTCGCGCGCCGGGTCGTCCCAGACGCCGGGGATGACGGTGGCGAAGGTCGCGTCCCGGTGGCCCCACGCGGTCGCGTCCGGCGCGACGCGGTGGCACGCCCCGTTGATCGGGTACAGGTGCATGGTCGAGTTCACGGTCGGGACCCGCGGCCCGTACTCCAGATGCGCGGCAATGGCCTCGTCGGTCAGCTCGGTGACGAACAGGCCCTTCCAGTAGTGCCGCAGTCCCGGCGGCAGCAGCGGGTCGAAGGCGGCGTTGAGCGCGGGGTACGGCATCGGGCCGACGAACTCGGCGACCGTCGGCGCCACCTCGCGCACCGGACGCAGCACCCGTTCGGCGTCCTCCATCGCGCCCGACCAGCACGGCACCAGCGCGATGAACGTGTCGCCGACCCGGTCCTCCGGGATGAACGGCAGCGGCGGCGCGATGTGGAAGCCCGGGAACAGGCCCAGCTCTTCCGGCGCGTCCTGGATGAACTCGCGGTAGAAGCGCAGGATGTCGCCGGCGTGCTCGAGTTCGAAGAACATCGGCCCGCCGAAGATGTCGCGCAGCGGATGGAGCCGGAATTCGAACGACGTGACCACGGCGAAGTTGCCGCTGCCGCCGCGCAGCGCCCAGAACAGGTCGCCGTGCTCGTCCTCGTTCACCACCAGCAGCCGCCCCTCGGCGGTCACCACGTCGGCGGAAATCAGGTTGTCGCAGGTCAGCCCGAACCGCCGGGCCACGTGCCCGAACCCGCCGCCGAGCGTCAGCCCCGCCACGCCGGTGGTGGAGATGATGCCGCCGGTCACGCCGAGCCCGAACGCGTAGGCCGCCGCGTTGAGGTCGGCCCACGTCGCGCCCGCCTCGACCCGCGCGGTGCGGGCCACCGGGTCGATCCGCACGCCGCGCATCGCGGAGAAGTCCAGGACGACGCCGTCGTCGACGGTGCCGAAGCCGGGCACGCTGTGCGCGCCGCCGCGCACCGCGAGGTCCAGGGCGGCTTCCCGGGCGAAGTCCACGGCCGCGACGGCGTCGCCCGCGTTGGCGGCGCGCACCACGACGGCCGGGCTGCGGTCGATCATCGCGTTGTAGACGGTGCGCGCTTCCTCGTAGCCGGGGTCTTTCGGGGTGACCACCGCGCCGTGCACGCGTTCCTGCAGTCCGTTGAGTGTGGGTAGAGACATGGCCGGCCTCCGGTCGTGGGCGGCCCCTCGATCCACGCTACGCCGTACGTGGCGGATGTATAGGTCCGATGTAGACATATGGTGTAAATACGGCGCCGGAGGTTCTAATCTGAGGCGGTGTCTCGCACCCATACGTCGCGCTTCGCCGTCGCTCTGACCACCGCCGGGACGCTCGTCTTCACCCTGGGCGGGCTCATGACCTTCACCGCGTGCTCGAGCGACAGCAAACCGCCCGCACATGCGCACTCCGCTTCGCCGTCGACCGGCGTGCAGCCCGCGCTGCCGCCGCACGGCGACGTCAAGACGCAGCCGGGACTGCCGGGGATGCCCCCGGTCCTCGACCCGAACGACCTGTACGCCGCCGACCGGCCGAACCAACTCGCCGACGCGGTGAAGAACTTCCCGTCCCGGGTGTACGTTCCCAACACCGAGTCGGACACGGTGACGGTGATCGACCCGGCGACGTACCAGGTGATCGAGACCATCAAGGTCGGGCGCCAGCCGCAGCACGTCGTGCCGTCCTGGGACCTCAAAACCCTGTGGGTCAACAACGACCTGGGCAACACGCTCACCGAGATCGACCCGGCGACCGGCAAGACCGGGCCGACCGTGGACGTGCACGACCCTTACAACCTGTACTTCACGCCGGACGGCAAGTACGCGGTGGTGATGGCGTCCGCCGACCACGAGCTCGTGTTCCGCGACGCGCACACGATGGCCACCGTCAAGGAGCTGCCGGTCGGCTGCGACGGCGTCAACCACGCCGACTTCTCCCCCGACGGCCGCTACTTCATCGTCTCGTGCGAGTTCGACGGGCAGCTGCTCAAGGTCGACACCGAGAAGATGGAGATCATCGCGCGGCAGAAGCTGCCCAAGCACCACACCATGCCGCAGGACGTGAAGATCTCACCGGACGGCAGGACCTGGTACATCGCCGACATGATGAGCCACGGGATCTGGGTGCTCAACGGCGACACCTTCGGCACACCGAAGCTGATCCCGACCGGCAAGGGCACGCACGGCCTCTACATCAGCCGCGACTCCAAGTACATGTACGTGTCGAACCGCGGCGAGGGCACGATCACGCTGTGGGAGTTCACTCCGGGCGCGGAGAACGGCGGCAGGATCAACACCAAGTGGCACCTGCCCGACGGCGGCAGCCCCGACATGGGCGGCGTCTCCGCGGACGGGAAGGTGCTGTGGCTCTCGGGCCGCTACGACTCCGAGGTCTACGCGATCGACACCGCCGACGGGCACCTCATCGCCCGCATCAAGGTCGGGAAGGGCCCGCACGGTCTGGCGGTCTACCCGCAGCCGGGCCGCTACTCGCTCGGCCACACGGGCATCTTCCGGTAAGTCGTGGTTCGGCCGCCCGACGGCGGCGTGCCGCCCGTCGTGGACCGGGCCGGTCCAGGGCGGGCGGCAGACCCGCGGACCGGTCGGAATCCGGTCAGTGGCCTTCGGCCGTCCAGGTCACGGTGCCGTCGGGGTCGCGGCGCACCGCGGCTTCCAGTTCGCGCAGCCGGTCCGGATCGTTCCGGGCCGCGCCGCGGGCGCGCCACATGCGCAGCAGAGGCTGGAGTCTGCGCGTCTCGGTCCGGCGCAGATCCGCGTCGAAATCTCGGCGCAGCGGCTCGGGCAGCGAGCGGCGGATGAGGTCGACCATCTTCGGGGCGACCAGAGCGGCAACCATGGTGAACTCCCCAATTGGGTGATTTCGTTCTCCACGCTAACGCGCGGTTGCCGCCGCCGCGTTCCCGGGGAGGGCGTGGCCCGGGAGCGCGCACGAGGCAAGAACGAGGTGTAGGGAAAAGGGTATGCGGCCGGGTCCGGAAACCGCCGCCGGGTCTCCCTCCCGAGGCGCCCCGCCGCCGGCCTCCCGCTCCCCGTCGGCACCGCCGATCCGGTTGCCGACGCGGCCGACGCGCCGAAGTCCTTATAAGCGGAAGTCCCTATAAGGAAGTGCGCCGGAGTGTGACGCCCCCGATAACACCGTGCGGAATGCCCGGAGTACTTTGGGTCCATCGGCAGCGCCGCCGAAGTCCCGTCACGCATCGAGTCGACCGGGACGCCGACCTGTGACGGGGTGGGGCGGCACTGCATGTCCGCGTGCCACTCCCTAGACTCTGCCCAGTTCTAGGAGGGAGCCAGATCGTGCGCAAGGTGCTGATCGCCAACCGCGGAGAGATCGCCGTCCGCGTTGCGCGGGCCTGCAAAGACGCCGGAATCGCCAGCGTCGCCATTTACGCGGACCCGGACCGCGACGCCGTGCACGTGCGGGTGGCCGACGAGGCCCACGCGCTCGGCGGCAACACCCCGGCGGAGAGCTACCTGGACATGGCCAAGGTGCTCAAGGCCGCGGCCGACTCCGGGGCGGACGCCGTCCACCCGGGCTACGGCTTCCTGTCGGAGAACGCGGAATTCGCGCAGGCCGTGCTCGACGCCGGCCTCATCTGGATCGGCCCGCCGCCGCAGGCCATCCGCGACCTGGGCGACAAGGTCGCCGCCCGGCACATCGCCCAGCGCGCGGGCGCGCCGCTGGTCGCCGGCACCCCGGACCCGGTCTCCGGCTCCGACGAGGTCGTCGCGTTCGCCCGGGAGAACGGCCTCCCGATCGCCATCAAGGCGGCCTTCGGCGGCGGCGGCCGCGGCCTCAAGGTCGCCCGCACGCTCGAGGAGATCCCCGAGCTGTACGACTCCGCGGTCCGCGAGGCGGTCACCGCGTTCGGCCGCGGCGAGTGCTTCGTCGAGCGCTACCTCGACAAGCCGCGGCACGTCGAGACCCAGTGCCTCGCCGACCAGCACGGCAACGTGGTGGTCGTGTCGACCCGCGACTGCTCGCTGCAGCGCCGCCACCAGAAGCTGGTCGAGGAAGCCCCGGCGCCGTTCCTCAGCGAGGCGCAGATCGCCGAGCTGTACCGCGCGTCGAAGGCCATCCTCAAGGAGGCCGGCTACGTGGGTGCGGGCACCTGCGAGTTCCTCGTCGGCCAGGACGGCACGATCTCCTTCCTCGAGGTCAACACCCGCCTCCAGGTCGAGCACCCGGTCACCGAAGAGGTCGCCGGCATCGACCTGGTCCGCGAGATGTTCCGCATCGCGGACGGCGAAGAGCTGGGCTACGACGACCCGGAGCTGCGCGGCCACTCGTTCGAGTTCCGCATCAACGGCGAGGACCCGGGCCGCGGCTTCCTTCCGGCGCCCGGCGCGGTCACCGTGTGGCAGCCGCCGACAGGCCCGGGCGTGCGGCTGGACTCCGGGGTCGAGCAGGGCTCGGTCATCGGCCAGGCGTTCGACTCGCTGCTCGCGAAGCTGATCGTCACCGGCGCGACCCGCGAGCAGGCGCTGCAGCGTTCCGCGCGGGCGCTCGCCGAGTTCGGGATCGACGGCATGGCGACCGCGCTGACGTTCCACCGGCGGGTCGTCGGCGACCCGGCGTTCGCCCCCGAGGTGCACGGGTCGGCCGAGCCGTTCACCGTGCACACGCGGTGGATCGAGACCGAGTTCGACAACGACATCGCCCCGTTCGCGGGCGGTGCGGGCGACGGCGACGAGCCGGCCGAGCGCGAGACCGTCGTCGTCGAGGTCAACGGCAAGCGCGTCGAGGTCACCCTCCCGGCGGGTCTGGGCGCGTCCGGCGCGGCCGCGGCCGGCCCGGCGAAGAAGGCCCCGAAGCGCGCGGGCGCGAAGAAGGCCGGTGCGGCCGCCTCGGGCGACGCCCTCGCCAGCCCGATGCAGGGCACCATCGTCAAGGTCGCCGTCGAGGAGGGCCAGGAGGTTGCCGAGGGCGACCTGATCGTGGTCCTGGAGGCGATGAAGATGGAGCAGCCGCTGAACGCGCACCGCGCGGGCACGGTCAAGGGCCTGGCCGCCGAGGTCGGCGCCACGGTCACCAGCGGCGCGGTCCTCTGCGAGATCAAGGACTGACCCGCCCGCAGCACCCGGAACACCGCGGCCCCCGTCCGAACCGGACGGGGGCCGCGCCGCGTTCGCCGGGGCGGGCGTCGCGCGGTGGGGCCGGAGTGGGCGGGAGTGCGGCGGAGTACCTTCGGAGGATGCCGACACCGCGCCCGGGATGGCGTCAGTGGATACCTCGTCCGCATGTCCCCCTGCCCGTGCACCGGTGGCTCTCCCCCGGACCGGCCAGACACGAGCCCACGCCCGAGGAAGTCGCCACGCTGGCCGCGATGCAGGCCGCGCTCGGCCGGATGGCCGACGCGGTGCGCTCCGAAGTGACCGCGGTCGGCGAGCTGCTCGCCGTCGTCGAGTTCCCGCCGGAGCCCGCGCCGGACGTGCACAAGGCGCTGTCCCGGGCGCTCGATGCGTACGACGCCGCCGGGCGGCTCATGGACGACGTGGCCGACCTCGTCGAACTCGCGGGCGTCGCCGTCCTCGCGGGCGACGCGCGCGTGTCGCTGGCGGTGGCCGCCGCCCGCTACCGGCACGAACCGCTCCCCGCCCTGCCGCGGCCGTGCTTCTTCAACCCGCTGCACGGGCGTTCGGACCGCACCGCGGAATGGCGGACCGGCTACAAGACCACGCTCAAAGTCCCCGCCTGCACCCGGTGCCGCAAGGCGATCCGCCGCGGCGACGCACCCGCCCACCTCGCGGACCGGGCGCCCGACGGGCGGATCGTGCCGTACTACGCGGTGGACCCTGCCGTGTCCGTGTGGTCGGCGACCGGCTACGGCACCTTCCACGACGACCTGGCCGCCCGCATCCAGCGCGGCGAGCACCGCAAGCGCCGCCGCACGCACCGGTCCTGACGGCCCGTCAGGCCGAGCTCCGGCGGGCCCGTGGCGGCGGGCCCCCGGCACCGGCCGTGCGACGGCCAGGGCGCGCTCACAGCCTTCGGTCGCGCCCGTCCGGCCCCGCCCCGGCGTGGTCCACGCCGAGCAGCCGGTCCCCGTTGATCTCGGTACGCGCCCCCGGCACCGCACGCTGCGGCAGATGCGCCGTGTGGATCTGCACGCCGATCTCGGCGAGTGCGGACAGTTCCGCGGACGGAGCGTCCTCGTCGGTCACCAAGTGCGTGATGCGTTCCGACGCCACGGTCTGGAACATCGTGTCGACCCCGATCTTGGTGTGGTCGACCATCACCACGACCTCGTGGGCGGCCTGCACGAGCGCCCGGTCCACGCTCGCGGAGAGCATGTTCGGCGTGGACAGGCCGCGTTCCGCGGTCAGCCCGTTGCCGGACACGAACGCCCGGCGCACCCGCAGCCCGGACAGCGCCTGTTCGGCACCGCTGCCGACCAGCGCGTACGACGAGCCGCGCAGCGTCCCGCCGGTCATGACCACCTCGACGCGGTTGGCGTGCGCGAGGACTTGGGCGACGAGAAGGGAGTTGGTGACGACGGTGAGGCCGGGGATGCGGGCCAGTCTCCGGGCCAGCTCCTGCGTGGTTGTTCCCGCGCCCACGACGACCGCGTCTCCCTCGTCGACCAGCGACACGGCGAGATCGGCGATCGCGGCCTTCTCCGCGGCGGCGAGATGGGTCTTCTGCGAGTAGCTGGGCTCCCGCGCGAGTCCACCGGGCAGCACCGCACCGCCGTGCCTGCGGTCGAGAAGCCCCTCGGCTTCCAACGCACGCACGTCCCGGCGGACTGTCACCTCGGACGTCTGGACCACCCGGGCGAGTTCCCTCAGGGACACCGCTCCGTTGGCCCGCACCATTTCCAGAATCAACTGACGACGCTCAGCAGCGAACACGTGACGAAGGTAACGCGACCGACCACCTCTTTTCAGCCGGTTGCAGGTCTTACCCAAACTTGTTCACCAAGATGATGAGGATCCGGGGCATTCAGGGCAGCGAAAGTCGGCGGTGAACGGGCTCGAAGCCGCGGAACACCGCATCCGGGAGGCGCGTATTCGCCGAACGGGGCTGTCCCCACCATGCCCACAGCGCCCGCGAAATCGCTTGCGGTCGTGTCGTGCCCATCCGTGCACACACGTGACCACTCCGAAACGAGTATGCGCGCTTGGCGAGCGCGGTCGCGCGTGTTCCCGGAAAGCCACCCGATCGAGTGGAGAACACCCGGACGCCGCAAGGAAATAGCGAGGCCGCGACTCCCCGCTCGGGAATCGCGGCCTTGTCACGGTGCGGCGGTACGGACCCGGTCGATCAGACCCGGTCGCGGCGGTGCAGGCGGCGCGCCGCCTCGGCGAGCGAACCGGACAGCGACGGGTACACCGTGAAGGCGTTCGCCACCTGATCGACCGTCAGGTGCAGGTCGACGGCGAGCGACACCGCGTGGATCAGCTCGCTCGCGCGCGGCGCGACGACCACGCCGCCGACCACGATGCCGGTGCCCGGACGGCAGAACAGCTTCACGAAGCCGTCGTGGATGCCCTGCATCTTCGCGCGCGGGTTGCGCGACAGCGGCATCTTCACCGTGTGCGCGTCGATCTCGCCCGAGTCGATCGCGGCCTGCGAATAGCCGCAGGTGGCGATCTCCGGGTCGGTGAACACGTTGGACGCCACGGCCTTGAGGTCCAGCGGCGAGACCGCGTCGCCGAGCATGTGGTACATCGCGATGCGGCCCTGCATCGCGGCGACCGACGCGAGGGCGAACACGCCGGTGCAGTCGCCGGCCGCGTAGACGCCGTTCGCGGTGGTGCGCGACACCCGGTCGACCCGCACGTGCCCGGAGTCCTTGAGGAAGACCCCGGACTCCTCCAGGCCGATGCCCTGCGTGTTCGGCACCGCGCCGACCGCCATGAGGCAGTGGCTGCCCTCCAGGGTCTGGCCGTCGGCCAGGTGGACGATCACGCTGTCCCCGAGCCGCTCGACGCGCTCGGCTCGCGACCGGCCCATGACCCGCATGCCGCGGCGCTTGAACACGCTCTCCAGCACCTCGGCCGCGTCCGGGTCCTCGCCGGGCAGCACGCGGTCGCGGCTGGAGACGAGCGTCACCTTCGACCCGAGGGCCTGGTAGGCGCCGGCGAACTCGGCGCCGGTGACACCCGAGCCGACCACGATGAGTTCGCGCGGCAGCTCGGTGAGGCCGTAGACCTGCTTCCAGTCCAGGATCCGCTCGCCGTCCGGCACCGCGCCGGGCAGCACGCGCGGGGTGGCCCCGGTGGAGATCAGGATCGCGTCCGCCTCCAGCGTCTCGGTGGTGCCGTCCTCCAGCTCGGCGACCACACGGCGCGGCCCGTCTAGCCGGCCGGAGCCGCGCAGCAGGTCGACCCCGGCGCGGCGCAGGCCGTTGGCGATGTCGACGGACTGGGCCTGGGCCAGCTCCAGCACACGCTTGTTGACCACGTCCAGGTCGACGCCGACCTTCGGCCGGTCGAGCGTGCCGGGCGTGCCGTCGTCCACGTAGATGCCGAGTTCCTGGTGGGAATCGGCGAAGTTGGTCATGACTTCCGCGGTCGCGATCAGGGTCTTGGACGGCACGCAGTCCGTCAGGACCGCGGCACCGCCCACGCCGTCGCGCTCGACCACGGTCACTTCGGCCCCGAGCTGCGCGGCGACCAGCGCCGACTCATAGCCCCCGGGGCCGCCACCAACGATCACTATGCGAGTCACGCGTCCCATCCTCTCTTATGTGGCGAGTCTCTCCCATCGCAGGGCGCCGCGTAGGATGCGGAACCATGCCCCTCTACGCCGCGTACGCAAGCAACCTCGACGCGCGGCAGATGGCACGGCGCGCTCCCCACTCCCCGCTCCGCGTCACCGGCTGGCTGCCGGGCTGGCGCCTCACGTTCGGCGGCGAGCAGTTGGGCTGGGAGGGCTCCCTTGCCACCGTGGTCGAGGACGAGATTTCGCAGGTGTTCGTCGCGCTGTACGACCTGACCGACGCGGACGAGGACGCCCTCGACCGCTGGGAAGGCGAGTCGCTCGGCCTGTACCGGAAGGCCAAGGTGCGCGTCGAGACCCTGTTCGGCGAGGAACTCGCCTGGCTGTACGTCCTCAACGACTACGAGGGCGGCCTCCCGTCCGCACGCTACCTCGGCATGGTCGCCGAAGCGGCGGAATCCGCGGGCGCGCCCGACGACTACGTCAAGGAACTCCGCACCCGCCCGTGCGGCTCCGTGGGGATGTAGCCACGCCACGCACATCGACCGCCCCGCCACCCTCCGGTGGCGGGGCCGGACGTGCTGCGGGCGAGCGGCGCGGCACCCCGATGTTTTCGGCATCGATTGCGACACGATCTCTACGCGCATAGACCCCAAGCGCCTGGATCGACACCCCACCATTTACGCTCACGGTGTGAACGCTTCCGACGCCATTCTCAGCACCGACCCGGCCGCCGCCGCGGACGCCGCCGCCCGGCGTCTCGCGGAGATCACCGGCACTCCCCGCCACGACATCGCGCTGGTGATGGGGTCCGGCTGGGTCCCCGCCGCGGACATGCTCGGCACCGCCGACCACGAGTTCCCGGTCACCGACCTGCCCGGCTTCCCGCCGCCCGCGGTCGCGGGCCACGCGGGCACCATCCGGTCGATCGCCGTCGGCGACCGGCGCGCCCTGGTGTTCCTCGGACGCACCCACCTGTACGAGGGCCGCGGCGTCGCCTCGGTCGTGCACGGCGTCCGCACCGCCGTCGCGGCGGGCTGCCGGACGGTCGTGCTGACCAACGGCTGCGGCGGGCTGCGCCCGACGTTCACCCCGGGCCAGCCGGTGCTGATCTCCGACCACATCAACCTCACCGCGACGTCGCCGATCGTCGGCGCGAACTTCGTGGACCTGACCGACCTGTACGCGCCGCGCCTGCGCGAGCTGTGCCGCGAGGTCGAGCCGAGCCTCGAAGAAGGCGTCTACGTGCAGTTCCCCGGGCCGCACTACGAGACGCCCGCGGAAATCGGGATGGTCCGCGCCATCGGCGGGCACCTGGTCGGCATGTCCACGACGCTCGAGGCCATCGCGGCCCGTGAGGCCGGCGCCGAGGTGCTCGGCATCTCGCTGGTGACCAACCTGGCCGCGGGCATGACCGGCGAGCCGCTCAACCACGAAGAGGTCCTGGAAGCCGGCCGCACGTCCGCGGTGCGGATGGGCCGCCTGCTGGCCGAGGTGCTCCCCCGGATCTAGGCCGCTTCCGTCTGCGGCTGCGCGGCGCGGCCCCCTCTTCCCGGCCTTTCCCCTTCCCGACAGGAGACCGCCCTTGAGTGACGTCGCCGAGGCCGCCCGCGCGTGGCTGGCCGAGGACCCCGACCCGGACACCCGCGCGGAGCTGCGGCGGCTGCTCGACGCGGACGACCGCGCCGCGCTGGCCGACCGGTTCGCCGGGATGCTGCAGTTCGGCACCGCGGGACTGCGCGGCGAACTCGGCGCCGGGCCCAACCGGATGAACCGGGCGGTGGTGATCCGGGCGGCGGCGGGACTCGCCGCCTACCTGAACGCCACCAACCCGGGCACGGTGGTCGTCGGGTTCGACGCCCGGCACAAGTCGGACGTGTTCGCGCGCGACACCGCCGCGGTCATGGAGGCCGCCGGGCTGCACGCACTGGTCCTGCCGCGGCCGCTGCCGACGCCCGTGCTGGCGTACGCGATCCGCCACTTGGGCTGCGTCGCGGGCGTGATGGTGACGGCGAGCCACAACCCGCCGCGCGACAACGGCTACAAGGTGTACCTGGGCGACGGCTCGCAGATCGTGCCGCCCGCCGACGAGGAGATCGCCGCGCGGATCGCCGCGGTCGGCTCCCTGGCCGACGTGCCGATGGCGGACGGCGGCTGGGAGATCCTCAGCGAGGCGCTGCTGGACGCCTACCTGGACCGCGCGGCGGGCGTGGTGCGTCCGGACGGGCCGCGCGACGTGCGGATCGTGCACACCGCGATGCACGGGGTCGGCGGCGCGGTGATGCTCAGCGCGTTCGAGCGCGCGGGCTTCCCGGTGCCGACCGTGGTGGCGGCGCAGGCCGAGCCGGACCCGGATTTCCCGACGGTCGCGTTCCCGAACCCGGAGGAGCCGGGCGCGATGGACCTCGCGTTCGAGACCGCCGCGGCCGCGGACGCCGACCTGGTGATCGCCAACGACCCGGACGCCGACCGCTGCGCGGTCGCGGTGCCCGACCCGGCGGTGCAGGGCGGCTGGCGGATGCTGCGCGGCGACGAGGTCGGCGCGCTGCTCGGCGTGGAGATCGCCCGGCGGGCCGGCGGGACGGGGGTGCTGGCCACCACAATCGTGTCGTCGTCGCTGCTGGGCCCGGTCGCGGAGCGCTTCGGCCTGGACTACGTGGAGACGCTGACCGGCTTCAAGTGGCTGGCACGTGTTCCGAACCTGACGTTCGCCTACGAAGAGGCCCTCGGCTACTGCGTCGACCCGGACGGCGTCCGCGACAAGGACGGCGTGTCGGCCGCGCTCATGATCGCCGAGCTGGCCGCCGCCGCGAAGCGCGAGGGCCGGACGCTCCTCGACCTGCTGGACCGGATCGCCATCGAGTTCGGCCTGCACGCGACCGACCAGTACGCGGTGCGCGTCGACAAGCTCGAACTGATCGCCGACGGGATGGCCCGGCTGCGCGCCACCCCGCCGACCGAGCTGGGCGGCCTGCGCGTGGCCCGCGTCGACGACCTCGCGGCGGGCTCCGCCGACCTGCCCCCGACCGACGGCCTGCGCTACACCCTGGCCGGCGCGGACGACGTCGCCTCGGCCCGGATCGTGGTCCGCCCCAGCGGCACCGAGCCGAAGCTGAAGGGCTACCTCCAGGTCGTGGTGCCGGTGCACAGCCAGGTCGCCGAGGCCCGGCGCGTTGCGTCGGTGACGCTGGCCGAACTCACGAGGGATCTGGCGGCGGCGCTGGGCATGTGACGCCGCGGGCCGCCGCGCTCCGACTCGGCCGTCCCGGCCGGCTCAGAGCGCGGCGGCCACCGCCGCCAGCACGATGCCGACGACGATCGGCGCGAGGACAGGCAGGTACCAGACGGCCTTGACGTCGCCGGTCGACTCCTTGGCGAACTGCTCGGCCATGCCGCGCAGGTCGGCGAGGGCGTGGTCGGCGACCGCGGCCTGCGGGATGTAGTGCACGGAGCTGTGGCCACGGTCCATCGGGTCTTCGGCGGTCGCGCGGGCGTTGGCGCGCAGGGCGCGCTTGCGTTCGCGGAGCGACACCGGGATCGCCCAGATGTGGAACGACTTGCCTTGTGCGCGGACTTCCAGCGAGTACTCGGCGCGGATCTCGTCGATCGCGCCCCACGGGATCTCGATGCCGCGGAACGGGTTGCGGATGACCAGGCGCTCCGGGCCGGCGAAGACCGCCGCACGGAGGGTCAGCGCGAAGACCACCGTGCCGAGCGCCAGGACCACGCCGATCACCATGAGGGCGGTCCGTCCGCTGCCGCGCACGAGGGTGTCGATCATCAGCCACAGGCCCACCGCCAGTAGCACGACCCCGGTGAACGCGGCCGGCTTGGACCGGTAGGAGGTGACGCCCTCGTCGTTGCTCATGGGCCGGATTGTGCCGCACGAAGGCGTACCGTCGAAACGTACCGCCGTATATGTGTTCTTTGGGTGATCACCCGATTGCAGAAACGTCCCGTCGGGATGACGCCGTCGAGGCACCGGGAAAGCACCGGGGAGCACGTCGCGGCACCGGAACGCGCGCTGCGGCCCATGACAGGCGCTACGCGTGTAGATATGCTCATGTGGTGACCATGCTGTCTGCCTTCCCTGCCGACCCGGTCGAGGTGACGTCCTCCGAGGCGGCCTTGACCCGGTTCCTCCACGGGCTTCCCGGCATCGACAAGGTGGGGGCCGAGTCCCGCGCCGCGATGCTCGGGACGCGCTCGATCAAGAAGGACGCCAAGGCGTTCGCGATCGACCTCGCCATCTCGATGATCGACCTGACCACGCTGGAGGGCGCCGACACCCCCGGAAAGGTCCGGTCGCTGTGCGCCAAGGCGCTGCACCCGGATCCGGGCACGCCCGGCACCCCGCGCCCGGCCGCCATCTGCGTCTACCCCGACCTGGTCGCCGAGGCCAAGCAGGCCCTCGGCAGCGCGCCCGTCAAGGTCGCGTCGGTCGCCACCGCCTTCCCGTCCGGGCGCGCCGCGCTCGACGTGAAGCTCGCCGACGTCGCCACCGCGGTGGCCGCGGGTGCGGACGAGATCGACATGGTCATCGATCGCGGCGCCTTCCTGTCCGGCCGGTACCAGGCGGTCTTCGACGAGATCGTCGCGGTCAAGGCGGCCTGCGGCAGCGCGCACCTGAAAGTCATCCTGGAGACCGGCGAGCTGGTGACGTACGACAACGTCCGCCGGGCCTCGTGGCTGGGCATGCTCGCCGGAGCCGACTTCATCAAGACGTCCACCGGCAAGGTCGCCACCAACGCGACGCTCCCGGTCACGCTGGTGATGCTCGAAGCGGTGCGCGACTTCCGCGCGGCGACCGGCCGCCAGATCGGCGTCAAGCCCGCGGGCGGCATCCGCACCACCAAGGACGCCATCAAGTACCTCGTCCTGGTGAACGAGACCGCCGGCCCGGACTGGCTGACCCCCGACTGGTTCCGCCTGGGCGCCTCCAGCCTGCTCAACGACCTGCTCATGCAGCGCCACAAGCAGGCCACCGGCCGCTACTCCGGCCCCGACTACGTGACGGTGGACTGACCCGTGACTGCCTCCCGCAACCCCTTCGCCTACGCCCCGGCCCCGGAGTCCCGCGCCGCGGCCGACATCGCGTCGTCGTACGGCCTGTTCGTCGACGGCAAGTTCACCGAAGCCGCGGACGGCGGCACGCTCAAGACCGTCAACCCGGCCACCGAGGAGGTCCTGTCCGAGGTCGCCGTCGGCGGCGAAGCGGACGTCGACCGTGCGGTCAAGGCGGCCCGCAAGGCCTTCCGCACCTGGTCCGCGCTGCCCGGCAGCGAGCGCGCCAAGTACCTGTTCCGCATCGCGCGCCTCGTGCAGGAGCACGCCCGCGAACTCGCGGTGCTGGAAACGCTGGACAACGGCAAGCCGATCCGCGAATCGCGCGACGTCGACATCCCGCTGGTCGCCGCGCACTTCTTCCACTACGCGGGCTGGGCCGACAAGCTCGCGCACGCCGGCTTCGGGGCCGACCCGAAGCCGCTCGGCGTGGCCGGACAGGTCATCCCGTGGAACTTCCCGCTGCTGATGCTCGCGTGGAAGATCGCCCCGGCGCTCGCCGCGGGCAACACGGTGGTCCTCAAGCCCGCCGAGACGACGCCGCTCACCGCGCTGCGCTTCGCGGAGATCTGCGTCGAGGCCGGGCTGCCCGCGGGCGTCGTCAACATCGTGACCGGCGCGGGCGACACCGGCCGCGCGGTCGTCGCGCACCCGGACGTCGACAAGATCGCGTTCACCGGCTCGACCGAGGTCGGCAAGCAGATCCTGCGCACCGTCGCGGGCACCGGCAAGAAGTTGACCCTCGAACTCGGCGGCAAGGCCGCGAACATCGTCTACGACGACGCCGCGCTCGACTCGGCCGTCGAAGGCATCGTCAACGGCATCTTCTTCAACCAGGGCCAGGTGTGCTGCGCCGGATCGCGGCTGCTCGTGCAGGAGTCCGTCGCCGACGAGGTCCTGCACATGCTGACCCGCCGCCTGGGCACCCTGCGTCTCGGCGACCCGATGGACAAGAACACCGATGTGGGCGCGATCAACTCGGCCGAGCAGCTCGACCGCATCACGCGCCTGGTCAACGCCGGCGACGAGGAAGGCGCCGAGCGCTGGACGGCGCCGTGCGAGATCCCCGCGAAGGGCTTCTGGTTCCCGCCGACCGTGTTCACCGGCGTGACGCAGGCGCACCGCATCGCGCGCGAGGAGATCTTCGGCCCGGTGCTGTCCGTGCTGACGTTCCGCACCCCGGCCGAGGCCGTCGAGAAGGCCAACAACACGCCGTACGGCCTGTCCGCGGGCGTGTGGACGGAGAAGGGCGCCAAGGCCCTGTGGACGGCGCAGCGGCTCCGCGCGGGCGTCGTGTGGACGAACACCTTCAACCGCTTCGACCCGGCGTCGCCGTTCGGCGGCTTCAAGGAATCCGGATTCGGCCGTGAGGGTGGCCGCCACGGGCTGGAGGCCTACCTCGATGTCTGAGTCTCGTCTGGCGGTCAACAAGACCTACAAGCTGTACATCGGGGGCAAGTTCCCCCGCTCCGAGAGCGGACGGGTGTACGCCGTGACCGACACGAAGGACCGGCCGGTGGCGAACGCGCCGCGCGGCACCCGCAAGGACGCCCGCGACGCGGTGGTCGCCGCGCGCAAGGCGTACCCGGGCTGGTCGGGCGCGACGGCGTTCAACCGCGGGCAGGTGCTGTACCGGATCGCCGAGATGCTGGAGGCGCGCCGCGAGGAGTACGCGTCCGAGGTGTCGGCGGCGGAGGGCGTGGGCCGCAACAAGGCGCTGGCGCTCGTCGACGCGTCCGTGGACCGCTGGGTCTGGTACGCGGGCTGGACGGACAAGCTCGCGCAGGTGGCCGGCGGCGCGAACCCGGTGGCGGGGCCGTACGCGAACTGGTCCACGCCGGAGCCGACCGGCGTGGTCGCCGTGCTCGCCCCGCGGAAGTCGTCGCTGCTCGGGCTGACCAGCGTGGTGGCGCCGGTGATCGCAACCGGGAACACCGCGGTGGTGCTGGCGTCCGAGCAGGCGCCGCTGCCCGCGCTGGCGTTCGGCGAGGTGCTGGGCGTGTCCGACGTGCCGGGCGGTGTGGTGAACATCCTCAGCGGTCCGCTCGCCGAGGTGGCGCCGTGGCTGGCCGCGCACCAGGACGTCAACGCGATCGACCTGGCGGGCGCGTCGCACAACGCCGGGGTGGCGTCGGTGCGCGACCTGGAGGTCGCCGCCGCGGACAACCTCAAGCGCGTGCTGCGGCCGGACGCCAAGGAGCCGGACTGGACGGCCGACCCGGGCGTGGCGCGGATGCTCGCGTTCACCGAGACCCGTACGGTCTGGCACCCGACCGGGAGCTGACCGGCGGACGGAACGGGCCGGGCGGCCGCCTCACGGGGCGGCCGCCCGGCTTTTCCGTGCGGGGTGCCCGCACCGGGTCAGACCAGCGGGCCGACGCCCTGCAGCGGACCGTTGCCGAGCAGGTCCTGCAGGTTGGTGCCGTGCGCGAGCTTGCCGGTGGCCATGTCGGTGCCCACCGGGAGGTCGCCGACCTCCGTGCCGACCGCGTTGTCGAGCGGGTTGAAGCCGGTGCCGGCCAGCGGGTTCAGCGCGGCGGTCTGGGCCGGGTTGAGGACGGCGGGCAGCGCCGCGTCGAGCGCCGGGTCCAGGCGCGTCTGGCCGGGCTGCACCGGCGGGGCGGCGCTCGCGGCGGACGCGCCGATGCCGAGGGCGACCGCGGCGCCGAGCGACGCTGCCATCACGGTACGCAGAGGCGAAGCCATGCGATTTCCTTCCGTTTCCTTGCGAGCGCGGCATCGACACGCTGAGCGCCCGAATCACCACGGAAGGTAGCGAAATACGTCCGCCCGGGGCAACGCGGCGGCAATTGGCGGTGTGTCCGCCGCGCGTGCGGCGGGTCCGCCGACGCGGCCCGGCACGTCTCCGGCACCACTCTGTGACGAGGCCGGAACCAACCGGCGGGAAAGGCCGTCTTTGCCCGCGTAACCTCCGCAGCGCGACCGCGCAGCCACCGGGGACTCCGACCCCCGGGCGCGCCGCCACGACCTCCCCCGCACCACACCTTGCCTCCCCCACCAGCCGCACGGCCCCGGAAACGACGAAGTCCCGGGGCCGGCCCTCGCGGACCGTTCCCGGGACTTCTGAGTCCCCACCAAGCCCCCCCGGACTCTGTGAACACTCGCGGCGTTGCGCACGACCCGCCGACGCGGGCTCGTGGGTCAGGCGACCAGCTCCGCGAAAGCCTCGTCCGCGCCGAAGCTCAGCGCCTCGTCCTCGCGGAGCCGGCGCAGGGCGCGCCAGATGCTGCTCTTGACCGTGCCGACGCTGACGCCGAGCACCTCGGCGACCTCGGGGTCGGTGCGGCCCTCGTAGTAGCGCAGCACGAGCATCGTGCGCTGCGGCTCGGGCAGCTTGGCGAGCGCCTGCCAGAGCACGGCGCGCAGTTCGGTGTCGCCCATCGAGTCCGAGCAGTCGGCGCGCTCGGGCATCTCCTCGGTGGGGTACTCGCCGATCCGGCGGCGGCGCCATGCCGATATGTGCAGGTTGGTCATCGTGCGGCGGAGGTACCCGCCGAGCGCGGCCTTGTCCTGGATGCGGCCCCACGCCTGGTAGGTGCTCATCAGGGCGCTCTGCAGCAGGTCCTCGGCCTCGTTGCGGTCCCCCGTGAGGTGGTACGCGGTGGCGAACAGCGCCGAGCGGCGCTCGCGGACGTACGCCGTGAAGTCGTCGTCCACACATCCGGTGTCCGGCACCGCGGCACGCGAGGCGGCCGTTCCGGCACTGGGGACCGCGGCGAGTGCGACGACGTTACGGCGGTTGTCGTGGCGGTCGATCTGAGTCTGCATGGTTCCTCCCCCAAAACCTGCTCCGACGCGAGGTTCGTTCACGACCACAACTCTGCTGGTCGGGCTTCATCGGACCGTCTGCCTCGTGTCACAGGTATGCAACAGGGAACGGGCGGGCAGAACCGGGGATTGCGGACCCGTGTTCTTCCCACTCGTGACGTCAGACACAATGGCTCGCGTGCCCTACCTGTTGCTGATCGAGGATGACGAGGCCGTGCGTACCGGCCTCGAACTCGCGTTGGGCCGCCAGGGTCACCGGGTGGTGACGGCGGCCACCGGCGAGCTTGGTTTGGAGCGGTGGCGCGAACAGCGCCCCGACCTGATCGTGCTGGACGTGATGCTGCCCGGGATCGACGGATTCGAGGTGTGCCGGCGGATCCGCCGGACCGACTCGCTGCCGATCATCCTGTTGACCGCGCGCAACGACGACATCGACGTCGTCGTGGGCCTGGAGTCGGGGGCGGACGACTACGTCGTCAAGCCCGTGCAGCCTCGCGTGCTGGACGCCCGGATCCGGGCGGTCCTGCGCCGCGGCGAACGCGAAGTGTCCGATGCGTCGGTGTTCGGCGACCTGGTGGTCGACCGCAACGCGATGATCGTGACCAAGGGCGGCGAAGAGCTGTCCCTCACACCGACCGAACTGCGGCTGCTCGTCGAGCTGAGCCGCCGGCCCGGCCAGGCGCTGTCGCGCCAGCAGTTGCTGCGGCTGGTGTGGGAACACGACTACCTCGGCGACTCGCGGCTGGTGGACGCCTGCGTCCAGCGGCTGCGCGCCAAGGTCGAGTTGGTGCCGTCGGCGCCGACGTTGATCCGCACGGTCCGCGGCGTCGGTTACCGCCTCGACCCGCCGTGACGGGCCGCAAGACGCCGCGCAACCGGCGGCCGGTGCTGGCGAGGATCGGGCATGCCATGCGGCTCAGCTCGCTGCGCGTGCGGATCCTCGCGGCGTTCGCGATCGTCGCGCTGATCTCCGCGGTCCTGGCCTCCGGGATCGCCTACTGGCTCACCCGCAACGCCGTGCTCCAGCGTGCCCAGGACTCGGTCATCAAGGAGTTCCGCGACGGCCTCGGCCGGGTGTCGACGAACCTGTCGGCGAACCCGACGGACGCCGAACTCGACGCGGCCGTGCAGCAGCTCCGCAACACCAGCTTCGGCTACGCGGTGGTGCTGGTCGGCGACGGCACGAACACGGCGGCGACGTCGGGCGAGTTCACGCTGAAGGAAGTACCCGCGGACCTGCAGAAAGCGGTCAACACCCGCGATGCGCAGGGCAACTACCACATGTACTTCCAGCGGATCAGCATCAAGGGGCAGCCGTATCTCGTCGGCGGCACCAAGGTGGTCACGGACACGCCCGGCGCGCCCGACGGGCCGACCGGGTACATGTTCCAGTCGCTGCGCGCCGAGCAGACCGATCTGACGTCGCTGGCCCGCTACCTGACCACGGGTGCGGTGCTGGCCTTGGGCGCCGCGGCGGTGCTGGCCCTCGTGGGGGCGCGGCATGTGCTGCGTCCGGTGCGGCGGCTCGGCAACGCGGCGCGGCAGCTGGGTGCGGGGCAGCTCGACACCCGGCTGGACGTCCGTGGCTCGGACGAACTCGCGGATCTCGCCCGTACCTTCAACGACGCCGCGGAGAAACTCGAACGCAGCGTCACGGAGTTGCGGGCGCTGGAGTCGTCGTCCCGGCGGTTCGTCGCGGACGTGTCGCACGAGCTGCGCACTCCGCTGGCCGCGATGACCGCGGTGAGCGAACTGCTCGAGGAGGAGGCGGACAGCCTCGGCGAGCAGGGCGCCCCGGCCGCGCGGCTGGTGGTCGCGGAGATCGAGCGGCTCGCGACGCTGGTCGAGGACCTGATGGAGGTGTCGCGGTTCGACGCGGGCACCGCCGCCCTGGTCCTCGACGAGGTGAACATCGCCGACCTGGTCACCGCCTGCCTGGACGCGCGGGCCTGGATGGACGCGGTCGACCTGCGGTCGCCGCGCGACATCGTGGCGCGAGTGGACGCCCGGCGGTTGGACGTGATGGTGTCGAACCTGGTCGGCAACGCGCTGCGGCACGGCGGTTCGCCGGTGACCGTGGTCATCCGCCGCGAACCCCGGGCGGCCGACCCGGGCCTGCTCGCCGAGCCGGGCGCCGAGGACCTGGTCATCCACGTCTCGGACACCGGGCCGGGCATTCCGGAGGACGTGCTGCCGCACGTGTTCGACCGGTTCTACAAGGCGGACAGCTCGCGGGCGCGTTCCGAGGGCAGCGGCCTGGGCCTGTCGATCGTGATGGAGAACGCCCGGATCCACGGCGGCACGGCGTCCGCGTCGAACGTCCCGGGCGGCGGCGCGATGTTCAGCCTGCGGCTGCCGCTGGTGCCGCCGGACGACGATCCGGCGGACTACGGCCCGGAGGGCGGCGACTTCGCCGACGACACCGGGCACGACCTGGACGACGGAGCGCAGTTGGGAGGACGGCGGTGACGGTACGCGGAACCCTGCGGCGCCCGCGCGGAGCCCCGGTGCGGCGGTCCTCCGGCCGCCGGACGCCGCTCCGCTCCCGGCCGCGCGCCGGGCTGCCCGGCGGCGTGCCCGCGGCGCTGGCGGCGGCCGTGCTCGCCGCCACGCTGGCGGGCTGCGGCATCCGGTCCACGGACGGGCCGATCAACGCCGGCGAGCCGGCCAAGCGCCCCGCGCCGGGCACGGCGACCACGGCCCCGGTCGCGCAGCACCAGATCTACCTGATCCGCGAAGGGCGTCCGCAGCCGGTGCCGCGCGGCGATGCGGTGGACATCCAGGTCCCGGCCCCCGGGGCGACCCGGGCCGCGGCCCCCGGAGATCCCCTGAGGATGTCCCTGATCGACCGGCTGCTGCGCGAACTGGCCAAGGGACCCAGTGCCTCGGAAGCCGCGCAGGGCTGGACGAGCGCGGTGCCCGCGGGCGGGATCGGCCTGGCCGAACCGCAGGCCGGCGACCCGGCGGACCTGGTGCGGCTGGATGTCGACAACGTGGCGGCGCTCAACCCGCTGGCCCTCGGACAGATCGTGTGCACGCTGCAGCGCGCCGCGAAGACCGAGGGGCTGCCGCTGGCCGGACGGACCGGACCGGCGCGGGCGGAGCAGTGCGCGGCCTATCAGAAGACGCCGGCCGCGGCGCCGTCGACGGCCAAGGGGACGGGGTAATCCCCTACCTCCGGGTCAGGGTCCGGCACACCCGCAGGATGACGAAACGTCCGTTTTGGTCGCCTACCTTCGAAAGCGAGACGGCACGACGGACGTGCCGCGCAGAGGAGGCCGAGCGCCATGTACGCCACGCAGCCCGCCAAGCTGGTCCGCCCGCGTGACGGGCGCATGATCGCCGGAGTGTGCGCGGGACTCGCGCAGCGCTTCGGCTGGTCGCCGAAGGCGGTGCGCATCGGATTCGTGCTGTCCTGCCTGCTGCCCGGCCCGCAGTTCCTGCTCTACCTGGTGATGTGGGTGGTCATCCCGCAGGAGGGGTGACCCCGCAGGCTCCGCCTGCGCCTATCATCCGTGAGGGGTCCGGCCGCCGCGTGCGGCCGTGCCCGGCCCGGGGAGGGCCCGGACGGACGGCGGAGGCGAGGGGGGAGGCCCGGTGGGGCCGACGCACCACAAGAACCGGATCATCACGCTGTCCGTGATCGGCGGCGTGATCGTGACGCTGCTGGGGCTGTTCCTCAGCGGGTCGCTCGCGATCGAGGCCGGCAAGACGTCCGCGATGTCGTCGAAGGAGTACTCCGAGAAGGAGATCCAGGACAACAACCGGTTCTGGGACGACGAGGGCAAGCAGGGCAGCGCGAAGCCGGTCGGGCCGCAGATCACGCCCGGCGCGGAGGCACCGTCCGGGCAGAACTACCGGCCGCCGTCGACGGTCCAGGCGGCGCTGGTGGACGGCCCGTACTCGGATCCCGACAAGGCGATACGCGGCAAGATCTTCTTCGAGGTGCCCGGCGGGGTCGCCGAGTGCAGCGGCACCGTGGTGCACCACCCGAGCGGCAACATGGTGTGGACGGCGGCGCACTGCCTGCACGGCGGCAAGGGAGCCGACTTCTACACGCGCGTGACGTTCATACCGGGCTACAACGGGGCGGGCGCGACGCGCGCCGAGCGGGAGCCGTACGGCCGCTGGCCGGCCCGGCAGGTCGAGGTCAGCGACCAGTGGGTGAAGGACGCCGACCCGGAACGCGACAGCATCGCCTCGCCGTTCGACTTCGGCGCGTTCCTCGTGCAGCCGCCGGCCGGGAAGAAGTCCCTGGAGGACACCCTCGGCAGCAGCGCGGAAATACTCTTCAACGCGCCGCGCGGCCTGGACGTCGAGTCCTACGGGTACCCGGGCGAACCGCCGTTCGACGGCCGCGAGATGTACAGCTGCTCGTCGCCGACCACGGACTTCCGCAACACCGGCTGGCCGCGTCCCGACATGCTGTGGATGGGCTGCACGATGACCGGCGGGTCCAGCGGCGGCGGCTGGTTCGCCGAAGTGAACGGCAAACGCTACCTGGTGAGCAACGTGTCGCTGGGCATCACGCTGACCGCCGCGAAAACCATGACCGGCCCCTATCTGGGGAACGTCGCGCAGCAGCTGTACGGCAGATTCTGACGCCCCCTCCGCCACTCGGCCGACCCCGGGCACGGCTCGGGCCGCGCCCCGAGGGAGCGCGGCCCGAGAAGCGGGCTCGGTCAGCCCAGGCCGGGGACCAGGCCGCCGGGCACGAGGCCGCTGACGCCGGGCACGCCGGGGAGCGTGCCGGTCGGCAGCGCGCCGGTGGCCTGCTGGGCGGTCTGCTCCAGTCCGCCGGTGAGGCCGGAGACCTGGCCGGTCGGGAGCTGCTCGGTCAGCTGGCCCACCGGGAACGGGCCGATGTTGCCCGCGTTCTCCTGCGCCACCTGCGGCAGGCCGGGCGCCTGCGGGTCGAGCAGGCCGGCGGCGCCGTTGCCCGCGGCCAGGGCGGGGGCAGCCGCTCCGGCCACGATCGCCGCACCGAGTCCGGCCGTGACAGCCGCCTTACGTGTTACCGATCGCATGTGCATCCTCCGGTTGCGGGCGCGGAAACTGCCACGCCACGTGACGACATGAGCACGAAAGGTAGCGAACGCGATACGGGAGTGCAAAAACGCGGGAGGGCCCGGGAACGCCGCGGGCCGGGCCTCCGGGAGCGCGAAGCCGGGCCCGCGGGCACATGCCGGACGGGTCAGCCGCGGGCGAACAGCCACTCCGAGCGGAGGGCCGCGTAGCCCGGCTTGATGACCTCGTTGATCATGGCCAAACGCTCGTCGAACGGGAGGAACGCGCTCTTCATCGCGTTGACGGTGAACCACTGGAGGTCGTCCAGGCCGTAGCCGAAAGCGTCGACGAGGTGGTCGAATTCGCGGGTCATCGACGTGCCGCTCATCAGACGGTTGTCGGTGTTGACGGTGACACGGAAGTACAAGCGTCGCAGTAGTCCGATCGGGTGATCTCCGTACGATTCCGCGGCGCCGGTCTGGAGGTTCGACGTCGGGCACATTTCGAGCGGGATGCGCTTGTCGCGGACGTAGGCGGCCAGGCGGCCGAGTTCGACGGTGCCGTCGTCCTTGACCGTGATGTCGTCGATGATGCGGACGCCGTGTCCGAGCCGGTCGGCGCCGCACCACTGCACGGCTTCCCAGATCGACGGGAGCCCGAAGGCCTCGCCGGCGTGGATGGTGAAGTGGAAGTTCTCCCGCTGGAGGTACTCGAACGCGTCGAGGTGCCGGGTCGGCGGGTGGCCGGCCTCGGCGCCCGCGATGTCGAAGCCGACGACGCCCTGGTCGCGGTACCGGTTGGCGAGTTCGGCGATCTCCAGCGAGCGGGCGGCGTGCCGCATCGCGGTGAGGAGCGCGCCGACCTTGATGCGGTGGCCGCCTTCGGCGGCGCGGTGCTCGCCGAGCCGGAAGCCCTCGTTGACGGCTTCGACGACCTCGTCGAGGGTCAGGCCGTTCTCCAGGTGCTGTTCGGGGGCGTACCGGACTTCCGCGTAGACGACGCCGTCGGCGGCGAGGTCTTCGGCGCATTCGGCGGCGACCCGGACCAGAGCGTCGCGGGTCTGCATGACGGCGCAGGTGTGCGCGAACGTCTCGAGGTAGCGCTCCAGCGAGCCGGAGTCGGCGGCTTCGAGGAACCACACGCCGAGCGCGTCGGGGTCGGTGGTGGGCAGGCGGTCGTAGCCCACCGCGGCGGCCAGTTCGACGATGGTGGCCGGACGCAGGCCGCCGTCGAGGTGGTCGTGGAGGAGGACCTTCGGGGCCCGGCGGATGTGCTCGGCCGAGGGCGAGGCTGCGTTGTGGCTGTGCATGCACAGACTTTAGTACCTACGCGCGTAGAAGACGCGAATGTCGGGTGTCCTGGAGCGGTATTCGCGGCGTATTTCAGGCCGGGCGCAGCAGGCGTCCCGTGCGGCTCAGCACGAACTCGCGGAACAGGCGGACAGGCGCCGTCTCGGCACCGCCCGCACGCCACGCGACACCGATCGTGCGGTAGGCGCGCGGCGCACTGACGGCGAGCTGCACAGTGCCGGGCCGGACGGCGTCGGGGGCCGGCAGCAGCGCGACGCCGAGGCCGGCCGCGACCAGGCCGCGGAGGGTTTCGGCTTCCTCGCCTTCGAACGCGACGTGCGGGGTGAAGCCGGCTTCGGCGCACAGGGCGTCGGCGATGCGGCGCAGGCCGTACCCGCGTTCCATGCACACGAAGGTCTCCCCCGCGGCCTCGGCCAGCCGGACCCGGCGGCGCCCGGCGAGGGGGTGGTCGGCGGGCACGACGAGGTACAGGCGCTGTTCGTCGAGCGGGCGGACCTCCAGGTCCGGGTCGTCGGGCGGCGGCGAGGTGAGGCACAGGTCGAGTTCGCCCGCGCGCAGCCGGTCGAGCATGTCGGCGGCGGACGTCTGCACGAGCGCGAAGCGGATGCCCGGGTGGTCGGCGCGGAAGGCGCGCAGCAGGCCCGGCACGGCTTCCGGGCCCATGGTGTGCAGGAAGCCGAACGCGACCTTGCCGCGGGTCGCACTGGCGTCCCCGCGGATCTCGTCGCAAGCCCGGTCGAGGGCGTCCAGGGCGGGTTCCGCGGCGGCGAGGAGCGCGCGGCCTTGGCGGGTGAGCCGGACGCCGCGGCCGGTGCGCACCAGCAGCGGCACACCCAACTCGGCTTCGAGCCGGGCCACGGTGCGGCTGAGCGTCGGCTGGGGGACGCCGAGCTGTTCGGCGGCCCGCGTCACATGCTCGGCACGGGCGACGGCGGCGAATTGCACGAGGCGCGGGGCAAGCAATGCGACCGGGTTTTCCGCCGGATCCGACCGGGCTGAGCTGCTCTCATACACCATGGCATCAATCATCGCTTATTCATGCATTGGACGCATGATCCGGGACGGTTCTACCTTCACCGGTATGCCAGCCGCGGAATCCGCCCCCGTGTCCCCCACCGCCCCGTCCCCCGCCGTCCCGCTCCGCCACGCCCGCGGCTCGGCCGGCTACCGCCGGGTCAACCTGGCGCTGTTCCTGGCCGGCTGCGCGACGTTCGCGCTGCTCTACACGACGCAGACACTCCTCCCCCAGCTGTCCGAGCGGTTCGCGCTCAGCCCGGCCGCGGCGAGCATGTCGGTGTCGGTGACGACCGGTGCGCTGGCCGTCGCGGTGATCCCGGTGAGCATGCTGTCCGAACGCGTGGGCCGGACCCGGATCATGACGGTGTCCGTCTTCGCCGCGGCGCTGCTGGGTCTGCTGGCCGCGTTCGCCCCGGACTTCGGGACGCTGGTGGCGCTGCGGACGCTCCAGGGCGTGGCGCTGGCGGGCCTGCCCGCGACGGCGATGGCCTACCTGGCCGAGGAGGTCGAGGGCGCGTCGCTGGGCGCCGCGATGGGCCTGTATGTCGCGGGCAACAGCATCGGCGGCATGGGCGGCCGGCTGGTCACCGGCTTCGCGGCGGACCTCGGCGGGTGGCGGACGGCGATCGTCGCGGTGAGCCTGCTCGCGCTGGCGTGCGCGGTGGTGTTCCGGCTGCTGGTGCCGCCGTCGCGGCACTTCGCGCCGAGCGGGGTGACCGGGCGGGAACTGGCCGGGACACTGCGGTCGCATCTGGGCGACCCGGCGCTGCGGCGCCTCTACGCCCTCGGCATGCTCTTCATGGCGGCCTTCGGCACCGTCTACAACTACCTCGGCTACCGGCTGCTCGGACGGCCGTTCAACCTGCCGGAGTCGGTGGTCGGCGCGATCTTCGTGATCTACCTGGCCGGCACGTTCAGTTCGACGGCCGCCGGCCGCATGGTCGGCCGCTTCGGCCACCGCGCCACCCTGTGGGCGGCTGCCGCGGTCACCGCCGCCGGTGCGCTCCTGACCTTGCCCGACCACCTGGCGTTCGTGGTCCCGGGCCTGATCGTCCTTACCGCAGGCTTCTTCGCCGGCCACGCCGCCGCCAGCGCGGCGGTCGGCCTGCGCGCCCGCCACGGCCGCGCGCAGGCCTCCGCCCTCTACATCGCCGCCTACTACCTCGGCTCCAGCCTCGGCGGCCCCGTCGGCGGCGTGGCCTTCCACGCGGTCGGCTGGTGGGGCGCGGTGGTGTTCGTCCTGGCCCTGTGCACGGTCGCGGTGTGGGCGGCCGCGCCGCTGAAGAGCACCGGGACGGCACCGGTGGCGGCGTCGGTGCGGACTCGGGCTGCGGCGAAGGCTGCGTGACCCCGGGTATGAATTAACCGTGAAGGCCGTGCAGAGGCACTTCGCGCGCCGTACATTGCGCACGGAGGCGGCCTCCTCGTTCGATGCGAGGACACACTCGGTGCGCGGCCGACTCACGGCAACCGCGGAGGAGGAAAAGCTGTGGCTGACCTGCCTGACTGGATGTATCCGCCGAGTCCCGGCGGTTGGACGGCAGACGATCTGGACCTGCTTCCCGCAGAAGCCCCACGCCACATCGAGCTGATCGACGGAGCGCTCGTCTTTATGATGTCGCCGCAACGCAGCTTCCATGCCCGCGTGATGGGCAACCTGCTGTACCACCTCGCCAGCCAGGCACCGGTGGGTGTAAGCGTCGAACTGGAAATGACCATCAAGCTCGGCAAACGCAACCGGCCCGAGCCGGATCTCGTCGCTGTTACGGCGCCATATGACGCCAGCCGCACGTACTACCTGCCGAGTGAGGTCGTCCTCGCGGTAGAGATCGTGTCCGAAGAATCCGCGGAACGCGACCGCGATACCAAACCCCGCAAGTACGCCGAGGCCGGCATCCCGCACTTCTGGCGCGTCGAAGAGGACAACGGCGCGCCGGTGGTGCACGTCTTCGAGCTGGACGTGACCACCGGCACCTATGTCCCCACGGCGATCGAGCGGGCGGTCCTGCGCCTGAAGGTGCCCTACCCGCTCGAAATCGACCTGTCCCTGCTCACTCGGTAGTCCCGTCAGGCCGTCGGGCCGATGCGGTCGACCACGATGGGGGTCGGCGTGAAGGCCGTGCCCTCGGGGGCGATGTCGAAGGCGGACTCGAGGGATTCGAGGGCGTAGGCGAAGCGCTCCGGGGTGTCGGTGTGCAGGGTCAGCAGGGGCCGGCCCGCCGTGACGAGGTCGCCCGGCTTGGCGTGGAGTTCGGCGCCCGCGCCGGCCTGGACGGGTTCTTCCTTGCGGGAGCGGCCCGCGCCGAGGCGCCAGGCGGCGATGCCGACGTCGTACGCGTCGAGGCGGGTCAGGATGCCGGTCGACGGGGCGGTGACGACGTGCTGCTCGCGGGCGACCGGGAGCGGCGCGTCGGGGTCGCCGCCCTGGGCGGCGATCATGCGGCGCCAGACGTCCATCGCGCTGCCGTTCGCGAGCGCGTCGGCCGGGTCGCGGTCGGTCATGCCCGCCGCGGCGAGCATTTCGCGGGCCAGGGCGAGGGTCAGTTCGACCACGTCGGCGGGGCCGCCGCCGGCCAGGACCTCGACGGACTCGCGGACTTCGAGGGCGTT
Organism: Yinghuangia aomiensis; assembly: GCF_039542225.1. Lineage (NCBI taxonomy): Bacteria > Bacillati > Actinomycetota > Actinomycetes > Kitasatosporales > Streptomycetaceae > Yinghuangia > Yinghuangia aomiensis. Next base: position 257,729 of record NZ_BAABHS010000002.1, on the reverse strand, counting down.
CCCGGCAGTCAGGCCGAGCGGCGTGGACATGTCGGTGAGCAGCGCCACCGTGCGGACGCCGTGGTCGCCGCCCAACCGCACCATGGTGCGGGCGAGTTCGCGGGCGTCGGCGAGGTCCTTCATGAACGCGCCGGTGCCGACCTTGACGTCGAGGACGAGCGCCCCGGTGCCCTCGGCGATCTTCTTGCTCATGATCGAGCTGGCGATCAGCGGGATCGCCTCGACGGTGCCGGTGACGTCGCGCAGCGCGTAGAGCTTCTTGTCGGCGGGCGCGAGGCCGTCGCCCGCGGCGCAGATGACCGCGCCGATGTCGCCGAGCACGGCGAGCATTTCGTCGTTGGACAGCTGCGCACGCCAGCCCGGGATCGATTCGAGCTTGTCGAGCGTGCCGCCGGTGTGGCCGAGACCGCGTCCGGACAGCTGCGGCACGGCCACGCCGCACGCGGCGACCAGCGGGGCGAGCGGCAGGGTGATCTTGTCGCCGACGCCGCCGGTGGAGTGCTTGTCCGCGGTCGGGCGCGGCAGCCCGGAGAAGTCCATGCGCTCGCCGGACGCGATCATCGCGTCGGTCCACCGGTTGATCTCGCCCGCGGTCATGCCGTTGAGCAGGATCGCCATCGCCAGGGCGGACATCTGCTCGTCCGCGACCTCGCCGCGCGTGTACGCGTCCACCACCCAGTCGATCTGGGCGTCGCTCAGCTCGCCCTTGTCGCGCTTGGTACGGATGACGGAGATGACGTCCATGGGTTCCACGTGCTCCTTGCCGATGTCGGTTCCGGGCCGGTACGGCGGACGACGCCGCACCCGGGCCCGGCCTAGCTCAGGTTGTGGGGGCCGAACGCGTCCGGCAGCAGTTCGCTCAGCGGCCGGATGCCGCGCTCGGTGTCCACCAGCAGCTCCGGGCCGCCGTGCTCCCACAGCAGTTGGCGGCAGCGTCCGCACGGCATGAGGATCGCGCCGTCGCCGTCGCAGCAGGTGAACGCGGTCAGGCGGCCGCCGCCGGTCATGTGCAGTTCGCCGACCAGGCCGCATTCGGCGCAGAGCGTCACGCCGTACGACGCGTTCTCCACGTTGCAGCCGGACACCGTGCGTCCGTCCTCGACCACGGCGGCGGCGCCCACGGGGAACTTCGAGTAGGGCACGTACGCGTGGGCCATGGCGGCCCTCGCGGCGTCCCGAAGCGCTTCCCAGTCGACCGCCGCCGGGTCTATCGCGTCCGCCACGGATCAGCCCTTCGTGTAAGGCTTGTTGGCCGCGGCCGGCGGGCGCACCTTGCCGACCAGGCCGGCCACCGCGAACACGGTGACGATGTACGGGATCATATTGAGGAACTCGGCCGGGATCGGCGTGTGCAGCGGCTGGAGCGAGGTCGCGAGCGCCTTCGAGAAGCCGAACAGCAGGGCCGCGGCGACCGCGCCCATCGGCCGCCAGCGGCCGAAGATGACCGCGGCCAGCGCGATGTAGCCCGCACCGGACGCCATGTCCTTGCTGAACGTGCCGACCGTGCCGATGGTGAGGAACGCGCCGCCGATGCCCGCGATGCAGCCGGCCAGGCCGACGTTGATGTAGCGCGTCCGGTTGACCTTGATGCCCACGGTGTCCGCGGCGGTGGGGTGCTCGCCGACCGCGCGGGCGCGCAGGCCCCAGCGGGTGTAGAAGAGGCCGAAGTGCACGACGGCGACGAGCGCGTACATCAGGTACACGATGACGTTGACGTCGAACAGCACCGGGCCGATCACCGGGATGTCGCCCAGGCCGGGGATCTTGTGGTTCGCGAAGACGCCCGGGTTGTTGTACTTGTCGCTGTTCGGTTGGAGCAGCTGTGTGTACAGGAAGCCCGTGATGCCGGACACCAGCAGGTTGATCACGACACCGAGGACGACCTGCTCGACCAGGTAGCGCACCGCGAACACGGCCAGCAGCAGGCCGACCAGGCCGCCCGCCGCCGCGCCCGCGAACAGGCCGGCGGTCAGCGAGCCGGTGACCGACGCGGTCAGCGCCGCACCGAACGCGCCGAACAGGAACTGGCCTTCGATCGCGATGTTGACGATGCCGGACCGCTCGCCGATGACCCCGGCGAGGGCGCCCAGGATGAGCGGCGTCGCGGCGAGCATGGTGTTCTGCAGCGCGCCCGCGAAGGACATCGACTTGCCCGCGACCGCCCAGCACAGGAACGCCACCACGAACGCGGCGACGAACAGGCCGGCGCTCACCCGGCGCCACAGCTTCGACTTGTCGAAGACGATCCGCAGGACGCCCGACGCCATGCACACGATCGACATCGCGATGGCCGTGCCGCGCGCCGCGACGTGCAGCGGCGAGACCTCGGTCGCCGACGAGTTGGCGATGTTCATGCCGAACACCGCGTCGACGCCGGAGTCCGTGCCGAGGCCGAACGCCCACAGGGCGTAGAGGCCGACGACGATGAAGCCGATGCCGGTGACCAGCGCGCGGCGCAGTGCGGCGCGTTCCAGAGTCCGGGCCGCCGCGCCGGTCGCGGTCTGCGGCGCCTCGGCCTCGGGCGTGATGAGCGTGCCCACGCCTGCTCCGCCTTCCTTGTCCGGCCCGTCGGGGTGCCCGGAGTTCCCGGAGTTCCCGGAGCTGCCAGGGGTCTCCGGCTGCCCGGGGCCGCCAGGCCGCTTGTCGTCGGTCACGATTCCGCCCCCGCCCCGGTGGTCTGCGGGGCGACCAGTGCGCCTTCGCCGCCGCTGTGTGCGCCCTTGAGCCGGAAGATCGTGCGGACCAGCGGCGGGGCCGCGACCATGAGCACGATGACCGCCTGGACGACGATGACGATGTCGATCGAGACGCCGGCCGAGGCCTGCATCCGGGAACCGCCCGCCTGGAGCGCGCCGAACAGCAGCGACGCGAAGACGATGCCGACCGGCGAGGTCCTGCCGAGCAGCGCGACGGTGATGGCGGTGAAGCCGAGGCCCGCGTCGATCGACGGGGTGAGGCTGTGCGCCGGGTTGTACGGGCCCATCACCTGCGACACGCCGATCAGGCCGGCCATGCCGCCCGCGAGGGCCATCGCGACGAACTGGGCGCGCGGCACGCTCATGCCCGCCGTCTGCGCGGCGTCCGGATTGGAGCCGACGGCGCGCAGTTCGAAGCCCATCGCCGAACGGTTGAGGATCCACCAGTAGAGGACCACCGCGGCGATCGCCAGGACGATGCCGAAGTTGATGCGCAGGTCATCGCCGAACAGCCGGGGCAGCGAGGCGTGCGAGTGCGCGGATTTGCCGATCGGCTGCTGGGTTCCGGGCCGCCGGAACGCGTCCGTGGTGAGCAGCCAGGACAAGAAGAACAGCGCGATGTAGTTGAGCATGATCGTGACGATCACCTCGTGCGCGCCGAACCGGCCCTTGAGGAAGCCCGCGAGGCCGCCGTAGATCGCGCCGCCCAGGATGCCCGCGATGATCACCAGCACGAGATGGATCACGATCGGCAGGTCGAACTGGAAGCCCATCCACGACGCGAGGATGGCGCCGGCGATGATCTGGCCCTGCGCGCCGATGTTGAACATGCCGGCGCGGAAGGCGATCGAGACCGCGATACCGCCGAAGATCAGCGGGGTGGCCTGCGAGATGGTCTCGGAGATCGGGCCGAGGATGTACGGCGCGTAGTTGCTGTCGAAGGTGCCCGGGTCGACGATCGAGCCCTTGAACAGCGCGACGTAGGCGTTCTTGACGACGTCCCACGACGCGGACAGCGAGTCGCCCGGGTCCGCGAAGAAGTACTTGTACTTGTCGAGGACGTCCTGGTCGGACAGCACGATGAGCACGGCGCCGACAAGCAGGCCGAGGACGATCGCCAGGAACGTCACGACGACCGAGTTGCCGGTGACGATCGCGTCGACGACGGCCTTGCCCATCGAGGGCTTCTTGTCCGGTCCGCCGTGCGGCTTTTCCGTTTCGGCGGGCGGCTGGGGGGCTGGGGTCGCGTCGCTCATGCCGGTCCCTCCTCCCCGTCGGTGCTGGTGCGGTCGGTCTGGTCGGTACCCGCGCGGTCGGCCGGGGCGCCGTCGGACTTGGCGAGGTCCGGGCCGTCGGTCCGGGCGGGCCCGACGCCGAACCGCGTGTCGAGGGCCTTGCCGCCGCCGGCCTCGGCGAGCAGTGCCGGGTCGTCGACGCCGGCCATCAGCAGGCCGAGCTGTTCGCGGGTCGCGGTCGGCGGCACCACGCCGACGATCCGCCCGCGGTACATCACCGCGATGCGGTCGGCGAGCGCCACGACTTCGTCGAGTTCGGTGGACACGATGACGACCGGCGTGCCCAGGTCGCGCTCGGCGACGATGCGCTGGTGGATGAACTCCATGGCGCCCACGTCGACGCCGCGGGTCGGCTGCGAGGCGATGAACAGCCGCAGCGGCCGCGACATCTCCCGGGCGACGACCACCTTCTGCTGGTTGCCGCCGGACAGCGTGCCCGCGGGGCTGTCGATGGACTGCGTGCGGATGTCGAACTCCGCGACGCGCTGCCGGGCGTTCTCCCGCACCTGCTTCGGCTTGATCGCGATGCCGCCGCCGAACGGCTCCCGGGTCACCAGGTCGAGGACGAGGTTCTCGGCGACCGAGAACTCCCCGACGATGCCGTCGTGCTGGCGGTCCTCGGGGACGAACCCGACGCCCGAGTCGAGCGTGCGCCGCGGGTTGAGCGCGGTCAGGTCCTTGTTGTCGAGGGCGATCTTCCCGGCGGCGGGCTTGCGCAGCCCGAGGATCGCCTCGGTCAGCTCGGTCTGGCCGTTGCCCTGCACGCCCGCGATGCAGAGGATCTCGCCTTCGCGCAGGTCGAGGCTGACGTCGTTCACCTGGACGTTGCCCAGGTCGTCCAGCACGGTGACCTTGTCCAGGGTGAACCGGACGTCGCCGGGCCGCGCGGGCTCCTTGTGCACGACGAGTTCGACCGGGCGGCCGACCATCAGCGAGGCCAGCTCGGTCTCGGAGGCCTGCGGGTCGGCGCTGCCGACGACCTTGCCGCGCCGGATGACGGTGATCCGGTCGGCGACCGCCTTGACCTCTTTGAGCTTGTGGGTGATGAAGACGATCGAGTGCCCGGACTCGCGCAGCGCCCGCATGACCCGGAAGAGTTCCTCGGTCTCCTGCGGGGTGAGCACCGCGGTGGGCTCGTCGAGGATGAGCACCTTGGCGTCGCGCACCAGGGCCTTGAGGATCTCGACGCGCTGCTGGAGGCCGACCGGGAGGTCTTCGACGGTCGCGTCCGGGTCGACGGCCAGGCCGTACTCGGCGACCAGGTCGAGCACCTTCTTGCGGGCCCGGCGGCGGTCGAGCCAGCCGAGCGCGCCGGTCTCCTCGTGGCCGAGCATGACGTTCTCGGCGACGGTGAACACCGGGACGAGCATGAAGTGCTGGTGCACCATGCCGATGCCGGCCGCGATGGCGTCGCCCGCGGTCCGGAACGTCCGGGGCGTGCCGTCCACGACGATCTCGCCCGACGTCGGCTCGTAGAGCCCGTACAGGACGTTCATCAGCGTGGACTTGCCCGCGCCGTTCTCACCGAGGAGGCAATGGATCTCTCCGGGCTCGACGGTCAGATCGATGTGGTCGTTGGCGACCAGCGATCCGAACCGTTTCGTGATCCCGCGCAGTTCCAGCTTCAGCGCGGTCACCTCCTCAGCGGCGCGACGCCCGGGGCACGGGCGCGCGGTGGTCGGAAAGTCTCGTGGGGCCCGGCCCCGACGGGGCCGGAACGCCGGGGGCCCGCCGGGCGGCGGGCCGGACAGCGGCACGGCCGGGCGCTGCCTCCGGGGCGGACCCCGGGTGCGGCGCCCGGCCGGGAGGTCAGCTCTTCGGCTGGGCCGGCGAGGTGATCGGGATCTTGCCGCTGATGATGTCCTGCTTCAGCTGGTCGATCTCCTGCTTGGTCTGCGCGGAGACCTTGGAGTCGAAGTCGTGGTACGGGGCCAGGCCGACGCCGCCGTTCTGCAGCGTGCCCAGGTACGGCTGGGTGTTGTACTGGCCCTGGCCGGTCTCCTGGATCGCCTTGAACACCGAGTCGGCGATGCCCTTGGTCACGGTGGAGAGCATGACGTTCTTGTACTGCTCGGCGGACTGGTAGCCGTCGACGTCGACCCAGAGGATGCTCGCCTTGCCGTTGCTCTTCGAGGCGGCGGAGGCGGCGCCCAGGCCGGTCTGGCCGGCGACCGGGTGGATGACGTCCGCGCCCTGCGCGATGAAGTCGTTCGCGATGCGCTCGCCGTCGGCGGGCGAGTCGAACTTCTCGGCCATCGAGCCGTCCTGCGTGGCCTCGTCCCAGCCGAGGACCTGGACGTTCTTGCCCTTGACCTGGTTGTAGTACTTGACGCCCTCGACGAAGCCGTCCATGTAGATGGTGACCGGCGGGATCTTCTTGCCGCCGAAGGTGGCGACCTTGCCGGTCTGGCTCTGCGCGGCGGCCAGGTAGCCGCCGAGGAACGCCGCCTGCGCGGTGTTGTACTCGAGGCCCTTGACGTTGTTGCCGACGCTCGACGAGTCGATGATCAGGTACTTCTGGTTCGGGTTGTTCTTCGCGGACTGCGTGGTGGCGTCCGCCATCAGGCCGCCGACCGCGACGATGACCGTGCAGTTCTCCTTGACCAGGGAGTCCAGGTTCGGCACGTAGTCGTTCTCGGACTTCGAGGTGACGTACTTGACGTCCGCGCCGAGTTCCTTCTGTGCCTGCTGCAGGCCCTGCCACGCCGAGGCGTTGAACGAGCGGTCGTCGATGCCGCCGGTGTCGGTGACCATGCAGGCCTTGACCTTCGTGCCGCTCGCGCCCCCGCCGGCACCCGCCGACGCGGACGGCGTGCTGTTGCTCTCGCTCTTCGGCTTGCTTCCACAGGCGGTGGCAGTCAGGGCGAGAGCCCCGGTGACCGCGACCACGGCGACCTTGGATACCCGGCGCACGGGGTGTCTCCTTCCGAAGCGCGCCTAACGGCGCGGAAATCAGGGCCAATCAAGTGCACGACGTGTTGCGGCCTAGGCCTGACACACCGCGTTCAACGCGAGTAGACTCGCGGCCAACGCGCGTAGACATATGAACCGCCGCAGAGCATACATACAAAAGCAATATCTCTGACATACGGGCCGGATCACCACTTGGACACGATCCGATAGCCCGTCCGGATCACCTCCGGACCGCGCGGGTGGCGCTTGCGGAACGACCGGGCCGCCCCGGTGGCGCTGTCCTCACGGCACCACGGTTTCCCCGCTTTGCGGCACGGTAAAAGCACGGCCCCGCACCGGAGGGTGCGGGGCCGGAATTCTTACCTGGTTGTAATAAGCGGCGGTTGGCCGGGACGGGCCGCGGCGGCCCGCCGGGGTCAGGCCGGCGGGCGCAGCGCGAGCCCGGCGAACAGGGCGGCACCGATGCCGATCGCGCGCTCGTCCACGTCGAAGCGGCCCTGGTGCAGGTCGTACGGCGCCTCACCCACCGGGCGCACACCCAGCCGGGTGAGCTGGCCGGGCACGTTCTCCAGGAACCACGAGAAGTCCTCGCCGCCCAGGCTCTGCTCGGTGGTCTCGACGGAGTCGGCACCGAGCAGCCCGGCGGCCACCTCGCGGGCGGCGGCGACCGCGTCGGCGTCGTTGACCACCGGCGGGACGCCGCGGTGGTGTTCCAGCTCCCACTTGGCGCCGTACGTCGCGGCGATCGCGTCGACGAGTTCCTGGAGCAGGTCGGGGGCCTGGCGCCAGGCGGCGATGTCCAGGCAGCGCAGGGTTCCGTCCAATTCGCCGCGCTGCGGGATGACGTTCGGCGCGGAGCCGGCCGCGATGCGGCCCCACACGACGCTCATCCCGGACCGCGGGTCGATGCGGCGGGCCAGGGCGGCGGGCAGCTCGGCGGCCATCTTGGCCAGCGCCGTGACCAGGTCGGTGGACTGGTGGGGGCGCGCGGTGTGCCCGCCGGGGCCGTCCAGCGTGATGATCAGCCGGTCGCATGCGGAGGTGATGGCGCCGACCTTGAGCCCGACGCGGCCCACCTCGACGCGCGGGTCGCAGTGCACCGCGTGGATCTCCTCGACGCCGTCGAGGCCGCCGGCCGCGATGACGTCGAGCGCGCCGCCGGGCAGCTTCTCCTCCGCGGGTTGGAAGATCAGCCGGACCGGGCGGGTCAGCAGCCCGTCGCGGGCGAGGTCGGCGAGCACGAGCCCGGCGCCGAGGGTGACCGCGGTGTGCACGTCGTGGCCGCACGCGTGGGCCGCCCCCAGGACCGTGGACCGGTAAGGCACGTCCTTCATGTCCTCGACGGGCAGCGCGTCGATGTCGCCGCGGAAGGCGACCATGCCGCGGCCGTCGGCGCTGCCGGGCCGGGGCGCGATGTCGCACACGACGCCGGTGCCGGGCAGCAGACGGGGCGTCAGACCCGCGGCGGCCAGGCGCGCGGCTACGAGCTTGGTGGTGCGGAACTCCTCCCGGCCCAGCTCGGGGTGCATGTGCAGGTCGCGGCGAAACGCGACGAGTTCCTCGGTGTAGGCGGCGACGCGGGAGGCCACGGCCGAAGCCGGGCCTTCTCTGCGGGCCGCGGAGCCTTCGGGCTGGGATGCGTTCACCCCTGCAAGGGTACGTTGCATCGCCGTCTGCGACGTGGTAGAGAGCGAATTACCCCCGTTCGGGTGAGAAAAAGCGCCCTCGCCGGCGCATGCACCAGGGCCGTAGGGGGTATGCATAGACGTCCTTTCGGGGGACGGAACACCCGAACAGGTTATGTCATGCCATGACGACATCGCGGCCACAGGTTTGTGGAACCTTGCCGAGGCTTGTCGCGGCTTGTCGCGGTTTCCCAGGGGTCGCCGAAGCGTGCCGAACCGTCCGGTGCCCCGCACGCACGCGGCGGCACCGGACGCCGGGTGTCAGTCCTCGCCGCCGTGGAACGCCTCGATGATCCGGGCGGCGGCCAGCGTCGGGGTGATCTCGCCGTCCCGGACCTGCCGTTCGAGGACGGGGACGAGGTGTTTGACCGCCGGGTTGGCGCGCAGTTCGGCGAGCAGCGCGTCGTGCACCGCGGACCACGTCCAGTCCACCTGCTGGCGGCGCCGGAGTTCGGCGAGGCGCCCGGTGGACTCCAGGACCTCGCGGTGCTTGAGGATCGTGTCCCACAGCTCGTCCAGGCCGTCGCCGGTCAGGCCGGAGCAGGTCAGGACGGGCGTGTACCAGGGCTCGTTCGGGCGGCGCATGAGGCGCAGGGCGCCCTGCAGCTCGCGCGCGGCGGCCCGGGCCGCGGGGGCGAAGTCGCCGTCGGCCTTGTTGACCGCGACGATGTCCGCCATCTCCAGGACACCCTTCTTGATGCCCTGGAGCTGGTCGCCGGTGCGCGCGAGAGTGAGGAACAGGAAGCAGTCGACCATGTTGGCCACGGTCACCTCGGACTGCCCGACGCCGACCGTTTCCACCAGCACGACGTCGTAGCCGGCCGCCTCCATGAGCACGATCGACTCGCGCGTGGCCCGCGCGACGCCACCGAGCGTGCCCGCGGTCGGCGACGGCCGCACGAACGCGTTCGGGTCGACGGCGAGCTTCCCCATGCGGGTCTTGTCGCCGAGGATGCTGCCGCCGGTGCGGGTGGACGACGGGTCGACCGCCAGCACCGCCACCTTGTGGCCGGCCTCGGTCAGCTTGGTGCCCATCGCCTCGATGAACGTGGACTTGCCCACCCCGGGCACGCCGGTGATGCCCACCCGGTGGGCACCGCCGGCGTGCGGCAGCAGCTTGACCAGCAACTCCTGCGCCTGGTCGCGGTGGTCGGCCCGGGTGGACTCCACCAGGGTGACCGCGCGGGCCAGGATGGTGCGGTTGCCGGCCAGCACGCCTTCGGCGTACTGGCCGACGTCGACGACGCGGCGCGCCACGTCAGTCCGCGGTGGCGGGCTCGGCCGGCAGCGCGTGGCCGAGCTGGTCGTACAGGCGCTTGAGCAGGTCGACGGCCGCGTCGGAGATGACCGTGCCGGGCGGGAAGACCGCGGCGGCGCCCATGTCGAGCAGCGGCTGCACGTCGGCGGGCGGGATGACGCCGCCGACCACGACCATGATCTCGGCCGCGTCCAGCTTGGCCAGTTCCTCGCGCAGCGCCGGGACGAGCGTCAGGTGGCCGGCGGCCAGCGACGAGACGCCGACCACGTGCACGTCGGCCTCGACGGCCTGGCGTGCGACCTCCTCCGGGGTCTGGAACAGCGCGCCCACGTCGACGTCGAAGCCGAGGTCGGCAAAGCCGGTGGAGATGACCTTCTGGCCGCGGTCGTGGCCGTCCTGGCCCATCTTCGCGACGAGGATGCGCGGGCGGCGGCCCTCGGCTTCCCCGAACGCCTCGACGAGCCCGCGGGCACGCTCGACGTTGCCCGTGGCCCCCACCTCCTCGCGGTACACGCCGGTGAGCGTGCGGATCGTCGCCTGGTGCCGGCCGTACGCCGACTCCAGCGCGTCGGAGATCTCCCCGACCGTCGCCTTGGCGCGCGCCGCGTCCACGGCGAGCTTGAGCAGGTTGTGCTCCAGGTCGTTCGGCCGGTTGCCGGCCAGGTCCGCCTCGGCGGCCCCGGTCAGCGCGGCGAGCGCGCGGGCGACCTCGGCGGAGTCCCGCTCGGCGCGCAGGCTTTCGAGCTTGCCGATCTGGTCGGCGCGCACCTGGTGGTTGTCGACCTTGAGCACCTCGATGGGCTGGTCGTTGTCCACCAGGTACTTGTTGACGCCGATGAGCGGCTGGCGGCCGGAGTCGATGCGCGCCTGGGTGCGAGCGGCGGCCTCTTCGATCCGCAGCTTGGGGATGCCCGCGTCGATCGCGGCGGCCATGCCGCCGGCCTTCTCGATCTCCGCGAGGTGCTCGCGGGCCTTCATCGCCAGGTCGTACGTGAGCCGCTCGACGTAGGCGCTGCCGCCCCACGGGTCGATCACGCTGCAGGTGCCCGACTCCTGCTGGAGCATCAGCTGGGTGTTGCGCGCGATACGGGCCGAGAAGTCGGTCGGCAGCGCGAGCGCCTCGTCGAGGGCGTTGGTGTGCAGAGACTGGGTGTGGCCCTGGGTGGAGGCCATGGCCTCGACGCAGGTGCGGACCACATTGTTGAAGACATCCTGCGCGGTCAGCGACCAGCCGGAGGTCTGCGAGTGCGTGCGCAGCGACAGCGACTTGGGGTTCTTGGCGCCCGCGCTCTGCACGATGTCCGCCCAGATGAGGCGGGCGGCGCGCATCTTGGCGATCTCCATGAAGAAGTTCATGCCGATCGCCCAGAAGAAGGACAGCCTGGGCGCGAACGCATCGATGTCCAGGCCCGCGTCCATGCCGGCCTTGAGGTACTCCAGGCCGTCAGCGAGCGTGTAGGCCAGCTCCAGGTCGGCCGTGGCCCCGGCTTCCTGGATGTGGTAGCCGGAGATGGAGATCGAGTTGAACTTCGGCATCTTCTGCGAGGTGTACGCGAAGATGTCGGAGATGATCCGCATCGAGGGCTTGGGCGGGTAGATGTAGGTGTTCCGGACCATGAACTCCTTGAGGATGTCGTTCTGGATCGTCCCCGCGAGCTGCTCCGGCTTCACCCCCTGCTCCTCCGCCGCGACGATGTAGAGGGCGAGGATCGGCAGGACCGCGCCGTTCATCGTCATCGACACGGACATCTGGTCGAGCGGGATCCCGTCGAACAGCTGCCGCATGTCGTAGATGGAGTCGATGGCCACGCCCGCCATGCCGACGTCGCCCGCGACGCGCGGGTGGTCGGAGTCGTAGCCGCGGTGGGTGGCCAGGTCGAAGGCGATCGACAGGCCCTTCTGGCCGGCCGCCAGGTTGCGGCGGTAGAAGGCGTTGGACTCCGCCGCGGTGGAGAAGCCCGCGTACTGGCGGATCGTCCACGGCTGGTTGACGTACATCGTCGGGTACGGGCCGCGCAGGAACGGCGCCATGCCCGGGTACGTCGCGAGGAAGTCGAGGCCCCGGGTGTCCTCGGCGGTGTAGAGCGCCTTGACCGGGATGCCCTCGGGCGTGTCGCGGGTCAGCTCGGCGGCGTCCTTGCCGGTCGCGTTCGCGACCGCGGCGACCCAGGCTTCGGCGTCGGCGGCCTCGGGGGTGCCGAGGTCGATCCCCGTGAAGTCGGGAATGCTCATCGGGCTCCTCCTCCCAGCAGGTCGTAAGTCCGGTTCAGCACGGCCACGGCGTCGCAGCCGGCGAAGACGAAGCCGTCGGCTCCGGAGTCCGCCCACTTCTTGGCTGCCCCCGCGAGCCAGACGTACTCCGCGCCGGCCGCCTTGAGTGCGGCGGCGGCCGGGGCGGCCTGGTCGGCGTAGAGCTTGTCGGACGAGGCGAGGACGGCCACCTTGGGCTTGCCCGCGCGTTCGTACGCGGCTACCACGTCGGCGGTCTCCGCGGTCGCGCCCGCATCGGCGGCGTCGATGCCGCCCGCCGCGAACAGGTTCCGGGCGAACTGCGCGCGGGCGGTGTGCTGCGCGATCGGGCCGAGCGTGGCGATGAAGACCGCGGGCCGGGCGCCGGTCTCCGCGAGGACCGCGTCCGCGCGGTCGCGCAGGGTCTCGTAGGACTCGGCGTAGCGGACCCGCGGCAGGCCGCCGCCCGCCGGGGCGGGCGCGGGCTCGCGGACCACCGGCTCTTCGGTGAGGTTCGGGAACTCGCTGACGCCGGTGATCGCGTCGGCGCGGGTCGCGAGCGCCTTGTCGCGGGCCGCGCGCACCTCGGCGATGCGGTCGGCGATCAGGCCGGAGTCGAGGGCGGCGGTGATGCCGCCGGCGCGCTCGATCTCCTGGAAGAACGCCCAGGCGGCGTGCGCGAGGTCGTCGGTGAGCTTCTCGACGTACCAGGAGCCGCCCGCGGGGTCGATGACCTGCGCGAGGTGCGACTCTTCGAGAAGCAGCGACTGCGTGTTGCGTGCTATCCGCCGGGCGAAGGCGTCGGGCAGGCCGAGGGCCGCGTCGAACGGGCGCACGGTGACCGCGTCGGCGCCGCCCACGCCGGCCGCGAAGGCGGCGACGGTGGTGCGGAGCATGTTGACCCACGGGTCGCGCTGCGTGGTCATCGACCACGAGGTGACCGCGTGCTGCTTCTGTGCGCCGCTCGCCGCGCCGGACGCCTGCGCGACGCGGGCCCAGAGGCGGCGCGCGGCGCGGAGCTTGGCGATGGTGAGGAACTGGTCGGCGGTGGCCGCGAAGCGGAACTCGACCAGGCCGAGCGCGGTGTCCACGTCGAGCCCGGCCGCGGTGAGGGCCCGCAGGTAGGCGACGCCGGCCGCGGTGGCGGCGCCGAGTTCCTGGCCTTCCGAGGCGCCCGCCTCGTGGAAGGGCTGGCCGTCCACGGCGATGGCCTGGAGGTGCGGGAATTCCGCGTGGGCGCGGACCGCGAGGTCGGCGGCGGCGGCGAGGTCCGCACCGGCCCCGGGCGCGGTGCCCGTGCGCGCGTGGGTGCCGACCGGGTCGGCACCGAGGTTGCCGCGGACCTCGTCGGCCGGGACGCGGCGGTCCCGGAACACCGCGAGGAGGGCGTCGGCGGCGGAGGCGAAGTCGGCGCCCGGGTCGAGGACGACCGGGGCCAGGTCGAGGAGCACGCCGGTCAGCACACGCGGGAGTTCGGCGGGGTCGAGGGCGCCGGCGCCGGTCTGCAGGTAAACGGACGAGACGCCGTTCTCCAGGTCGGCGAGGACGGCCTCGGCGGTGCGCGCCGGGTCGGGGTCGCCGTGCAACTGGCGTACGTCCCAGCCCTCGGTGCTGCTGCCGGTCGCGCGCGCGCCGCGCACGTACGACGGCAGTCCGGGCACCCCGGCATCCGGCGAGGCATCGTCGGCCGTGTACAGCGGGGCCAGCGTGATGCCGTCGTAGGTGGTGGTCGCGAGCAGATCCTCAGGGCGGTCCGGTGCGTCGTCCGCACCGATCACCCTCGACTTGCGGAGCACGCCGGCCACCAGGCTCTGCCACTGTTCCCGCGTGGGCTGCGGGAACTGCGAAGCAAAGGTGGAGCCGGTAGACGTGCCGCCGTCGACAGTAGCCTCCGTCATGTTCACGCATCGTAGGGACAGGGCGCGGAGAGCGATACACGGCCTTGGTGTGACATCAGTCGCCCATTCGCTTGACCCCGCCAAGTTTTTCGGGCCGGGCGCGGGTCGTGACACTCCGTCACATCGGGCTGACTACACACCGAGTGTCACCCGTTTGGTTCCCCGTCGGCGTGCGGAATCGATCACATCGCGCGCCCCCGGTCGGGTGGCGGGGCGTTCGATGGCTAGCATGGCGGGGGCCGGAGGAAGGGTCCCGGCCGGGCCGAACCGACTGGCTTGCCGTCCGGCAATGCCGGCCCGGCCCCGTCTACCGCATCCGGAGGGTAGTTTCCGTGCCGGCTGGAACGCTCTACCGCGGCCGGGAAGGCATGTGGTCCTGGGTGGCTCATCGAGTCACCGGCGTCCTCATCTTCTTCTTCCTGTTCGCGCACGTCCTCGACACCGCGCTCGTGCGCGTCTCGCCCGAGGCCTACGACCAGACGATCGAGATCTACAAGAATCCCGTCGTCAACATCATGGAGTACGGCCTCGTCGGGGCCATCCTCTTCCACGCTCTCAACGGCCTGCGCATCATCGCGGTCGATTTCTGGGAGAAGGGCCCCCGCTACCAGAAGCAGATGTTCTGGGTCGTGTGCGGCCTGTGGGTCGCGCTCATGGGCAGCAGCTTCTACTGGGTGCTCGAGCACACGATCCGCGAAATCTTCGGGAGCTGACGACGATGGCACTCATCGAGAACGCTCCCCAGGTCACCGGCGGCGGCCCCTCCATCGAGGCGCCCCGCTCCAAGCGCTCGCCGCGCTCCACCAAGACGAACTTCGAGCTGTACAGCTGGCTGTTCATGCGGCTGTCCGGCATCCTGCTGGTCGTCCTGGTCATCGGCCACCTGATCATCCAGCTCGTCATCGACGGCGGCGTGTCGCGGATCGGCTTCGCGTTCGTGGCCGGCCGGTGGGCCTCGCCGTTCTGGCAGGCCTGGGACCTGATCATGCTGTGGCTCGCCGAACTGCACGGCGTCAACGGCCTTCGCACGATCATCAACGACTACGCGGAGCGCGACCAGAGCCGTTTCTGGCTCAAGGCGCTGCTCTACACGTCCGCGCTGATCGTGCTCTTCACGGGCACCCTGGTGATCTTCACCTTCGACCCGAACATCGGCCAGTAGTCGGCGCGCGACGCGGTCGCTGCGGTACCGAGGACCAGAGGACACAAGTCAGGCCATGCAGATCCACAAGTACGACACCGTCATCGTCGGCGCGGGCGGCGCCGGCATGCGCGCCGCCCTGGAGGCGAGCAAGAACAGCCGCACGGCCGTTCTCACCAAGCTCTACCCGACCCGCTCCCACACCGGCGCCGCCCAGGGCGGCATGTGCGCCGCCCTCGCGAACGTCGAGGAGGACAACTGGGAGTGGCACACCTTCGACACGGTCAAGGGCGGTGACTACCTCACCGACCAGGACGCCGCCGAGATCATGTGCAAGGAAGCGATCGACGCGGTCCTGGACCTGGAGAAGATGGGCCTCCCCTTCTCCCGGACCCCCGAAGGCCGCATCGACCAGCGCCGCTTCGGCGGGCACACCCGCGACCACGGCAAGGCCGCGGTACGCCGGTCCTGCTACGCGGCCGACCGCACCGGCCACATGATCCTGCAGACGCTGTTCCAGAACTGCGTCAAGCAGAACGTGGAGTTCTACAACGAGTTCTACGTCCTCGACCTGCTGCTGGTCGAGGACGCGTTCGGCAACAAGACCACCTCGGGCGTCGTCGCCTACGAGCTGGCGTCGGGCGAGATCCACGTCTTCCAGGCCAAGGCCGTCATCTTCGCGACCGGCGGCTTCGGCAAGGTCTTCAAGACCACCTCCAACGCGCACACCCTGACCGGCGACGGCATGGGCATCGCGTGGCGGCGCGGTCTGCCGCTGGAGGACATGGAGTTCTACCAGTTCCACCCGACCGGCCTCGCGGGCCTGGGCATCCTGCTCACCGAAGGCGCGCGCGGCGAGGGCGGCATTCTCCGCAACGCCGACGGCGAGCGCTTCATGGAGCGGTACGCCCCGACCATCAAGGACCTCGCGCCGCGCGACATCGTCGCCCGGTCGATGGTGCTGGAGGTCCTCGAAGGCCGCGGCGCCGGTCCGAACAAGGACTACGTCTACCTCGACCTGACCCACCTGCCGGCGGAGCAGATCGAGGAGAAGCTGCCGGACATCACCGAGTTCGCGCGCACCTACCTGGGCGTCGAGCCGACCACCGAGCTGGTCCCGGTGTACCCGACCGCGCACTACGCGATGGGCGGCGTCCCGACCAACGTCGAGGCCGAGGTGCTGTCCGACAACACCACGGTGGTGCCGGGCCTGTACGCCGCGGGCGAGGTCGCCTGCGTGTCGGTGCACGGCTCCAACCGCCTGGGCACCAACTCGCTGCTGGACATCAACGTGTTCGGCCGCCGCGCGGGCATCGCCGCCGCGAAGTACGCCGCCACCGCCGACTTCGTCGAGCTGCCGGAGAACCCGGCCGCGACCGTCGTCGAGATGATCGAGCGGCTGCGCGACAGCGAAGGCACCGAGCGGGTCGCCGCGATCCGTGCCGAGATGCAGGAGACGATGGACGCCAACGCCGGCGTCTACCGCACCGAGGAGACGCTCAAGCAGGCGCTCTCCGACATCAAGAACCTGCAGAAGCGCTACAAGAACGTGTCGATCCAGGACAAGGGCAAGCGGTACAACACCGACCTGCTCGAAGCCGTCGAGCTGGGCTTCCTGCTCGACCTCGCGGAGGTCCTGGTCGTCGGCGCCGCCAACCGCAAGGAGTCCCGCGGCGGCCACGCGCGCGAGGACTTCCAGGCGCGCGACGACGTCAACTTCATGAAGCACACGATGGCGTACCGCGAGGTCGACGCGGACGGCGACTACTCGATCCGGCTGGACTGGAAGCCGGTCGTCGTCACCCGCTACCAGCCGATGGAGCGTAAGTACTGATGACTGCCGTGATCGAAGAGACCTCGTCGGGACCCGCGCCGGCCGACAAGCCGGCCCGGGACCACACCCCGATCACCATCACCCTGCGCGTCCGCCGCTTCCTGCCCGACCTGGTCGGCCCGAACGGCGAGCCGCCGGTGCCGTTCTGGCAGGACTTCCAGGTCGAGGCGGACCCGACCGAGCGCATCCTCACCGCGATGCTCAAGGTCAAGGGCGAGCAGGACGGCTCGCTGACGTTCCGCCGGTCGTGCGCGCACGGCATCTGCGGTTCCGACGCGATGCGCATCAACGGCCGCAACCGCCTGGCGTGCAAGACGCTGGTCAAGGACCTCGACGTCACCAAGCCCATCACGATCGAACCGATCAAGGGCCTGGAGGTCGAGAAGGACCTCGTCGTCGACATGGACCCGTTCTTCCAGTCCTTCAAGGACGTGATGCCGTTCCTCATCACGTCCGGCAACGAGCCGACGCGCGAGCGCCTGCAGTCGCCGGAGGACCGCGAGCGGTTCGACGACACGACCAAGTGCATCCTGTGCGCGTGCTGCACGACGTCCTGCCCGGTCTTCTGGACCGACGGCCAGTACTTCGGCCCGGCGGCGATCGTCAACGCCCACCGCTTCATCTTCGACTCGCGGGACGAGGGCGCCGAACAGCGCCTGGAGATCCTCAACGAGAAGGAGGGCGTCTGGCGCTGCCGCACGACCTTCAACTGCACGGACGCATGCCCGCGCGGTATCGAGGTCACCAAGGCCATCCAGGAGGTCAAGCGCGCGCTGATCTTCCGGCGCGTCTGACCCCCGGCACGTGGACGGGCCCGCAACCCTTCGGGGTTGCGGGCCCGTCGCGTTGTCCGGAGCCGCCGGGTCAGTGAGGCGGGACCGTCAGCGATGCACCGCGTGCTCGCGCAACTCCACCGGGAACTCCGTCATCCGGTCCCCCCGCAGCAGCATCCGGTAGGTGTACCGCGCGGCGCTCTCCAAGTTGAGAGCGCCGCGCAGGGCCGCGGCCGGGGTGGGGCCGAGCGTCGAGCAGCCGTGGTGGGCCAGGACGACGCAGTCGGCGCGGCGGGCCGCGTCCGCGGCGGCGTCGGCGAGGGCGGTGGAGCCGTTGGGATGAAACGGGACGCGTTCCACGACCGGGGCATAAGCGACGTGGTCGAGGGTGACTTGGCGGATGCGCTCGCCCATGGCGTCGACGAGGACCGCGTATTCGGGGTGGACGTGGACGATCGCGCCCGCGTCCGGGCGGGTTTGGTAGGTGCGTTGGTGCAGGCGCCATTCGCTGGACGGTTCCGCGCCGTGCAGCACGGCACCGTCCAGCGTCATGACCGCGAAGTCGGACGGCGTCAGGCGGTCGAGACGGCATCCGGTGCCCGTGACGGCGAACGTGTCCGTCCCGGGCACGCGGGCCGACAGGTTGCCCCCGGTGGCCAGCACCAGGCCGGCGTCGACGCTGTCCTGCCCGGCGTCGATCAGCCGGGCGACGACCTCGGCCGCTGCCGTCATCCGGCGGCCCCGAGCGCCTTTCGGCACAGGCCCGCGACGTCTTCGGCACCCAGCGCGGCACGGCCGACGAGGAGGGTGCGGGACAGCCGCAGCATGGCGGACGCGGCGGCGGTGTACGGCGCGTCGTCGAGGGTTTCGACGTCGCTGACCTTGGCCAGACCGACGGTGCGCCGCGCGGCTTCGCAGCCCGCGAAGCCGAAGCAGTCGCGCAGGATCCCGGTCAGCCAGCCGTCCAGGAACACGTCCGGGTAGCCGGCCGGGTCGCGGCGCTCGGGCCAGTGCGCAGTGAAGCGGGCCGCGAAGACCCGCCAGCTCGTCTCGACGGAGCCGAACAGCGCGTCCGCGCGGGCGTCGTCGCCGAGGACCGCGGCGCGCATGCCGGCGAACACCAGGTTCGCCCACAGCATCCCGAGGTCGAAGCCGATCGGCGCGTAGCAGGCGAACTCCGAGTCGAACGCTTTCACCGAGACGCCGTCGCCGCTGCCCCGCACGAACACCGACCCGGTGTGCAGGTCGCCGTGCACGAGCATTTCCTGCCGGGTGAGGAACGCGCGCTTCATGTCCAGCGCGGCCGCCACCCACGCCGCGTCGGCCTGGAGCCCGGCGAGCAGCGGGGCGACGGAGGGGCGGACACTGTTGCGCTCCGCCCCCAGGAACGGCTCGGTGAACACCAGGGCTTCGCTGATCGCGCACAGCTCCGGGTTCGCCGCGGCGGCGGCGCGCAGCCGGAACTCCTCCTCGGTGAGTCCGAGGAAGGACGTGCCGAAGGCGACGTCGGCGACATACTCGCTCAGCCGCTCCACGATGCCGTCGTGCGCGCCGCCCGCGTTGAGCCGGGAGCGGAACACCTCGTGGTCGGACAGGTCTTCGAGCACCAGGACGTTGTGCTCCTCGTCGAAGTCGAGGAGCCTGCACACGTGCTCGGACAGCGCGCCGTGCACGGTGAGCGCCGACGCTTCGCGGGCGGCGCGCAGTTCGGTCATCGGCCACTCGGGTCCGACCAGGCGGACGTACGGGAGCGCCTGCTTGAGGACGACCCGCCGGCCCGCCGCGTCGACGCAGATGAACACCAGGTTGAGGTTGCCGTCGCCGACCTCGGTGACGGTCAGGGTGTCCGCGTCGACGAGGCCGCGCAGCGTCGGGCGGCCCGCGACGTAGCCGGGGACGTCGCCGACGGTCAGCACCACGTCTGCCATGTCAAACCTCCACGCTGGTCTTGCCGGCGCCGCTCTCCGTGGCGGCCGCGGCAGGCGGTGCCACCGTACGGGTCCCGCCGTCGCGGCCCTTGCGCCGCAGGGAGAAGGACATCAGGAGGGCGAAGATCAGCACCAGTCCCTTGATGAGGTCCTGCGTGTAGTACGGGAGGCCGCGCATGGTCAGGCCTTGCAGGATCAGGCCGATGAAGACCGCGCCGACGAAGGTGCCGAGCGCGTTGGGCTTCTTCGCACCGAGGACCGCGAAGCCGACGAGCGTCATGGCCACCGCGTCGAGGAGCGACGAATCGCCCGCGGTCACGTCGCCTTGGCGCAGCCGCGAGGCGAGGATGATGCCGGCGACCGACGCGAGGAGGCCGGAGATGGCGTACGCGGCGAACTTGTAGCGCCGCACCCGGGTACCCGCCAGCCGGGCGGCTTCCTCGTTGCCGCCGACCGCGTAGAACACCCGGCCGTAGCGGGTGCGCTCCAGGAAGACCCACATGAGCAGCGCGATGACCAGGAAGAGGTAGACCGAGATCGGCATCCCGAGCAGCTTCTTGCTGTCGATCGACGTGAAGTCCTCGGTGAACTTGCCCTTCACCACGGTGCCGTCGTTGAGCCGCATGCCGGTGGTGAGGGTCTGGCCGTCGACCAGCCAGCGCTTGAGGCCTTGGATGGTGAACATCGTGCCGAGGGTGGCCAGCAACGGCGGGACGCGCAGGAACACGATGAGCGTGGCGTTGAAGCAGCCCACCAGTAGGCCGACGAGCAGGCAGCCGGCGATGGCCGTGGGGCCGGTCAGCTCGTAATGGATCATCAGCTCGGCGGCCACCGTGACGGACAGGCCGGTGACCGCGCCGACGGACAGGTCCAGGTCGCCGACGATGGCGGTGAGCGTCATGCCCAGCGCGGCGATCGCGGCGACCGACTGGATCTGCAGGATCGAGACGGTGTTGTGCCAGGTGGCGAATCCGGACGCGGTCACGGAGAAGAAGATGCCGAGCCCGACACCGACCATGATCACGCCGTAGCGCACCACGAAGTCGCTGGCGATGCCCAGGACTTCCCGGTTGCTCGCGTTGGCCCGAGTCTTCGGGGCGGATGCCTGCACGTTCATGCACCCCTCTCCTTTCCGGCTGTACCGGGGGTTCGTTGTCCGGGGCCTGCTTCGGGGCCGAGGAATTGCGACGCGCGGATGCTCATCGCGTCGATCAGCCGCTCCCGGGAGGCTTCCGCGAGCGGCATGTCGGCGGTGACCTGCCCGCTGTTGAAGACCACGATGCGGTCGCCGACTTCGAGGGCTTCGTCGACGTCGGAGGTGGCCACGAGGACCGCGGCCGACGACGCGAGTTCGCGGACGATCGCGCCGATGTCGTGCCGGGCGTTGATGTCGACGCCGCGGAACGGCTCGTCGAGCAGAAGTACGCGCGGCTTGCCGAGCAGCCAGCGCCCGATGACGACCTTCTGCTGGTTGCCGCCGGACAGCGTCTCGATGGGCGCGTTCGGCCCGGACGCGACCACGCCGATCTCGCGCATCTTGGCGGCCGCGGCGCGGCGTTCGGCACCGGTGCGCATCAGCGTGCCGGCCGTGAAGTCGGCGGTGAACGGCAGCGTCATCTGGGACGCGAGCGACCAGCCGGGAATGATGGCCTGCTCGTGCCGCGATTCGGGCACCAGGTAGACGCCTTGTCTGATGGCGTCGTGCGGATGTCCGGGCGCGTACGGCTTGCCGTCGAGCGTGCCGCGCCCGGAGGCGGCGCGGCCCGCGCCGAAGACCCATTCGAGCAGTTCGGTCTTGCCGCTGCCGAGGAGGCCGAGCAGCACGGTGACGTGGCCTTGGCGGACGTCGAGCCCGAACGCGGGGGTGTCCGGGAACACCCGCACGCCCTTCAGCGACAGCACGGGCTCCCCGCCGGGCAGCGCGTCGCGTGCCATCTGCGCGGGCGTGCGGTCGAACAGTGCGGTCAGCACCGTCGGCCAGGAGAATCCGGTGCCGTCGGGCTGCGGGTCGAACTCGCCCTGCATGGCACCGTCGCGCAGGACGCCGACACGGTCGCAGAGCTGGTCGATCTCGGCGAGCTTGTGGGTGACGAACAAGACGGTCATGCCGTCCGCGGCGAGCGCGCGCACCAGGTCGAACAGCCGGGCGCTCTCCTCGCTGGACAGCGCGGACGTCGGTTCGTCCAGGATGAGCAGGCGCGGCCGACGCGAGAGCTGCCGGGCGAGCACCAGCAACTGGCGCTCGGAAACGCCGAGTTCGCGGACCGGGGCGCGCAGTGTCGCCTTGTCCAGGTGCATGCCGAGCGTCGCGGCGACCTCCACCGCTTGCGCTTCGGTGCGACGACGGCTGAACAGCACCGGCGACGAGCCGTCGCTGAGCCGGTCGAGCGCGAGGTTCTCCGCGACCGTCATGTCGAGGATGACCCCGTCGTTCGGGTTCTGGTGCACGGTGCCGATGCCGCTGCGCTGGGCGGCGAGCGGGTCCGGGAAGACGACGGTCTCGCCGTCCCTGAGGATCGAGCCGCCGTCGGGCGCCTCGGCACCCGAAAGCACCTTGATGAGCGTGGACTTGCCCGCTCCGTTGGCGCCCATCAGGCCGTAGATGGAGCCCTTTTCCAGGGTGAAGCTGACACCGCGCAGCACCCGGTTCGGTCCGTAGCTCTTCTCGATGCCGCGGACGTCGAGGACCGGGCTGGATTCCTGCCGCAAGGGTGCCTCCTTTCCGGACGTGCCACGGATGTTCGGGGAGCCGGCCGGTTGGGGGTGGGCGAGGGGTGGTCGGGGCGGTCGGAACCGCGGCGCGGGCCGACAGGGGACGCGGCCCGCGCGACGCGGTTCCGACCGGGGCGCGCCGCCGGCGGTCGGCCGGCGGCGCGGTCTGCGGGATCAGCCGGTGGGCTGGACCTGCGGGATCCAACCGGCGCCGAGGTAGTCGGGCGTGGTCAGTTCGGGAAGGCCCTTGCGCAGGTCCTCCATGTTGGTGATGTTCTTCTCGCGCAGCTGGTCCTGGGTGATCAGCGCGGCGGGGATCGTCATCTTCTGCGGCATCTGCACGCCGCCCGCCTGGGCCACCGCGGCGCGGGCCACGATCTGGCCGACGTTGGACGGGTCGGTGGCCGCGGTGGCGCGCCACGGGCTGTCGGCCTGGGTCATGAGCTGGATGTCGGCGGTGGAGATGTCCACGCCGTACACCTTGACCTTGGACATGCCGTTCTGGCGCAGGGCGATGAGCGTGCCCTTGGCCAGTTCGTCGTACGCGGCGAACGCGAGGGTGGTGTCCTTGGCGCCGGTGAGCGCCGACGCGCCTTCGCTGGCGGTGTCCGCGGCGACCGACTCGGTGTACTTCCCGAACTTCGCGGACTGCGTGAAGGAGGGGTTGTCCTTGAGGAACTGCTTGTAGACCGCGTCGCGCGAGTCCAGCGGCGCGATACCCGAGACGTTGACGTAGGCGACCTTGCCGCCGCTCGCGTTCTCCTGCTTCATGAAGCCGAGGATCTTGTTCGCGATGGACGCGTCGTCCTGCGAGATGTAGACGGCCTTGCAGTTGGAGATCGCGACGTCGTAGACGACGACCGGGATGCCCTTGCTGATGGCCAGGTCGATCTTCGGGTTGACCGAGTCGGCGAGGCCGTGGTCGACGATGATGACGTCCGGCTTGGTGTTGATCGCCTCGTCGAACTGGCTGACCTGGGTGGCGTTGTTGCCGCGCGCGTCGTAGACGGTGACCTCGCCGCCCGCGGCGCGGATCTGCTTGGTCGCGCCGTTGCCCCACTGCTCGAAGTAGTCGCCGACGCCGGACTGGCGGACCAGGGCGACCTTGAAGCTCGCCTTGAGCCCGGCCGGCTTGTCGGCGGGCAGTTTGAAGGCGTTGTCGACGGTTCTGTTCGTCGTGCACGAGGACGAGCCGCCGCCCCCGCCCGGGGCACCGCTCGAGGCGGCGTCGTTCTTGTCGTCGGTGTTCTGCGAGCAGCCTGCCAGTACGGAAACGCCGAGGGCTGCGGCGGCCAGCACGCGTATCGCCGGTGACTTCATCCTGGTCTCCTCGTCGGGGGGACGGTCGTGAGGGGCGGTGCTCAGTCCGCGGGACCGGCGGGGGCCGGCTTGTCCGCGGGGGTCTCCTTGGCGGCGGTGTCGACGACGCGCGTGTCGGTGACGATCGCCGTGATCAGATCGACGGGCGTGACGTCGAAGGCCGGGTTGACCGCGGTGGCGCCCGCGGGGGCGGTGCGCACACCGTGGAAGTCGACGACCTCGGCGGTGCCGCGGTCCTCGATGTGGATGGCGTCGCCGTCCGGGGTGGCGACGTCGACGGTGCTCTCCGGTGCGACGACCAGGAACGGCACGCCGGCACGCTGGGCGGCCAGGGCGACGGCGAACGTGCCGATCTTGTTGGCCGTGTCGCCGTTGGCCGCGATGCGGTCCGCGCCGACCAGCACGGCGTCGATGCCGCCGCGCGCCAACGTGATGGCCGCCGCGGAGTCGACGATCAGGTCGTACCGGGCGCCCATGCGGTCCAGCTCCCACGCGGTGAGCCGGGCGCCCTGCAGCAGCGGGCGGGTCTCGCAGGCGACGGCGCGCGCGAGGCGCCCGTCGGTGTGCAGCTTCTCGATGACGCCGAGCGCGGTGCCGTGTTCGACCGCGGCGAGCGCGCCGGTGTTGCAGATGGTCATCACCGTCAGCTCGGGCTTCCCCGGCACCAGCCGGGCCAGCAGCTCGGCGCCGCGGTCCGCCATGGCCGCACAGGCGGCGATGTCGTCGTCGCGGACCTTGAGCGCGGCTTCCAGCGCCGCCCAGGGCCCGCCCGCGTCGTACGCGGCGAGCGCGGTGTCGACGCCCCACGCGAGGTTGACCGCGGTCGGCCGGGCGGCGCGCAGCGCGTCGATCTCGGCGCGCGCGGCGCGGTCCGCGGCCGGGTCCGCGGCGGGATCGTCCGGCAGGCCCCGCACCGCGAGCGCGACACCCATGGCGCCGGCCACGCCGAGCGCGGGGGCACCGCGCACCGCGAGGCGCCGGATCGCGTCGATGAGCGTGTCGACGCTGTCGATGCGGAGGTCGACGAGGTTCTCCGGCAGCTTGGTCTGGTCGATCAGCCTGATGTGCTCGGGGCTGTCCCCCTGCGCGGGTACCCAGTCGATGGTGCGCATCCGCCCCGCCTCCGTTCCTCGTAAACCCGGTCTCGTCGACCAAGTGAGGCGAAGTTGTCAGACGACTTGGGAACTGTCAAGATGTTACGCATGGCGACCCACATCCGGAGGCCGCTGGCCGACGACATCGTCCGGTCCCTCAAAGCCCGGATCCGCGACGGGGATTACCCCCCGGGTACGCGACTGCCCACCGAAGCCGAGCTGTGCAAGCGCTTCGGGGTGTCGCGTGCCACCGTGCGGACCGCGCTCAAGGAGCTGCACGTCCTCGGCCTGATCCGCACGCAGCAGGGCGCGGGCACGTTCGTGCTCGACCAGCCTTCGGTGCAGGACGGCCTGGAGCGCATGGGGTCGATCACCGAGCGGATCAGAGCGAGCGGCAAGGTGCCCGGGCACGAGTACGGCCGGCGCACCCTGCGCCAGGTGCTGCCCGACGAGGCGGAGCGGATGGGCGTGCCCGCGGACACCGAAGTCCTGGAGCTGCGGCGGCGGATCACCGCGGACCACGATGTGGTGGCGTACTCGTACGACCTGATCCCGCGCGACCTGTTCCCCGCCGATTTCGACCCCGACACCCTGTCCGGGTCGATGTTCGCGGCGTTCGAGAACCTGCTCGGGCTGCACCCCACGCTCGGCCTGGCCAAGGTGCACGCGGTCATGTCGGCGCACATCGCGTGGGGGCCGGACGCGGCCAAGCACCGGCTGTTCGTGCTGCTCGACCAGCTGCACTACGACGCGGCGCACACGCTGCTGGCGTACTCGAAGACGTACTTCGTGGAAGGCGCGTACGAGTTCCAGATCGTGCGCACCAGCGACTGACCCCGGACACCCGCGGAAAGGCCCGGAGGCGGCTGCCTCCGGGCCTTTCCGCGCCTCCCCTGGCTCCTCGGCCTTGGGGACTCCGGTACTCAGACCACGCGGTCGCTGCCGCCGTCGACCGGGAGCTGGGCGCCGGTGGTGGCACGGAAGTCGTCCGAGCACAGCCGCACGACGGCGTTGGCGACGTCGGCGCTCGCCACCTCGATGTGCAGCAGGTTGCGGCGCTTGTACTCGTCGGGCGTCAGGCCGTAGCTCGCCGCCCGTTCCGCGATCACCTCGGGCGTCCACAGCCCGGTGTCGAAGACCGCGTCCGGGTGCACGACATTGACCCGGATGCCGTCCGCCGCCCACTCCAGCGCGGCGACCCGGGCGAGCTGCGTGACGGCGGCCTTGGACGCCGAGTACGCGACCGCACCGGGGCCGGGCGCCGGGACGTTCTTGGACGCGATGAGGGCGACCCGGCCGCCGCGCGGGGCCAGCGCCAGCAACGGGTGGATCTCGCGGAACAGCACCGCGACGGCCTCGGTGTTGACGGACATCGACCGCCGCCAGGTGTCCGTGTCCAAGGCGGCGATCGGCATGCCGGATGCGAACACGCCCGCGCTGGGCACCGCGATGTCCAGGCCGCCGAACCGCGTCACCGCGGCGTCCAACGCCGCGCCGACCGCGTCCGCGTCGGTGACGTCGACGCGCTGCCCGAGGTATTCGGGGCTGTCGGAGAGCGTCTCGGCGGCTTCGTGGAGGTCCCATCCGACGACGCTCGCGCCCGCGGCCAGCAGTGCCCGGGCGCACGCCCGCCCGATGCCCGACGCGGCGCCGGTGACCAGCGCGACCTCGCCGGCGAACGCGGGAGGGGCGCCGGCGCGGCGGAGCTTGGCCTGTTCGAGGTCCCAGTACTCCAGATCGAAGATGTGGGCCTCGGAGGCGGGTTGGTAGCCGCCGAGTTCCTCGGCCTTGGCGATCACGTCCATCGTGTGCAGGTAGATGTCGCGGGCGATGTCGGAGTCCTTCGCGCGGCGGCCCGCGGTGAGCATGCCGAGCCGCGGGTCCAGGACCACGCGCGGCGCCGGGTCGAGCCGGTTCAGCTCGGTGCCGCGGCGGGTGTGGTTGCGGCCGAAGTACGCGTCGTAGTCGGCCGCGTAGGCCTCGACGTCCGTCCCGACGAGCGCGGTGCGTTTGGTGCGGATGACGTGGTCGGGCGTCGCGGGACCACGGGTGGCGACCGCGGCCAGGTCGTCGCGGGCGACGAACGCGGCGGTGGCCTCGTCGGTGTGTCTGCCGACCACCATCGGGTGACCGGCCGCGCCGCTGACCGCCCTGCGCAGCGCGGCGAGTTCGGTACGCGGCACGTCCGGCAGCGCGGGTGCGGGGCGGGGCGCGGTGCGGCCGGTGTGCGCGGCGAGGTACTCCTCGGCGCGGGTGATGAGGTCGATGTGCCGGGTGTACGCCTCCTCCGTGCGGTCGCCGAAGGTGAACAGGCCGTGGTTGAGCAGGACCATGCCGACGGTGCCGTCGTGGGACCGCTTCGGCCAGAGCCGGGCGCACGCGACGGCCAGGTCGAAGCCGGGCATCACGTAGGGCACCATGACGACCTCGTCGCCGAAGACCTCGCGGATGACGTCTTCGCCGTTCGCCAGGTTGGTGAGCGAGAGGATCGCGTCGGCGTGGCTGTGCTGCACCGCGCGGTGCGGCAGCATCGCGTGCAGCAGGGCCTCGACGGAGGGGTCGGGCGCGGCCGCGTCGAGGAGCGCGCAGCGCAGTTCGTTGACCATCTGCGGGTCGGACAGCGCGGGCACCCCGAGCAGTTCGCGCAGCCGGGCGAGGCGGAGCGGGGCGAAGCCGTTCGTGCCGATCGTGGCGAGGTCGTGGCCGCTGCCCTTGACGTGCAGGACCTCGACGTCGGCACCGGTCACGTCGGCGACCGTGGCTTTGACGGAGGTGTTGCCGCCGCCGTGCAGCACCAGGGTCGGCTCGGCGCCGATGAGCCGGGACCCGTACGCGCACTCCTCCAGCGGGCTCCCGCCGGCCTCCGCATCCGTCCATCGATTGCGCATGGGTGAGCCGCCCCTCTCGATCAGGTGCATCAGGCAATGTCACGGCAAGTTGTCTGACAACCTAGAAGAGGCTGGGGGTGAGGTCAACAGACAACCGGGCCACGCCGCGGGTGCGGGGGGTTATGCCGGCCCGTCCGTCAGCGCCGCCAGTCGTGCGGCCAGACCGTCGATCAGCGCCGCCAGCCCCAGTTCGAAGGCGACCTCGGCGCGGCCCGCCTTGGCGGTGCCGGCGGCGCGCAAGGCCGCGGCGAGCTGCGGGACTTCGTGCTCGCGTTCGGCGACGTCGATCATCACGTCCGGGGCGGCCTGGTCGAAGGACGCGCCGACCAGGAAGTTCTCCACCGATGTCAGCACCGGCACGATCGTCTCGGGCGGCCATCCGCCGCGGGCAAGCGCGTCGACGACAGTTTCGAACATGTCCAGGGTGGCGGGCGAGGTGACCGTGGTCGTGGTGATCAGCCCGATGACGTTGGGATGCCGGGCGAACGCCGTGCGGTAGGAGCGGCCCCACGCGATGAGCGCTTCCGACCACGGCCGGTCGGCGAAGCCGCTCATGTCCATTTCGTCGACGATGAGCACGCGGATGCCCTCGACGATCGCCGGGCGCCCGTCCACATGGTTGTACAGCGACGCCGACTTCACCCCGAGCCGGGCGGCGAGCTTCGGCATGCTGAAGGCCTCGACGCCGTCGGCATCTATCAGCGCGAGCGCCTCGCGCACGATCAGGTCGGCGCTCAGGAGCGCGCGGCGCGGCCTGCCCATGGCGGCTTACTCCTCGGTGGCGATCGGGCACGCCCGCGGCGGGGCATTGCGGGACAAGTTTTGCACCTTTTCCAAGACGCGGGGTCTATGCGCCCGGGCGGTCTGGCAGTACGGTCGGCGCACTAAAACTGCAGCCTGTAGTTTTCCATGGAGACGCCCATGACCATGCACGGCACCCCTCCCCCGCCCGGCGCCGACGCTGCCGTGCCGACCTCCTCCGCCCCCTCCGGCGAAGGACATCTGACCCGCGGCGCGATCGGCACCGGCGACCTGGTGTTCTTCGTCGTCGCCGCGGCCGCGCCGCTCACGGTCATCGCCGGCGGCGCGCCGCTCGCCATCGGCATGGGCGGAAAGGCCACCCCGTTCGGCTACTTCGTGTCCGGCCTGCTGCTGATGTGCTTCGCGGCCGGGTTCACCGCGATGAGCCGGTACGTGCGCAACGCCGGCGCCTTCTACGCCTACATCGGCCAGGGCATCGGCCGCCCCGCGGGCGTCGGCGCCGCCTATGTCGCGATCCTCGCCTACAACATGGTCGAGGTCGGCCTGCTGGCCGGCTTCGGGTTCTTCGCCGAAACCGGCATCGACAGCGTGTTCGGCTTCCACATGGTCTGGTGGGCCTGGTCGCTGATCGGCCTCGTCGCAATCGGCGCGCTCGGCTATCTCAAGGTCACCTTGAGCGCCAAGGTGCTCGGCGTCGCGCTGGTCCTGGAGTGCCTCATCCTGCTCGTGCTCGACGGCGGCATCTTCGCCGACGGCGGCGGTCCGCAGGGCCTCGACTTCACCGTCTTCAACCCGAGCCACCTCGGCGACAGCGGCGTCGGCGGCATGTTCGTACTGGCGATAGGCGCGTTCGTCGGGTTCGAGGCGACCGCGATCTACGCCGAGGAGGCCAAGGACCCGGCCCGTTCGGTGCCGCGCGCGACCTACATCGCGGTGGGCTTCCTCGGCATCTTCTACGCGTTCTCCGTGTGGATGGTCCTCAACGCCTACGGCTCGGACAACGCACAGGCCGTCGCGCAGGGCGAGGGCGGCCCGGACATGGTGTACACCGCGGCCGGCCACTTCGTCGGGCAGTGGGCGTCCGACACGATGCACGTCCTCATCATCACCAGCGCCTTCGCGGCCACGCTCGCCTTCCACAACGGCGCCGCGCGCTACTTCTACGCGATGGGCCGCGAGGGCCTCATGCCGCGCAAGCTCGCCACCATCGACCGCCGCATGGAGTCGCCGGTGGTCGCCGTGGTCGCGCAGTCGGCGCTGGCGCTGATCGGCGTCCTGGTCACGATCGCGGTCGACGCGGACCCGTACATGATCACGTTCCTGTGGACCAATGCGACCGGCATCCTCGGTGTCATGGCCATGCAACTGCTCGCCGCACTCGCGGTCATCGGCTACTTCCGCAAGGACCGCCGCGGATTCCCGGTATGGCGCGTCGTCGTCGCACCGATCGTCGCGGTCGTCGGCCTCGGCTACATGATCTACAAGGTCGTCGACGGTTTCGACATGCTGACCGCGTCCGGCGACTCGACGAACGCCGCGCTCATCGTGCCGATCCCGGTGGTGTTCGTCATCGGCGTCGTGGTCGCGCTGAGCATCCGGGCACGGCAGCCGGAACGTTATGCAAAGCTCACCACGGTCGACGTCGAACGCGACTGACGCGCCTCACCCCGAACGCAGCAAAACCCCGGCACGACAAGGAAATCGACGCAGTGTCCGACTCCTGGCTGTTCCGCGGCACGATCCGCACCGGAGACCCGCACCACGGCGACACCGACGCACTGGCCGTGCGCGGCGGAAGAATCGTGGCGGTGGGCGACGCCGCGGCGGGCTTCGCCGCCGACCACGTCGTGGACCTCGGCGCCGGCATCCTGATGCCGGCGTTCGGGGACGGGCACGCGCACCCGATGTTCGGCGGGCTGGAGCACTTCGGCCCGCAGATCAAGGGCCTGGCCTCGGTCGACGCCATCGTCGCCGAGGTCGGACGCTGGGCTGCCGCACATCCGGACGAGGACTGGATCGTCGGCGCCAGCTACGACCCGGCGCTCGTGCCGGACGGCGCGTTCGACGCGCGGTGGCTGGACGCCGTGGTCCCGGACCGGCCCGTCGTGCTGCGCGCGTACGACTACCACACGGTGTGGTGCAACTCCGAGGCGCTGCGGCGCGCCGGGGTCACGGCGGACCTGCCCGATCCGCGGCTCGGCTGGATCGTCCGCCGCCCGGACGGCTCCGCGCTCGGCACGCTGCGCGAATGGCACGCCTGCGACCTGGTGTTGGACCGGATCCCGGGCCGGCCGACCGAGGAACTCGTGGACGCGTTGCGGATCGCCGGACGCACGTTCGCCGCGGCAGGCGTCACCTGGGTGCAGGACGCCTGGGTGGAGCCGGAGATGGTCGGCCCGTACCTCGCCGCGGTGCGTGCGGACGCCCTGCATGTGCGCACCAACCTGGCCTTTCGCGCCGACCCGGACCGGCACCTCGACGCGCAGCGGGACGTCTTCACCGCGGCCCGGCGCCGGGTCGCCGCGGAAGGCCGCGGGCTGTTGACCGCGAACACCGTGAAATTCTTCGCGGACGGTGTCATCGAGTCGGGCACTGCCGCCATGCTGGAGCCGTACTGCGATGCCCCGCATTCGTGCGGCATGCCGGTCTGGAATCCCGAGCAACTCACCGATGCCGTGGTGGCGTTCGACGCGGTGGGCTTCCAAGTGCACATTCATGCGATCGGGGATGCCGGAGTCCGTGCGGCCCTCGACGCCATTGCCGCGGCGAAGATCGCCAATCCGGAGTGGGACCGGCGTCCGGTGATCGCCCATGTGCAGCTCGTCGATCCCGCCGATCTGGTGCGCTTCGCGGCCTTGGGCGTGATCGCCAACTTCGAGCCGCTGTGGGCGCAACTCGACCCGCTGCAAACGGTTCTGACGGTCCCCCGACTGGGCGGCAAGCGGGCCGATCTGCAGTACCCGATGGGCGACTTGGCGCGCCGCGGGGTCGCGTTGTCGTTCGGCAGCGACTGGCCGGTCAGCTCGCACGTGCCGATGGAGGGCGTGCAGATCGCGGTCACCCGCCGCACCGCGGACGGCGCGCCGACGCCGGAGGGCTGGACACCGCATCAACGGCTGTCCGTCGACGAGGCGTTGGACGCGTACACCACCGGGGTCCCGCACCAGGCTTTCGCGGACGACCGGCGCGCCGGGCTGGTGCCGGGCGCGCCCGCGGACCTGGTGTGGCTCGACCGGGATCCGCGGACCGCCGACCCGATGGCGCTCTCCGCGACGGCCGTTCTCGGGACGTGGCTGGGCGGCATCCGCAAGTACTGACCCAGGGCTTCCGGGGGCTTCCGGGGGCTTCCGGAGACGGTGCTTTGTCGCTGTGCCGACCCCGGTGCCGGGCCCTCTGAACGCACTTGTCACAATCGCACATGCGGCGGTTCGTGCGGACACGTGTGCGACCAAATGGGGGCAATACATGGCCAATACCATGGACGTGGCAATACCCGGCACCGGCGACGACGCCCCGCCGGAGCCCGACCGCAAACGGTGGATTGCCCTGGCGGTCGTGCTGACCGCGGGGTTCATGGATCTGCTCGACGTCACGATCGTGAACGTGGCGATCCCCGCCATCCAGGACGAACTCGGCGCGAGCTACGCGTCGGTGCAGTGGATCGCGGCGGCTTACGCGCTGTCCTTCGCCGTCGTGCTCATCACCGGCGGCCGGCTCGGCGACATCTTCGGCCGCCGCAGATTGTTCGTCATCGGCATGGCGGGCTTCACCTTCGCCTCGCTGCTGTGCGGGGTGGCGACGGGGCCCGGGATGCTCATCGGGGCACGGGCGTTCCAGGGGCTGATGGCGGCGATCATGGTGCCGCAGATCCTGGCCATCGCACATGTGTCCTTCCCGCCGTCGGAACGCGGCAAGGTCTTCGGGATGTACGGGGCGGTCGCCGGGATGGCCGCGATCAGCGGCCCGATCGTCGGCGGACTCCTCATCCAGGGCGACGTGTTCGGCTGGGGCTGGCGGCCGATCTTCCTGGTCAACATCCCCGTCGGCATCCTGGGGATCGTCGCCACGCTGATGTTCGTCCGCGAATCGAAGGCGCCGCACGCGTTGAAGCTCGACCTCGTGGGGGTCGGGCTGGTCACGTCCGGGCTGCTGATGCTCGTCTATCCGCTCGTGCAGGGGCGGGAACTCGGCTGGCCGTGGTGGACGTTCGCCTTGATGATCGGCTCGCTGCCGGTCTTCGGGGTCTTCGTCGGGTACGAGCACCGCAAGACCCGCCGGGACGGGTCGCCGCTGGTCGAGCTGGGGCTGTTCCGGGCCCGGTCGTTCTCGGTGGGCATGGTCGTGCTGCTGCTGTTCCAGGGCTGCATGGCGGCGTTCTTCCTCACCTGGTCGCTGTACCAGCAGCTGGGCTTGGGATGGTCGCCGCTGCACGCGGGCCTCGCCGGGGTGCCGTTCTCGCTCGGGGTGTCGGTCGCGGCGGGTCTGTCGATCCAGTTCCTGGTGCCGAGGCTCGGGCGCAACGTGCTGAGTCTGGGCGCGCTCGTGCTGGCCGGCGGACTGGTCGCCTATGCGTGGGCCGTCGACCACTTCGGGATCGGGATCTCGGCGTGGCAGATGCTGATTCCGCTGGTGGTGATGGGGCTCGGCATGGGCCTGCTGCTGCCGCCGCTGGCCGACACGGTGCTGTCGGGTGTGGCGCCGAAGGATGCGGGTTCGGCGTCCGGCGTGCTCAACGCGGTGAACCAGCTCGGCAACGCGATCGGCATCGCGGTGGTCGGCGTGGTGTTCTTCGGTCTGATGACGGCGCAGTCCGGCCCGGCGGCGGCCAAGGCGGTCCCGGACCTGCGCCGCGACCTCGCCGCCGCCGGCATCGTCGGCCCCGACCAGGACTTCCTGGTAAAAGCTTTCCGCACCTGCGTCCACGACCGCGCCGACGAGCAGGACCCGGCCGTCGTCCCGGCGTCCTGCGACGACAGCAAGCTGAGGTCCCTGCCGCAGCCGCTGCAGGACCGGGTCCGCACCGCGGTGGACAAGGCCGGCGCCACGGCGGGCGCCACCGACTTCGCTCGGTCCTTCCAACGCAACCTGTACGGCGTCGCGGGCGGCCTGGGCCTGGTGTTCGTCCTGATCCTGGCGCTGCCGAAACGGGTGGAGAACGTGCACGAGGGCGTGCACGTGGGGTGACGGCCGACGCCCGGGGCGCTGCCGGCGCCCCGGGCTACGCTATGGCCAGTACAGCCGCCAGTGGGGAGGACCCGTGTCCGACCAGCTTTACCGCGTCGATTTCACCGAGGCCGCGGCCGAGGTCCGTGACAGCCTGCCTGCCGAGCGCCGGGCCATGCTGGATCGCGGGGTGCGCGTGCTCGCGCGCGACCCGTTCAACAAGACGGCGACCGGCCCCATCGGCCCCGACGACAGCTATCGCAAGGCCTACGTCGCGCCGGGCCTCGTCCTGGAATACACCGTCGTGGCCCAAGTGCTGGTCGTGATCGTGATGCAACTGTTCGACGAAACGGCCTACCTGATCGACCAGGACATATAGCGCCGTCAGTCCTCCCCCGGCGTGCCCTCCGCCGCGCGGATGCGGTCGCGGTGGCGCAGGGCGGCGGCGCGGAGGGCGGTCTCCGGGTCGATGCCGTGGGCGGCGGCCAGGTCGGTGACGGTGAGGAGCAGGTCGCCGACGGCGGCGGCGTCGACGGTGTCCGGGGCGGCGATCGTGCCGGGAACCGGGACGTCGAGATCGCCGCGGCGGGTGCGGGAGATCAGCTTGGCGGCGAGGGACAGCGCGGGCTGGCCGAGCGGGATGCCGTCGACGATCGACTCGCGCTCGGTCTTCTCCGCCGACTTGATCTCTTCCCAGTTGCGTTCGACGTGCTCCGCGGTCTCCGCGACGACATCGCCGAACACGTGCGGGTGGCGGTGCATCAGCTTGTCGACGATGCCCGCCGCGACGTCGTCGATGCCGAACGGGTCGTCCGCGTCCTCCTCGGCGACCCGGGCGTGGAACACCACTTGCAGCAGCACGTCGCCGAGTTCCTCGCGCAGGTGCGCGCGGTCGCCCGAGTCGATCGCGTCGACCAGCTCGTACGCCTCCTCGACGAGGTAGCGCACCAGCGACTCGTGGGTCTGCTTCGCGTCCCACGGGCAGCCGCCCGGCGACCGCAGCCGGTCCATCACCGCGACCAGGTCCAGCACCCGCGCGCCCGGCAGGTCCCACGAACCGGGCACCACCTCGATCACCGGGAACGCCTCCGGATCGGCCGCCGACGCCTGCGCGAGGGCCGCGCCCAGCTCCGGGTCGCCGTCCGACGCGGACAGCCACAGCACCCGGCCGGACCGCGCGTCCGCGAGCAGGCGGTGGACGAGGCCCCCGACCGGCACCTCCCCGACGACGGTCACGTCGACCCCGGCCTCGCGCAGGTAGGGAAGCTGCGGGTGCCCCGCCTCCCCGGTCAGCACCTGGTCCGCCTCGCGCAGCACCTGCCACGCGGGCCAGGACAGCAGCCCGGGGGCCACCCGGTGCGTGCCGGTCAGCAGGATCAGACGGGGCGAAGCGGCAGTGGGGCTGAGATCACTCACGGGATCACCGTACGCGGATCGGCGGGCACGCCGCCGGGCATATCGTCCCGGCGTCGTCCGGATCGGGCCGCCGGTCCGGGCCTCCCGTCCTGGCGTCGCCCCGATGCGGCGGCGGACCGCGGGGCACCGGTCCCGAGCCGTCAGCCCGGCGGCAGCGGCTTGCCCGCCAGCGCCGCCTTGACCCGGTCGACCTGGCGGCGGAGGAGGTCCTCGTCGGGCATCTCGGGGCTCGGGCCGTCGAGGTTGACGTACGTGGTCTCGATCAGCACGTCGCCCACCCGCACGACGGCGGCGGTGTGCGCCCACCCGGACGTCGCCGACCCCGCGGGC
Source organism: Yinghuangia aomiensis (assembly GCF_039542225.1). Lineage (NCBI taxonomy): Bacteria > Bacillati > Actinomycetota > Actinomycetes > Kitasatosporales > Streptomycetaceae > Yinghuangia > Yinghuangia aomiensis. The sequence continues at coordinate 222,394 of NZ_BAABHS010000002.1, read as the reverse complement.
GGCCGGGTGACGACCACCATCGCGTACGCCTCGTCGCCCAGCCTCAGCGGGGGCACGGACGTCGTCTCCTGCGTGAACGTCTTGCCGTCCCGCGTGGACGAGAACGTCGCGCAGCGCGGCACCACCTCGCGCACCCGGTCGATCAGCCGTCCCGCGTCCCCCGCGCCGAATGCCGCGACGGTCACCCCCGACAGGGCCCGGTCGCGCGGGGACATCGCCACGATGGCGGCGGTCCCCATCGGGGGAATGCCGGCGTTGCCGAGGTTGAGCAGCTCGCTCGCCTTCGCGCACTCGGGCTTGTCGATCACGATGGGACCTTTGCCGGGCATCGTCGTCGTGTCGGTCGCGGGCAGGGTCTGCCAGCCTGCCGGGAAGCCGTCCTCGCCGACGAGGGCCTCGTCGAGCTGATCGGACGTCAGATACCGCCGGGCCGGACTGCTGTCGTCGGACGGCGCCGGCGTCGGTGCGGCGGAGCCCGACGGAGTCGGCTTCGCCGCGGCGGCGCCGTCCACGACGTCGCCGATCCCGGCCCCGCACCCGGCAAGCAGGAGCACGGCCGACAGCACGGCGGCAGAACGGAAACCCGGTATCCCGGACACGAGCGCAGTCCTCCCCAGCCCCCGGTCCGCGTGCGACCCCCCGCACGCGGCGCGCAGCCGCCGGGCAACCGGTCGGATGTCCGTACGGCGCGCTCATCCTGCCAGGTCAGGCCGGAAATGCGCGCACGGGTTCCGGAGTGTGGGCAGCCCGCCCCGGTGCCGCTACGCCGTCGTCAACTGGTCCGGCTTCAGCCACGGGTACACCGTCGGAGCGATGTCGCCGAACGTCCACGCGCTGCCGTAGCGCGGGTTGATGGTGATCGTCATCGACTTCGCGGTGTCGTTGAGGATCCGGGCGAGCGCGGCCGGCACCGCCTGCGAGTTCAGCGGCACGCCCGCCGCCTGGAGGAGCTTGATCTGCTGGAGCTGGGTGCGCACCCACGCGTCGACGCGCTCCGCGGGGACGCCGTCCTGGGCCTTCGCGGTCGCCAGGGAGAGGCCGTTGCCCTGCTCCCATTGGCGCTTCGCATCGTCGATCTCGGTCGCCGTCACGGTGATCTTCGCGCGCCGGGCCGCCTCGTCGGTGACCTGCTGCTCGACGAGTTGGGACAGCTGGTCGTGGGTCTCCTGCACGCCGGGCTCGGGCCGCGCGCCGACGCTCTCGCGGGCGTCGACGGCTTCCTTGACGCGGTTGTTCAGCGTGGAGATCTCGATCCGGTCGCCGTTGACCACCGCGGCGGCACCGGACTTGGTGTCCGAGCAGCCGGTCAGCGCGAGTCCGGCGAGGACGGCGAGGAGGGCGACGGCGGGAACGGAACGCGACGTGCGACTCACACGAACTCCTGGGGTTCGATGGCGCTGTTACGGCGGCTTCGTGCTTTGCGTATGACCCATGACCAACGATCAAAGATACGACCGGGCACGCAAGAAGATCCGCAACTTCGTCAAGTTTTTGGCACGGGGTGGGCCGGGACGGCAACGGGTGGGACACCGGAGCCGGTGTCCCACCCGTTGCCGTGCCCTGCGGATCCGGCGGTCTACTTCGCCCCGATCGGCTCCAGGATCACCGCGTCCACCAAGTCCCGCGCCCAGTCGAGCAGCGCGGTGTCTCGCAGCGGCTGCCCGCCGATCCGCGCGGTCATCGGCTTCGGCACCAGGATCTGGTGCACCGCCGACTTGACCAGCGTCTTGGGGAACAGCCGCTGCAGCCGCAGTTGCTGCGACTCGCGCAGGTCGACCGGGCCGAAGCGCACGAAGTTGCCCTGCAGCGTGACGTCGGACAGCCCGGCCTTCCGCACGTGGGCCCGGAACTTCGCGACCTCCAGCAGGTTCTCCACCGGCACCGGCAGCGGCCCGTAGCGGTCGGTCAGCTCCTCGCGCACCGCGGCCACGTCGTCCTCGCACGTGATCGCGGCGATCCGCTTGTACGCCTCCAGCCGCAGCCGCTCTCCCGGCACGTAGTCGTGCGGGATGTGCGCGTCGACCGGCAGTTCGACCTTGACCTCGGGCACTTCCTCGGCCTGGTCGCCCTTGTACTCGGCGACCGCCTCGCCGACGAGCCGCACGTACAGGTCGAACCCGACGCCCGCGATGTGCCCGGACTGCTCGCCGCCGAGCAGGTTGCCCGCGCCGCGGATCTCCAGGTCCTTCATCGCCACGAACATGCCCGCGCCCATTTCGGTGTGCTGGGCGATGGTCGCCAGCCGCTCGTGCGCGGTCTCGGTGAGCGGCTTCTCCGGCGGGTACAGGAAGTAGGCGTACGCCCGCTCGCGTCCGCGCCCCACCCGCCCGCGCAGCTGGTGCAGCTGCGACAGGCCGAAGTTGTCCGCCCGCTCGACGATCAGCGTGTTGGCGTTCGAAATGTCGATGCCCGACTCGACGATCGTCGTGCACACCAGGACGTCGAACTCCTTCTCCCAGAAGTCCACGACGACCTGTTCGAGGGTGTTCTCGTTCATCTGCCCGTGCGCCGTCGCCACCCGCGCCTCGGGCACCATCTCGCGGATCTTCGCGGCCGCCTTGTCGATCGACTCGACCCGGTTGTGGATGTAGAACACCTGGCCTTCGCGCAGGAGTTCGCGGCGGACCGCGGCGGCGATCTGCTTGTCGTCGTACGGGCCGACGAACGTCAGCACCGGATGCCGCTCCTCCGGCGGCGTGGTGATCGTCGACATCTCGCGGATGCCGGTGACCGCCATCTCCAGGGTGCGCGGGATCGGCGTCGCGGACATGGTCAGCACGTCGACGTTGGCACGCAGCTTCTTCAGCTGCTCCTTGTGCTCGACGCCGAACCGCTGCTCCTCGTCGACGATGACCAGGCCGAGGTCCTTGAACCGGGTCTCGTTGGAGAACAGCCGGTGTGTGCCGATGACCAGGTCGACACTGCCCTCGGCGAGTCCTTCGAGGGTCGCCTTCGCTTCGCCGTCGGTCTGGAAGCGCGACAACGCCCGGATGTTGACCGGGAATTGCGCGTACCGCTCGGCGAACGTCGAGAAGTGCTGCTGGACGAGGAGCGTGGTCGGCACGAGCACGGCGACCTGCTTGCCGTCCTGCACCGCCTTGAACGCGGCGCGCACCGCGATCTCGGTCTTGCCGTAGCCGACGTCGCCGCAGATCAGGCGGTCCATCGGGACCGTCTTCTCCATGTCGGCCTTGACCTCCTCGATGGAGGACAGCTGGTCGGGCGTCTCCGCGTACGGGAACGCGTCCTCCAGCTCGCGCTGCCACGGCGTGTCCGGGCCGAACGCGTGGCCGGGCGCGGCCATCCGCGCCGAGTACAGCTGGATCAGCTCGCCGGCGATCTGCTTGACCGCCTTCTTCGCGCGCGACTTGGTCTTCTGCCAGTCCGCGCCGCCCAGGCGGTGCAGCGAAGGCGCTTCGCCGCCGACGTACTTGGTGACCTGCTCGAGCTGGTCGGTGGGGACGAACAGGCGGTCGCCGGGCTGGCCGCGCTTGGCGGGCGCGTACTCCAGCACCAGGTACTCGCGCTGCGCGCCGCCGACGGTGCGCTGCACCATTTCGACGTACCGGCCGACGCCGTGCTGCTCGTGCACCACGAAGTCGCCCGCCTTGAGCTGCAGCGGGTCCACGACGTTGCGGCGCCGGGACGGCAGCTTGCGCATGTCCTTCGTCGAGCTGCGCTGCCCGGACACGTCGGTCTCGGTGAGCACGAGGAGCTTGAGGCTCTCCGAGACGAAGCCGTTCTCGATGCGGCCGGTGGTGACGTGCACCAGGCCGGGGCCGGGGACACCGGCCAGGTCGGGCTCCAGGCGCGCGGTGACGCCTTCCCCGGAGAGCAGTTCGACGTAGCGCTGGGCGGGGCCGTGGCCCTCGGTGACGAAGACGACACGCCAGTCGTCGGCCAGGCGGCCTTTCACGTCGGCGAGCACCCGCGCCGAGTCACCGCGGTACGACTCGACGGCGTGCGCGCCGAGGGCCGCGGTGTCGGCCTCCAGGCGGATGTCCAGGTCGGTGTCCGCGCCGAACGGGCTGGCCGTCCACCACGGCACGCCGATCTCCGCGGCGTGCTCGCGCACGTCCGCGAGGCTGCGCAGGGACGCGGCGCCCAGGTCGATCGGGCTCTCGCCGCCGCCGGCCGCGGCCGCCCACGACGCGTCCAGGAATTCCCGGCTGGTCGCCACCAGGTCGGCCGCCCGGGTGCGCACGCGCTCCGGGTCGCACACCACGACGTGGCTGCCCGCGGGCAGCACGTCGAGCAGCAGCTCCATGTCGTCGACGAGCGCCGGGGCGAGGGACTCCATGCCCTCGACGGCGATGCCCTCGCTGATCCTGCCGAGCATGTCGCCCAGGCTGGGGTGGTCTTCCAGCAGCGCGGCGGCGCGGCCGCGGACCTCGGGGGTGAGCAGCAGCTCACGGCACGGGGGCGCCCACAGGCCGTCCGAGGCGATCTCCAGGGAGCGCTGGTCCGCGACCTTGAAGTAGCGGATCTCCTCGACCTGGTCGCCCCAGAACTCGACGCGGAGCGGGTGCTCCTCGGTCGGCGGGAAGACGTCGAGGATACCGCCGCGCACCGCGAATTCGCCGCGCTTTTCGACCAGGTCGACGCGCGCGTAGGCGGCCGCCGCGAGACGCTCGACGATGTCTTCCAGGTCGGCGGAGTCGCCGGCCGCGAGGCTGACCGGGACCAGGTCGCCCAGGCCGCGCACCTGCGGCTGCAGGACACTGCGGACCGGCGCGACGACGACCTTGAGCGGCCCCCCGACGGTGTCCGGGGCGCCCGGGTGGGCGAGGCGGCGCAGCACGGCGAGGCGGCGGCCGACGGTGTCGGAGCGGGGGCTGAGGCGCTCGTGCGGGAGCGTCTCCCACGCCGGGAATTCCACGACCGAGTCGGGCGGCAGCAGCGAGCCGAGCGCGCTGACCAGGTCTTCGCTCTCCCGGCCGGTCGCGGTGACGGCCAGCACGGGACGCTCGGCGCGGGCGGCCAGCGCGGCGATCACGAACGGACGCAGCGAGGGGGGTCCGACCAGGTCGAGGTGGGGGCGCCCGCCGCTCCGCGCGGCCGCGACGGCCTCCGCGAGGGCGGGATCGGTGACGAGGGCATCAAGGAGACCGGTGAGGCTCATGAGTTGCGCGGATCCTCCGGACGGGCGGCGCGCGGGCAACGCGGAACGCCCCGGACCTGAGATGGGGCCGGGGTGGCTTCCAGAGTACGCGGGCCGACGCGCGGACGCGGAGCGTCGGGTGGGGCGTGCGGGGGCGTGCGCGGCGGCGGGACGGTCCGGGCCGGTTGCGCCCCGGGCCCCGGGCCGCCCCACCCCACCGGGCCGGTCGCCGCAGAGCGCCGACCCGGCGCGCGCCCGGCGTCCGCCCTGCTCCCCGACCCCGTGGCCCGGCCCGATGCGGCCCTCCCATGCGCCGGGTCGCGTCGTCCGCCGCCTCGTCGTGCCGTGGGTGTCCCGCCCCCGCCGTTCGGGGCGGCGCGCGGCCTGCGGTGTGACGATTGCCGCTCCCCGGTTGAGCCCTTGCCTCTTGGCAACGGAAGGCGTAGGGGATCAAATGAGAGCCGAGGAAATCTGACGAGCCGTCGGATTACCGTGCGTGACAACGGGTCGCACGGGCCGTACCCACCGGTCCACCAGGCGTTACAGGGCGAGGGAGACGACGCAGCATATGAGCGGCGAGGCGCAGAAGCTCTTCATCGGCGGCGAATGGGTCGAGCCCGACCGCGGCCACTACGAAGTGATCAACCCGGCCACCGAAGAGGTCGTCGGCCTGGCCCCGGACGCGTCCGTCGAGCAGGCGTACGCCGCGGCCCAGGCCGCCTCCGAGGCGTTCGACTCGTGGTCCCGCACCACCCCCGAGCAGCGCGCCGCGATCCTCGACCGTGCCGCCGACCTGCTGTTCAAGGGCGGCGACCTGCCCGCGCTGGCCGCCGCCGAGTCCGGCGCGACCCTGCAGACCGCGACGATGATGCAGGTCGGCACCGCGTACGCGCGCTTCAAGCGCTACGCGAAGGGCGCCCTGGAGCCCGTCGAGAACGCCCTGGTCCCGCAGGTCACCCCGGCCACCGCGCTCAGCAAGGCGGGCGTCTTCGGCTCGCTGGTGGTCCGCCAGCCGGTCGGCGTCGTCACCTGCATCACGTCGTACAACAACCCGCTGGCGAACTCCGCGGGCAAGATCGCCCCGGCGCTGGCGATGGGCAACACCTGCGTGGTCAAGCCCGCCACCCAGGACCCGCTGGCGATCTACCGCATGGTCGAGGCCCTCGAAGAGGCCGGCCTGCCCAAGGGCGTCGTCAACGTCGTGACCGGCTCGGGCGTGGACGTCGGCGAGGCGACCGTCGACTCGCCGTTCGTCGACATGGTCAGCTTCACCGGCTCGACCGCGGTCGGCCAGAAGATCGCCGAGGTCGCGGGCCGCGGCATGAAGCGGCAGCTCATGGAGCTGGGCGGCAAGGGCGCCTGCGTGGTCTTCGACGACGCGGACATCGCCGCCGCGGTGGCCGGCATCGGCACCGTGTGGAGCTTCTACTCCGGCCAGATCTGCACCGCCCCGACCCGCGTCATCGTGCAGCGCGGCGTGTACCAGCAGCTGGTCGCGGCCCTGGAGCAGTACGCCAAGGCGCTCAAGGTCGGCAACCCGGCCGACGAGGGCGTCGTGGTCGGCCCGGTCATCTCCGCCCACCAGCGCGCGCACGTCGAGAAGCTCATCGCGTCCGGCAAGGCCGAGGGCGCGCACGTCGTCACCGGCGGCGACCGCCCGGACCTGGAGAAGGGCTTCTTCGTCGCCCCGACGCTGTTCAGCGAGGCGACGAACCAGATGTCGATCGCCCGCGAGGAGTTCTTCGGCCCCGTCGTCACGGTCATCCCGTTCGACGACGAGGAAGAGGGCATCAAGATCGCCAACGACTCGGACTACGGCCTGATCAGCTACGTCTTCTCCGGCGACGTCGAGCGCGCCTTCCGCGTCGCCCGCCGCATCCGCTCCGGCGGCGTCAGCATCAACACCGTCGGCCGCAACATGGAAGCCCCCTTCGGCGGCTTCAAGAAGTCCGGCGTCGGCCGCGACGGCGGCTCCTACGGCCTCCACGCCTACAGCGAGATCCAGTCGCTGGTCTGGCAGGGCTGACCCACCCCGCACCACCCGCGACGGCCGCCCCGGGATCCTTCCCCGGGGCGGCCGCCGCGCTTTCAGAAGCGGCTCGTGTCCAGCTCCAGGGCGAAGGGCTCGGGGAGCGGGATGGGGGTGCCGAAGGGATGCGGGCCCACCGCCAGCGCGTAGCCCGACGGCAACGGGCCCGAGAACAGCGTGCAGGTCCGGTCGTCCCGATCGACAAGCAGGAAGAGCGGCGCTTCGTACTCGCTGTACCGCGCCCGCTTGACGCGCCGATCGGTGTCGGCGGTCTCGGGCGAGGTCACCTCGACGACAAGCAGGGTCTGATCAGGCCGCAGGCATACGGCGTCGTCGTCGAAGAACCGATCCGGGGCCACCGCGAGGTCGGGGCCATACCAATTGCACGAGCCCGGCAGATCGATATTGCCCGAGCCCGTGCCGCATCCGAGTTCGCGTACCCGGCGGTCGAGCTGGGTGCGGATCTCACCCGTGACCGACTCGTGCCCCCACGAGCGCGACACCGGGTGGACAACCCCCTCGATCACCTCGGCGCGGTCGCACATGATGCGCTGAACGGCATACTTCAACGCCCGCTCCGGATCGACATCGCCATACGGTTCCTGTGGCCGAGTTCGCAACGCCACCACCTCCCGCCGCGATCGTCCCGCGTCCGACGCCGCCGTCGGACCGATCGCCGCCACGTCACTCGTTCAGGTGCCCGATCCCCCCTCGCCACAAGAATCCCGCCCCGACACTGTCCACCCGGTGCTTGAGGCCCCCGCCCGGCGCTGCCGAGGATGGTCACTATGACCGAACTTGGCGTGGACAAGCTGTTGGAGACCCTCACCGGCAAGGCGTTGCGGCGGGAGGGTCCTACGAGGGACGAGGCGCTCGCGCTGCTCGGGACCGGGGACGACGACGTGCTCGACGTGGTGGCGGCCGCGGGGCGGGTGCGGCGGGAGTTCTTCGGGCGGCGGGTGAAGCTCAACCACCTGGTGAACATGAAGAGCGGGATGTGTCCCGAGGACTGCTCGTACTGTTCGCAGCGGCTCGGGTCCGCCTCGGAGATCCTCAAGTACTCGTGGATCTCCGAGGACGAGGCCGCGCGGGCCGCCGGGCGGGCGATCGAGGCCGGAGCCAAGCGGGTGTGCCTGGTCGCGAGCGGGCGCGGGCCCGGCGACCGGGACATCGAGCGGGTCGCCGGCACCGTCGGGGCGATCAAGGACGCCGCGCCGGACGTCGAGGTGTGCGTGTGCCTCGGGCTGCTCAAGCCCGGGCAGGCCGAGCGGCTGCGCGAGGCCGGTGCGGACGCGTACAACCACAACCTGAACACGAGCGCGGAGAACTACCGCGACATCTGCTCCACGCACACCTTCGACGACCGCGTGCGCACCGTCGGCGACGCGAAGTCCGCCGGCCTGTCGCCGTGTTCCGGCGCGATCTTCGGCATGGGCGAAAGCGACGACGACGTCGTCGACATCGCGTTCGCGCTGCGCGAGGTCGACCCGGACTCGGTGCCGGTCAACTTCCTGATCCCGTTCGAAGGCACCCCGATGCAAGGCCGCTGGGAACTCACCCCGCACCGCTGCCTGCGCATCCTCGCGCTGTTCCGCTTCGTGTTCCCCGACGTCGAGGTCCGCCTCGCGGGCGGCCGCGAGATCCACCTGCGGGCGCTCCAGCCCCTCGCCCTGCACCTGGCGAACTCGATCTTCCTGGGCGACTACCTGACCAGCGAAGGCCAGCCCGGCGCCGCCGACTTGGCGATGATCGCCGACGCCGGCTTCGTCGTCGAAGGCGCCGAGGAACGGACCCTGCCCGAGGCCCGCCACGACCTCGTCGCCCTGCGCCGCCGCGGCGCCGGGACGGACGCCCCCTCGAACGTCTGACCCGCCCCCGCAACTCCCCGAAACCCCGGCGGGACCCACGGCCGTCGCATAGCCTGGCAAGCGCGGCCGGGGGTGGCCGCCGGGTGGGGGAACGGAGTTCGCGCGGGTGGGCGCGCCGGCTCCCCGCCGCACGGCTGGTTCTTGGGGAGGGAACGGGTCATGCGCGTGGTCATCGCGGGTCAGGGCTATGTCGGGCTGCCGTTGGCGGTGCGCGCCGCCCAAGTCGGCCACGACGTGGTCGGCTACGACGTCGACACGGGCCGGATCAAACAGCTGTCCGCGGGCGAGTCCTACGTCGAGGACATCCCGTCCGCCGACGTCCGCGCGATCATCGACGCGGGCCGCTACAAAGCCACCGCCGAACCGCGCGAACTCAGCGGCTTCGACATCGCGGTCATCACCGTCCCGACGCCGCTGCGCGAGGGCGTGCCGGACCTGTCCTACATCGAGGACTGCGCACGCACCCTGGCCCGGTTCCTGCGCCCCGGCGCGGCCGTCGTGCTGGAGTCCACGACCTACCCGGGCACCACCGAGGAACTCGTCGCCCCGCTCCTGGAGGAAGGCTCCGGGCTGGTCGCGGGACGCGACTTCCACCTCGGCTACAGCCCCGAGCGCATCGACCCGGGCAACCCGACGTGGAACCTCGTCAACACGCCCAAGGTGGTCTCCGGCATCGACGCCCCCTCGCTGGAGGTCGTCGACACCTTCTACGGCTCACTCGTCGACCGCACCGTCCGGGTCGGGTCGCCCAAGGAAGCCGAGCTGGTCAAGCTCATCGAGAACACCTTCCGGCACGTCAACATCGCACTGGTCAACGAAGTCGCCATGTTCGCCCACGACCTGGGCATCGACGTGTGGCAGGCCATCGACGCGTGCTCGACCAAGCCGTTCGGGTTCATGCGCTTCACCCCGGGCCCGGGCGTCGGCGGGCACTGCCTGCCGATCGACCCGTCGTACCTGTCCTGGCGGGTGCAGCGCACGCTCGGGCAGAGCTTCCGGTTCGTCGAGTTGGCCAACGACGTCAACAACCACATGCCGGACTACGTGATACGCCGCCTGACCGCGTCGTTCAACGCCCGACGCCGGTCGGTCAACGGCTCGCGCGTGCTGCTGCTCGGGCTGGCGTACAAGAAGAACACCGGCGACGCCCGCGAATCGCCGTCCACCCGCATCGCGCAACTGCTGCTCGACCTGGGTGCCGAGGTCAGCGCCGTCGACCCGCACGTCGACCTCGGCCAGCGGCTCGACGCCCGGCTCACCCGGGTCGACCTCACCGCCGAGGCCGTTCAGGCGGCCGACGCGGTGGTGGTGCTGGTGGACCACGACGACCTGGATCTCGACCTGGTGCGCGAGCATGCCGCCTACGTGCTGGACTGCCGGCGCGCGCTGGCGCCCGCCGCCAACGTGGAAGTCCTGTGACCCGCCCGGGGTTCGCCCCCGAGCGCCTCGCCCGGCTGGCGGTCCGGGCGGCCGCCGACCTCGGCCTCGACCTCACCGGCAAGACCGTCCTCACCGAGGCGGCGACCGGCGCCTACGCCGTCACTCCGGTGCTGGCGTCGCTGGCGGGCGCGCGCGTCATCGCGTACACCAGGAGCACCCGCTACGGATCCGTCACCGACGCCGCGGAACTCACCGGTGCCGTGGCCGGGTTCGCGGACGCCCGGGGCCCGATCGAGGTCGTCTCCGTGCTGGACCCGGTACGGCACATCGCCGCCGCGGACGTCGTCACCAACAGCGGCCACCTGCGGCCGATCGACGCCGGTTTCGCCAAGCTTCTCAAACCGGGCGCGGTCGTGCCGCTGATGTTCGAGGCCTGGGAGATCGGCCTGGGCCGCGACGACGTCGACCTCGCGGCGCTGCGCGAGCACGGCATCGCCTACGCCGGAACCAACGAACACCACCCGATGATCGGCGTGTTCGAGCACCACCGGGGGATGGTGCTGCGGCTGCTGTCGGACTGCGGGATCGCCGCCTACGGCGCGAACTGCGTGGTCCTGTGCGACAACCCGTTCGAACCGGAGATCGTCGACGGGCTGGTCCGCGCGGGTGCGTCCGTGCACGTCGCCGCGTCGCTGGAGCTGGTCAACACGCCCCAGGACGTCGACGTCGTGCTGGTCGCGCTGCGGCCCGGCGACCGCCCGGTCCTCGGCGCACCGGAAGCCCGGCGGATCGCGGCGCGCTGGCCGGGTGCGACTGTCGTCCAGGTGTGGGGCGACATCGACCGCGAAGCGCTCGGCGCGTCCCGCGTGCCGTTCTGGCCGCTCGACGCGCCCGCCGCCGGGCATATGGCGATCCTGCCGTCCGCGGTCGGCCCCGAACCGATCGTGCGGCTCCAGGCCGGCGGGCTGAAGGTCGCCCAGATCCTGCTGGCGGACCCGGCGACGCTGACCGACGAGGACAGGGAGTACGTCGATGAATGCTGAGGCCCGCATCGTCCTCGTCGGCATCGGCCCCACCACCGCGGACGCGCTGGAGTCCCTCCGCGCCCGCTTCACCGTCGCCGCCCTGGTCCGCCCGGGCGAGGACGACACCACCCGGCTCGCCGCCAAGCTCGGCATCCCCGTCGAGCCCGGCACCCGCATCGCCGACATCGAGGCCCTGGTCGACCGCCTCGCCCCCGACGCCGTCGTGGTCTCGTCCTACGACCGGATCCTCCCGGACCGCCTCCTCGCCCGCTGCCCGTTCGTCAACGTGCACTACGCGCCGCTGCCCCGCGGCCGAGGCCGGGCCAACGTCAACTGGGCCATCGTCAACGGCGATCCGGAGACCGCGATCACCGTGCACAGCATGGCCCCGGGCCTGGACGCGGGCGGAATCCTCTACCAGGAGCCCGTCCCGATCGGCCCCCGCGACACCGTCACGGACCTCTACGACCGCCTCAACGCCCGCCAACGCGCCGTCCTGGCCGACGCCGTGGCCCGCCGCCTCTCCGGCGACGAAGGCGACCCGCAGGACCACGACGCGGCCACCTACGGCTGCACCCGTCTCCCGGAAGACGGCGAGATCGACTGGGCCGCCCCGACGGCCGCCACCGACCGCCTGATCCGCGCCCTCACCCCGCCCTACCCCGGTGCCTTCACCCACCTCGGCCTGGACACCGTGGTCGTCCACCGCGCCGAGCCCGCCCCCGACGCCGCGCACTACACCGGCCGCGTCCCGGGCCGGGTGGTCGCGGTGAACCGCACGGGCGAGGGCTGGGTGGACGTCCTCACCGGAGACGGGATCCTGCGCATCCACGAGATCGCCGTGGACGGAGCGGAACCGGTCCCCGCGGCCACGGTCATCCGCTCGGTGAAGACGACCCTGGGGCTGCGCCTGGCGGACGTACTGGCGCTGCTGAGAGGGCGGACGTGAGGGCGTGGATCAGATGGCCAACGCAGCGCGCAGTCCGACGGCCACCTTCATCATGGTCGCGAGCGTCAGCGCCCCACGGTCCTCCTCCAGATCCTCACGGTAGAGCAACGCGATGTCATCACAGAGCACTCGCCCGACCAACGGATCCTGTCGGTCGAGCACGACGATGCTGGGCAATGCCGGCTTGGCCGAAGTCGTCACACGGACCGCAAGACAATCCCCGAGTGCCTGGTTACGCGTGTTGTTCGAAACGACCAACCAGGGCTTGCGGCCGCTGCCGATGTCGGCCATGTACACACGCCCCCGTACCGGGACGATCACCGTTCCCAACGATCAGTCCCCCAGGGCCGCCGCACGCGCGCGCATGGCGCGGCGCGCGGCGCGGTCCTCGTCGTCCTCCGCTGCTGCCAGCGCCGCATAGCCGGTCAGCATCACTTGCTCGGTCACGGCCGCGCGCCCGGCCAAGAGCAACGCATGCAGCACTTCTGCCTCTGATGCGTCACTGTCGAGCACTATCCCCGTCACCTGACTCAATGCCTCTCGCTCCGCGCTGCCAGGCGCGCGAAGGCGCTCGAGGTGATCGCGATCGGCCGCGGTCAGCGGAACACTCTTGCGAACCCTTGTCTCCATAATCACCAGCATGATGCAGAGACTGCAGCAGAGCAAGTGCAGCATAATATGCATCATCCTCAGCCAGGCTGCGCCGCGTCCACCCGCAACGGCACCGTTCCTCCCGACACGCACTCCCCCGTCCGCAGATCCCACTTCCAGTGGTGCCGCGGACACTCCAGGACCTCGCCGTCGATGTCGGCCAGGGCCAAGTCCTCGCCCGCGTGCGGGCAGAAGCGCTGGAAGCTGTAGCCGCAGCGCTCGATCGACTCGCCGGAGGCCGCCTCGGCGCGTTCGCGGACCATCTGCATGGTCTGGGCCGGGTGGTTGCCGTACCGGAGCAGGCTCATCAGGGTCAGGTCGAAGACGTCCGGATCGCGGTGCAGGCTGAGGCGCAGCGACAGCAGGGCCTCCTCCCAGCCGATGCGGCCGTCCACGATCGCCCGGAGCGCGCGGGACGGGACGTGGATCGTGTAGCCCGCGTCCACGGGGTCCTCTTCGAGCGCGCCGCCGACCTGGGCCAGGCGTACCGACCAGGTGTGGCCGTCGGCGACCAGCCGGACGTCGCGCTGGTAGTCGGCCAGGAAGCGCTTGTTCCACGACGTCAGCTTGCCGAAGTAGGCGTCCAACTCCTCCGCGGACACCGCCTCGAACGCCTCGTCGTGGTACGCCCCCCACTCCTCCGCCCGCCGCTCCCGGTACGCCGCGAGGTAGGCCTGCGGGGAATCCCGCCATGTCCCGCGCGCCGGATCGGCCGACTCCGCGACCCCGTCCGCGGTCAGCGCGTCCCCCGGTTCCAGCAGGACCGCCGCCACGTCCGGGCACGCCGCCGCGAAGTCGTCGGCGAGGTCGTCCCACACCGGGAAGATCGTCGCCGAGCGGTCGTTGAACCGCTCCAGCTCCGGATCGAGGAAGCACGGCGGACCGGCGGCCGGCAGATACGCCGCCGCGCCGGTCAGCCGCACCTTCCGCACGAGCGTGTCGAACAGGTCGCCGCGGATCTCCGCGGTCTTCTTCCGCTGCACCTCGTCCGGGTAGGCGTAGCAGTTCGGGTACCACATCGCGCCCGAGTACTGCGCCGACAACACATCCACATCGGTGGGCAGTTCGGACATCGGCGTGTTGCAGTCGTTGAGGTCGAGGAAGCGGAAGCCGCCGAGGTCGACGACCAGCCCGCTGTCCTCCTTGTGGCTGGTGTCGAGCAGCATGGTGAGCACGAACCCGTCGGCGGCCTCGTAGCGCTCGCGGTGCCCCAACGCGACCACGTTGCGGAAGCCGAGCTGGGTCACCCGCCGCACAAGCGACTTCGACCGGAAGCGCGGCACCACCACCGTGGTGGCGTCCCGATCGAGCATGCCGAGGGTGTGCGCGTCGAAATGGTCCTCGTGCTCGTGCGACAGATACAGCAGGTCGTACGAGGCGGCCGCCACCGAGGCGAGCAGCGGCCGGTTGTCCGGGAACGGGAACCACGAGGCCAGGAAAGCCGGATGGAACCACGGGTCGATCAGCAGCCGCACGCCCGCGTGCTCGATCTCGTACCCGGCATGGCCGAGGGACCGGATCCGGGCGCCCGGCGGAAGACCGCCGAGCGCCCGACGCTGACCGTCCGTCATACGGCACCCTGGTTCCGCAGCGCCTTCGCCAGCGTATCCGCGACCTGGGCCTGCTGCTCCTCGGTGATCTGCGGGAACAGCGGCAGGGTGAGGATCTCCGCCGCGGCACGCTCCGCCACCGGGAAGTCGCCAGGCACGTAGCCGAGTTCCCGGAAGGCGGGCTGCAGGTGCACGGGTACCGGGTAGTGCACGCCCGCGCCGACGCCGGCCGCGTTCAGTTCCGCCAGCACCTCGTCACGGCAGGCCACGCGCACCGCGTACAGGTGCCAGACATGCTCGTTGCCCGGCATGGTGCGCGGCAGCCGCACGCCGTCCACGTCGGCGAGCAGCGCGTCGTAGCGGGCCGCCGCGGCGCGCCGCCGGGCGTTCCAGTCGGCCAGCCGCCGCAGCTTGGCACGCAGGACGACGGCCTGCAGGGTGTCCAGGCGCGAGTTGAAGCCGAGCCGGTCGTGCACGTACTTGCGGGATGATCCGTGGTCGCCCAACTCACGCACGATCCGGTCGAGTTCCGCATCGGATGTGAGTACCGCGCCGCCGTCTCCGTAGGCGCCGAGGTTCTTGCCCGGATAGAAGCTCGTCCCGGCCGCCCGGCCCCACGTTCCCGCACCGCGGCCGTGCCGGGTCGCGCCCTGGCACTGCGCGGCGTCCTCGAACACCCGCACCCCGGCGGCGGACGCCACGTCCAGCAGGTCTTCCATCGGCGCCAGTTGCCCGTTCAAGTGCACGGGAAGCAGCGCCCACACGTTCTCCGACACGGTCACGGCCGCCGGGTCCAGCAGCAGGAACTCGTCGTCGGCATCGGCGAACACCGGTACGCCGCCCGCCCGGACGACCGCCTCGGCGGACGCCACGAAGGTGTTCGCGGGCATCACCACGCCCGCGCCCGCGGGCAGCCCGTCCGCGCGCAACGCCAGTTCGAGCGCATCGGTGCCGTTGGCCACGCCGACGCAGTACGCCGAGCCGCTGAACTCCGCGAACTCCCGCTCGAAGGCCCCGACATCCGGCCCCTTGACGAACGCCCCGGTGTCCAGCACCCGGGCGAAACCCGCCTCGACCTCGGCCGCCACCTCGGCATGCCCGGCCAGAAGATCCACCAGGGGAATCACGCCCGCACCTCCGCCGCCTCGACACCCGCTCCGACACCCGCACCCGCGGCGCCCTCGGCAGCCGCGGCCAGCTCGGCCGCCACCCGGTCCTGCTGGGCCTCCGTCATCTCGTGGAACAGCGGCAGGATCAGCGAATCCCGGGTGATCCGCTCGGTCGCCGGAAGCGGCACATGGGGTGTGTCGGCGTACACGGGCTCCAAATGCGCCGCCATGATCCCCCGCCGCGCGGAAATGCCCGCCCCGGCCAACCGGGCCAGCAACTCGTCGCGCCCCAGCGGGAATCCGGTGTCGAGCAGCACCCAGCACGCCTGGTAGTTGGACTCGCCGAACTCCGGGTCGTCGACCAGCCGCAGCCCCGGCACCCCGGCAAGCAGCTTGCGGTACCGCGCGGCCAGCTCCCGCCGCCGCGCGACCATCGCGTCCAGGCGCCCGAGCTGCACGAGGCCGATCGCCGCCTGCACGTCCGTCATCCGGTAGTTGAAGCCGAGTTCGTCGTACGTCTCCAGCACCGGCGCCGCACCCCCGCGGTCCGCCGCATCCCGGTCCGCCGCGCTCACGCTCATCCCGTGCTCGCGCAACCTCCGCAGCCGCGCACCGACTTCCGGCCGGTCGACGGTCACCATGCCGCCCTCGCCGGTGGTCAGCAGCTTCCGCGGATGGAACGAGAACGTCGCGAACGCCGCGCCCGCGCCCACCGGACGCCCGCGCAGCACCGAGCCCGCCGCACACGCCGCGTCCTCGACGACCACGATCCCCAGCGGATCGCACAGCGCCCGCATTGCCGCCAAGTCGGCCGGGACACCACCCTGGTCGACCAGGATCACGGCACGCGTCGCGGGCGTCCGGACCGCTTCGACCGTGTCCGGCGTCAGGTTCCCGGATTCCTCCGCCACGTCGGCGAACACCGGGCGCGCCCCCACGTACCGCACCGCGTTCGCCGTGGCGATGAACGACAGCGACGGCACCACGACGTCGTCGCCCGGGCCCACCCCGGCTCCGATCAGCGCCAGGTGCAGCGCCGTTGTGCACGACGACACCGCCACCGCGTCCGCCACCCCGAGGCGTTCCGCGAACGCCGCCTCGAACGCGGCCACCCGCGGCCCCTGCGCCACCCACCCCGACCGGACCGCCTCGGCCGCGGCCTCCGCCTCCTCGGGACCGAACCACGGCCGCATGACCGGAATACGCTCGCTCACCAAACCCCCCACTGTGTTCCTGCAGTGCCCCCACAATGTCGCCCGCGCGGCACGCCGGGCCCGCGCGGGCCGCACACCGGGCCGCCGGGAGCAGCACGCCCCCGGCCGCCCGGACGTCACCTCACTTGTTGCCGGCCCACCACGCCACGAGGCGGCGCAGCCCCTCGTCGAGCCCCACCTCGGCGCGGAACCCCAGCTCCCGCTCGGCCTTCCCGGTGTCCGCGAGCCGCCGCGTCACCCCGTTGACCGCGCGCTCCGGCCCGTGTTCGACGCCCAGATCCGAGGCCATCGCCCGCAGCAGCCGCTCGGCCAGCTCCTTCAGCGACGTCTCCACCCCGCAGGCGACGTTGTAGACCTCGCCGGAGACCGGCGCCGCCGCGGCCAGCAGGTTCGCGCGCGCGATGTCCCCGGTGAACACGAAGTCCATCGTCTGCAGCCCGTCGCCGAAGATCAGCGGCGCCTGGCCGGACGCGATCCGGTCCATCCACCGGATCAGCACCTCGGTGTAGAGGCCGTGGATGTCCATCCGCGGGCCGTACACGTTGAAGTAGCGCAACGCGACGTAGTCCAGCCCGTACATCGCCTTGAAGCTGCGCAGCAGGCCCTCGTTGAACAGCTTGGCCGCGCCGTAGATCGTGTCGTTGTCGTACGGGTGATGCGTCTCGCCGGTCGGGAACTCCTCCGCCAGCCCGTACACCGACGCCGACGACGACGCCACGACCTTCCGCACCCCCGCCCGCTGCGCCGCTTCCAGCACGTCGAACGTGCCGTCCACCAGCACCTCCAGCGCCAGCCGCGGGTCCTCCACGCACTGCGTGATGCGGATCGCCGCCAGGTGGAACACCACGTCGGTGCCCGGCATCAGCTCCGCCAGCAGCGCCCGGTCGCGGATGTCGCCCTCGACGAGCCGGCACCGGCCCTCGCGCACCGGGTCGAGCGCGCCGGCCAGGTTCTCCCGGCGCCCGCGGGTCAGGTCGTCCAGCACCACGACCTCGCGGACCCCGGCGTCGAGAAGCTGGTCGACGATGGTCGACCCGATCGTGCCCGCGCCGCCGGTGACCACGCACTTCGTCCCGGCCAACGCGATCGCCGCGTCCGGGGTTGCCGCCGATACCGCCGTGTCCGCCATGCCGTGTCAGTCCTCTCGCCCGGGTCGCCCGGGTCGCCCGGAAACCGTGCGCGCCGCCGGGACGCCCGGACCGACCGGCACGGCCACGCCGCCGGTCTCCAGGCTCCGCGACGCCGCTTCCAACATCTCCAGCACCCGCAACCCGGCCCGCCCGTCGGTCATCGCGGGCCGCGACTCGGCGATCGCCGCCGCGAACTCCCCCATCACGCCGCGCAGCGCCTCGGTCTGCGGCAGCGCGGGCGACACCACGTCGCCGGTGCGGTACGACACGAGCTTCGCGTGCCGGGCTTCCCGCCCCAGCGCGGCATCCTGCGCGAAGTCGATGCCCTTGTCGTGGATGTGCAGACGTGCCGCCGGGTTCATGTCGTCCCACACCAGCGTCCGCCGCGAACCGCCGATGATCGCGGTACGCACCTTCGTCGGCGACAGCCAGTTCACATGCACGTGCGCGATCGCGCCGGTGTTCAGGCGCAGCGTCAGGTAAGCCACGCACGCCCGCCCGGTGCCGATCGGGTCCGCGCCGTGGGCCGACACCGAGATCGGGTGGACGCCGGGCGGCAGGATGAAGTCCAGGATCGAGAGGTCGTGCGGCGCGAGGTCCCACAGCACGTCAACATCGGGCTGCACGAGCCCCAGGTTGATCCGCACCGAGTCGATGAACTGGATGTCCCCCAGCTCGCCTTCGTGGATCATGTCGCGGATCCGCCGCACCACCGGCATGTAGCAGAAGGTGTGGTCGCACATCAGCGTCAGACCGCTGCTCTCGGCCAGCTCGACCAGCTTCACCGCGTCCGACCGCGCGGCCGTGATCGGCTTCTCCACGAGCACGTGCTTGCCGGATTCCAAAGCGGCGCGCACGAGTTCGAAGTGCGTCGCGGCCGGGGTCGCAATCGCGACCGCCTGCACCGCGGGATCGTTCAGCACATCCTCGAAGGACGGCGTCACCCGCACGGTGCTGTACTCGCCCAGCACCGACCGGGCACGTTCCTCGTCCAGGTCGCACAGGAACTCCACCCGCAGACCGGGCGTGGCCTGCGCGTTGCGTATCAGGTTGGGCCCCCAGTATCCGGCCCCCACCACAGCCAACCCCACCGACGACGACATGACGAAGCGTCAACTCCTCGGCTCCCCCTGCCGCATGCCCCCATGACCTGCGGCATCCCCACCCGCGGCACCCGCGGCCGACGGCGCCCCCGCACCGCGGCCGCAGTACCCGGCATGGACCCCCCACCCCGGACGGCAACGCGGCGGCGCGGACCGCCAGCACGACGCTAGCGCCGATATGCGGCCACCACTGCCCAACCGCACAAAAAAGCGGGCCGGACACCGGGCCGCGATCGTGCCCAACTCCCGGCCCGGCATGTGGCGGTGATCACGAAGGGTTACCCTGGTGCCCGCTTTCGGGCCGCCATTTGGCACCCTGTGTCATCAGGGTGCACGGCACCCTGCCATCGACCACCGCCGGACAGAGAGGGATGTGCATCGTGCCCCCGCCCAACCCGACGACGCGCCGGGCAGCGCCGGACACCACGAAGCACCCCGAACCCCTGCCCGTGCGGGTGCCGCGCGACAGCATCCTCCCGGCCGTCGCCGCCGCCCTGTTCGTCGGCAAGAAGGTGCGCACCCGGGCCGGGCACAAGGGCGACCTCGTCCCCGTCGCCCATCCGGTCGTCCGCGACCTGCTCACCGAACTGCCTTCCGAGCAGCGCGAACGCTGGACCGGCCGCTGCCCCGAAGTCGCGCTGTTGTCCGAGCACCTCTTCGAAACCGAGGCGGTGCGCAAGGGCCGCGCCGCCAAGAAGCCCTTCGCTCTCGCCGACGCACGCCGCGCGCTGAAGGGCGCCCGCGTCACCGTGCGCCGCATCCGCGAAGAGGGAGACCCCGCGCACGGCGGCTACCAACCGCCGTGCCGTTCGTGCGCCGCGCTCTTCGAACATCTGGGCGTCGTCGCGACGGAAGGCTGAGCACGTGTCGCGTTTCCCCACCGAGGTCGTCTACGAACTGGGCCGGGCCGGCTGGACCGTCGGCCGCAAACGGCTGAGCCAGGCGGAAGCCTGGGCCAAGCAGGTCGCCGACCACGAGTCGCCCGACGGCTACCGCCACACGGTCTTCCCGGCCGCCCTCGAGGCGTGGTCGGAGTTCGGCGGCATCCGCGTCGCCGTCGAAGGACGCGGCGCCAATGTGGCCCGCCGCCCCTTCCGCATCGACCCGACGGCCTGCCTGCACCTCACCCGCACGCTCGCCGACGTCGGCCGCAGCATCGGCACCAACCTGTGCCCGCTCGGCGAAGAGGACGACGACGGCGGCTACTTGGCCATCGACCCGGCCGGCCGGGTGTTCGCCATCGACCACACCGGCGAGTGGTTCCTCGGCGACAGCCTGGACACCGCGCTCACCACGCTCATCCTCGGCACCGCGCCCGCGCGGATCCGCGAAGACGGCACCTGGTAGCCCCGGCTGCCCCGCACACCCCAGGCACCCACCGGACAGGCCTCGAAAACGACGAATCCCCGGTCCGCAGCAAGCGGAACCCGGGGATCCGGAAGTCGGCACACCGGCGCGCCACGCGCCGGCAGCCGTCACGAGTTGTAGAACGACTGCGCCCGCTCGAGCCCGTCCGAGACCAGCGACTCGACGGCGTCCGCCGCCCGGTCCACCTCGACGTCCAGTCCCTTGCGCTCGGTCGACGAGAAGTCCTTCAGCACGAACGCCGCGACGTCCATCCGCCCCGGCGGCCGGCCGATGCCGAACCGCACCCGGAAGTAGTCCGGCCCCAGCGACTTGGTGATCGACTTCAGGCCGTTGTGCCCGTTGTCGCCGCCGCCGCGCTTGAGCCGCAGCACCGCGAAGTCGATGTCGAGTTCGTCGTGCACCACGACGATCCGCTCCAGCGGCACCTTGTAGAAGTCCCGCAGCGCGGTCACCGGTCCGCCGGACAGGTTCATGAACGACATCGGCTTCGCCAGCACCACCCGGTGCCCGGCGAGCCGGCCTTCCACCACCTGCGCCCGCGACTTGTGCGTTTTGAACTTGCCGCCGATCCGCTCGGCGAGCAGGTCGGCGACCATGAACCCGATGTTGTGCCGGTTGCCGGCGTACTCGGGCCCGGGATTGCCGAGGCCCACGACCAGCCACGGACCGTTGTCCGCGGCGGCGTGGGCCTGCGACGTCGACATGATGGTGTCGTCCCCGTTGTTGTGCAGTGAGTGGCGCGGAGCCGGATCAGGCTTCGGCGGAGACCTCGACGACCTCGGCCTCGGCCTCTTCCTCGGAGGCCTCGGCCTCGGCGGCGGCCGGGACCATCACGTGCAGGACGACGGTGTCGCCGTCGACCGCAAGGGTGGCACCGGCGGGCAGCGCGATGTCCTGGGCGTGGATCGACGAACCGGCCTCGAGGCCCTCGACGGAGACCTCGACGGACTCCGGCAGGTGGGTGGCCTCGGCCTCGATCGGGAGGGCGACCAGGACGGTCTCGAGCAGGCCGCCCGGCGCGACGGTGCCGGTCGCGACGACCGGGACCTCGACGGTGACCTTCTCGCCGCGCTTCACGAGGATCAGGTCGACGTGCTCGAGGTGGCGCTTGATCGGGTGGCGCTGCACGTCCTTCGGAAGCGCCAGCTCCTTGGTGCCCGCGATGTCGAGCGACAGCAGGACGTTCGGCGTCTTCAGCGCGAGCATCAGCTCGTGGCCCGGCAGCGACAGATGCAGCGGAGCGGTGCCGTGACCGTAAAGGACGGCCGGAACCTTGCCCTCGCGACGCGCGCGGCGCGCGGCGCCCTTGCCGAATTCGGAACGCGACTCGGCGGCGATACGGACCTCGGACACGACGGGTACTCCTCGAAAAGCGACGCGGTGGCGAATGAGCGGGGCGGGATCCCCACGGATGAAGTCCGGCCGGAACGACGCACGGAGCGGACGAGCCGGATCGGACCTCGTGGTGCCCGAGTGGCACCGGGTCCCCTGTGCACCGAAGAGGAGCATGCAAGCCGTCAGCTACCGCGTCGATCACGGAGCAGATCTCGCATCCCTCGCCGGGCAACCCCGTAAGCCTACCCGCAACCTCCGGCAAGCCTGAAATCGGGTACCCCCGAACAGCCGGACGCCGCCCGGTCTCCCCGACCGGACGGCGTCCTCTGCACCTGGTCCCGAGGCCCGATCCGCCCGGCCCCGCAGGGCGGTTCGGACCGGGCGTCACCCGGGTGGGATCAGCTGTGGCCCTCGAACAGGCTCGTCACCGAACCGTCCTCGAACACCTCGGTGATCGCACGGGCGACCATCGGCGCGATCGACAGGGTGGTCAGCTTGTCGAACTGACGCTCCTGCGGAATCGGCAGCGAGTTCGTCACGATGACCTCGCTGATGCGCGAGTTCTTCAGACGGTCCACCGCCGGGCCCGAGAGCACCGCGTGCGTCGCCGCGACGATGACGTCCGCGGCACCGTTCGCGAACAGCGCCTCGGCCGCCGCGCAGATCGTGCCGCCGGTGTCGATCATGTCGTCGACCAGCACACAGGTGCGGCCCGAGACGTCGCCGACGACCTCGTGCACCGAGACCTCGTTCGCGATGTTCGGGTCGCGGCGCTTGTGGATGATCGCCAGCGGCGCACCGAGGCGGTCGGTCCACTGGTCGGCCACGCGCACCCGGCCCGCGTCCGGCGACACGACGGTCAGGCGCTCGCGGTCCACGCGGTTGCCCACGTGGTCGGCCAGCAGCGGCAGCGCGAACAGGTGGTCCACCGGGCCGTCGAAGAAGCCCTGGATCTGCGACGTGTGCAGGTCCACGCACATGAGGCGGTCGGCACCCGCGGTCTTGAACAGGTCCGCCATCAGGCGCGCCGAGATCGGTTCGCGCCCGCGGTGCTTCTTGTCCTGCCGCGCGTAGCCGTAGAACGGGATGATCACCGTGATGCGCTTGGCGGAAGCCCGCTTCAGCGCGTCGACCATGATCAGCTGCTCCATGATCCACGTGTTGATCGGAGCCGTGTGGCTCTGGATCACGAACGCGTCGGAACCACGGACCGACTCTTCGAACCGTACGTAGATCTCGCCGTTGGCGAAGTCGAAAGCCTTGGTCGGAACCAGCGACGCACCGAGCTTCTCCGCCACTTCCTTCGCCAGCTCGGGGTGGGCCCTGCCGCTGAACAGCATGAGCTTGCGCTCGGGGGCCAGCTTGATCCCGGTCACTGATCCGTCTCCTTGTTGCTCGCCTCGACCTGGCCGGCGGTCGGCCCTGCCGTCTCCTGCACGCCCCCGGCCGCATCCTGCTGCGCCGTGCCTGCCCGGGCGGCGAGTGCCGCCTCCGCAGCCTCGGCCGCGGGCGAACCCGCGCGCCGGCGCGCCACCCAGCCCTCGACGTTGCGCTGGCGGCCTCGTGCCACCGCCATCGCTCCGGGTGGGACGTCCTCGGTGATGGTCGATCCGGCCGCGGTGTAGGCGCCGTCACCGATCGTGACCGGCGCCACCAGCATCGAATCGCTTCCCACACGTACATGGTCGCCCACCACGGTGTGGTGCTTGGCGACTCCGTCGTAATTCACGAAAATCGTAGCGGCACCGATGTTGGCGCCCTCACCGATCGTCGCATCACCGACGTACGACAGGTGCGGGACCTTCGACCCCTCGCCGACCTGCGCGTTCTTCATCTCGACGAAGCCGCCGGCCTTCGCCTTCGCGGCCAGCACGGTGCCCGGACGCAGGTAGGTGTACGGGCCTACCGTCGCCTCCGGCCCGACGACCGCGCCGTCCGTCGTCGCATTGGACACCTGCGCACCTTCGTGCACTTCGGTGTCACGCATCGTGCAGTTGGGGCCGACCTCGGCACCCGACGCGATCCGCGTGCGGCCGTAGAGCTGGGTGTTCGGCAGGATCAGCGCGTCGGCTTCCAGCACCACGTCGACGTCGATCCACGTCGACGCCGGATCCATCACGGTGACCCCGGCGCGCATCCAGCCTTCCAGCACCCGCTGGTTGAACAGCCGCCGCGCCTCGGCGAGTTGCACCCGGTCGTTGATCCCCAGGATCTCCCGGTGGTCGGCCGCGGCGACCGCGCCGACCCGGTGCCCGCCGCCACGCAGCACGGTCAGCGTGTCGGTGAGGTACTCCTCGCCCTGGCTGTTGTCCGTGGTCAGGCCGGACAGCGCGGCACGCAGCAGCTTTCCGTCGAAGGCATAGACACCGGAGTTGATCTCCGCGATCGCGCGCTGAGCCTCGGACGCGTCCTTGTGCTCGACGATCCCGGCGACCACGTCTTCGCCTTCCCGCACGATCCGGCCATATCCGGTCGGATCCGGGACGTGCGCCGACAGCACGGTGACCGCGTTGCCTTCGGCCTGGTGCGTGTCGATCAGCAGCGCGAGGGTCTCGGTGGTGAGCAGCGGGGTGTCGCCGCAGACCACGACGACGGTGCCGGACGGCTCGCGGTTCTCCGCGGCCAGGGCGTCCAGCGCGACCCGGACCGCATGGCCCGTGCCGTTCTGCTGCTCCTGGACGACGGTGCGCGCCTCGGCGTCCACCTCGGCGAGGTGTGCGGCGACCTGCTCACGGGCGTGGCCGACGACCACCACCAGTTGCTCCGGATCGAGGCGTCTCGCGGCTTCCACCACGTGCCCGACGAGCGAACGCCCGGCCAGGGTGTGCAGGACTTTGGGCGTGGTCGCGGACTTCATGCGGGTGCCCTCACCCGCGGCGAGGACGACGACGGCAGCGGGGCGGACGGGGCTCACGCGGGTGGCTCCTCGGCTCTGCTTGCGGGGGACCGCCCGGTGACGACGTGTCGACGGCAGCCCGAACACGCCGCGAAGAACCGGACACGTACGAGGATACCGGTGCACCCCGGAGGCCCCGCCACCCGGGATGCGCGGCGAGGATGAACCCGGGATGACCGGGACCATTCGAACTCAAGAGCTCCGCTGCCAGGACTCGAACCTGAACTAGATCATCCAAAGTGACCTGTGCTGCCGATTACACCACAGCGGACCACATTTCGGACATTTGCCTCTAGTTACCCAGAGGCTCCGCCCGTGTCGCCTCTACTATGCCAGTCCACCAGCCCTCGATGCGCTGATATACCTGCGCTCCCTTCTTCACACGCACGATGAGGCAGCCCTTGTAGCCGTCGCCGGTGTTGTACCGGACGGTCTTCGGGTTGTGCTTCTTGAGCACCGGCGTCATGAAGTCCGCGGCGTCGATACCGATCAGCGCCGCCCAGTAGTGCTGCGCGCCGGCGACGTCGGCCGTCTCGTGGATCGACACGCGAAACGAACAGTCGGCGGGCACGATGCCGAGCATGCGCAGCCAGGCCATGAACACCGTGATCACGCCCGGATCGCTGTTGATGAACACGACGTTCTCGCTGCGGCGCCATGGCTTGCTCTTGGTCCCTTCGGCCCAGTACAGCGCCACCCCGGCAACCAGCAGGTCCCGTTCCGTGAACGGCTCGATCTCACTCTGGGCCACGTCCCGGTTCCGAGCCCGCGTCCGATCGAGGTTCGCGTTCCGTACTCCGCGCATCATGTCCATGTGCCGCTTCAGATCCTCGGGCGACCTCCGCGGTCGCGGCAGGTCACGCACCCACAGCGACACCGAGCTTTTGGACACCCCGAGCTCCAGTGCGATGTCGTCGTAGGTCTTGCCCTGGAGGCGCAGCGCGCGGGCTCGGGCCTGGTCGTCGGTCTTGGCTTTCATGGGCATGAGCCTGGTCCGGGCACCCCGTCGCCGTCTCGAACTCATGTTTGGTTCACCCATTTGGCGGCCGCTCTGAGCTGCGCGCATTGATGGCGCGCAATAAACCCTTTGACGGAAGGTCTTCTCAGTTACCGCGCTTCGGGTGCCATACTGACCACAACTTACGGACCCGTAAGTTACGCGTCCGTATGCCCTGACCTGCCCTGCAGGCCCTGCCCAAGACCCTGCTATGCCCCCGTCTCCGACGTGCGAGGGAGTCCCATGACACCGCCGTCCGGCACCGCCGTGCTCGAAACCGAGACCCCGACGCCGGCCCCCATAAGGGGAACCCTGGGCGGGGAGCGCAAGAACTGGGCCGAGCAGTTCGCGCTGGCCCTGTTCATCGGTATTCCGTTTGCCGCACTCGTCGCGGCGGTCCCGTTCGCGTGGGGGTGGGGCCTCTCGTGGCTCGACGTCGCGCTGGTCGTGGTGATGTACGCGATCACCGGCCACGGAATCACCATCGGCTTCCACCGCTACTTCACGCACGGCTCGTTCAAGGCCAACCGCGGCGTGCGGGTCGCGCTCGGCATCGCCGGGAACATGGCCGTGCAGGGACCGCTGGTCCGCTGGGTCGCCGACCACCGCAAGCACCACAAGTTCTCCGACCAGGACGGCGACCCGCATTCGCCGTGGAAGTACGGCCCGGGCGTGCGCTCGCTGGCCAAGGGCCTGTGGTGGTCGCACATGGGCTGGCTGTTCGACGTCGAGCAGACCGACCAGCACAAGTACGCGCCCGACCTGCTGAAGGACCGCGACCTGGTGCGCATTTCGCGGCAGTTCCCGTTCTGGGTCGCGGTGTCGCTGCTGGCCCCGGCCGCGCTGGGCGGGCTGATCAGCTGGTCGTGGCAGGGCGCGCTGAGCGCGTTCTTCTGGGCGGGCCTGGTCCGGGTCGGCCTGCTGCACCACGTGACGTGGTCGATCAACTCGATCTGCCACGCGGTCGGCAAGCAGCCGTTCCGCTCCCGGGACAAGTCGGGGAACGTGTGGTGGCTGGCGATCCCGTCGATGGGCGAGTCCTGGCACAACCTGCACCACGCGGACCAGACCGCGGCCCGGCACGGCGTGCTGCGCGGCCAGCTGGACTCCAGCGCGCGGATCATCCGCTGGATGGAGAAGCTCGGCTGGGTCCGGGACGTGCGTTGGCCGGACCGTGCGCGGATCGATGCCAAGCGCGCGGCATGATGGAGCGATGACCGAGAGCAGCAGACGCGGCGGTTCGCCGCGGGGCGGCGGTCGGGTCCGCATGACCGGCAAGGAACGGCGCGAGCAGCTGATCGACATCGGTCGGACGCTTTTCGCCGAGCGCGGGTTCGACGCGACGAGTGTGGAGGAGATCGCCGCCAAGGCGGGCGTGTCCAAGCCGGTGGTGTACGAGCATTTCGGCGGCAAGGAGGGTCTGTACGCGGTCGTGGTCGACCGGGAGATGCGGATCCTCCTCGACGGGGTGACGAGTGCGCTGACCGGCGGGCACCCGCGGGAGTTGCTCGAGCAGGCGGCCTTCGGGCTGCTGGACTACATCGAGCATTCGACCGACGGATTCCAGATCCTGGTGCGGGATTCGCCGGTGGCCCAGTCGACGGGCACCTTCGCGTCGCTCATCAGCGACATCGCGTCGCAGGTCGAGCACATCCTGGGACTGGAGTTCGCGTCGCGCGGCTACGACCCGCATCTGGCGCCGATGTACGCGCAGATGCTGGTCGGCATGGTGGCGCTGACCGGGCAGTGGTGGCTGGACGTGCGTTCTCCGGCGAAGTCGGAGGTCGCGGCGCATCTGGTGAACCTGGCGTGGAACGGCCTGTCGGGGCTCGAGCAGAACCCCCGGCTGGTGACCCGGCGCAAGCACGACCGACCCGAGTAGGCCCGAGCAGGCATGCGCCTGCCCGGGCCTCACCCGTCGTCAGCCGTCTTCAGCCGTCCTTGCCGTCCGCGCTGCCCTGGCTGCCCTGGCTGCCCTGGCTGCCGGTGCTTTCCTACGGGGCGTGCGTGCCGCGTCCGCGGCTGCCGGTGTCGACCCAGTCGGGCAGCGCTTCGGTCGCCGCGAGCCAGGCGTCCGGGACCGCGCCGAGCCCGGTGCGGCACGCCACGACACCGCCGGTGATCGCGCAGGTCGTGTCGATGTCGCCCTGCCCGGACGCGGTGGTCCAGAGCGCGTCGACCAGGTCGTCCTGGTGCCAGGCCGCGGTCCACAGCGCGAAAGGCACGGTGTCCGGGCAGGAGATCCGCTGCCCGCTGCCGAGCACCGTGACCGCGAGCCGGACGGAGCTGCCCTCGGGCAGCTCGGCCGCTTTGCGCAGGCCGCCGCGCACTTCGCTGTACGGCGTGCGGTCGGCGACGGCGGTCAGGAACTCCCCCGGAGCCGGCGCCGGTGCGTCGCGGCCGGTGGTGGCGAGGGCCGCCGCCACGGCGACGGCAATCGCTCCCGCGGCGGCTTCCGGGTGCGCGTGGCTCGCTTCGGCGCTGCGCTCGGCTTGGTCGGCGACGACGTCGAGGTCGTCGGCGAACCACGCCCCCAGCGGCGCGACGCGCATCGCGGAGCCGTTGCCCCAGGAGCCCATCCCCTCGAATTGCGCGGCGGTCACCTCGCGCCAGTCGGCGCCTTCGTGGATGGCCCGCAGGACGCCGTGCATGGAGGGGCCGTAGCCGCGGTTGGGGTCGGCCATGTAGGCACCCGCGAAGTGGTCGGCCAGGGCGTCCTGGTCGACGTGCCCGTGCAGGTGGAGGATGCGGACGACGGAGAGCGCCATGGCGGTGTCGTCGGTCCAGTACCAGGGGCTTTCGTCGGGCGTGACGCGGTTGTGGAGTTGCTCGTCGCGTTCGTTGCCGCGGCGGAAGAACCAGCGTTGTCCGAAGGAGTCTCCGAGGGCGAGGCCGCGCAACGAAGCGGCGGCGTTGTGGATGCGGTCCATCCGTTCATCCTCCCGGCGCGCCCCTGCCCCGGGCCAGCGAATTGGCCCGGGGCAGGGGCTGACGGGGCAGCGGATGCGGGGGCTACCGGCCCGCGACCATCTCCAGGCGGTTGCCGTGCCCGTCCTCGGTGTGGAAGCGCCGGATGCCGGGGACTTCGTCGCTCCAGCGCACCGGGGCGCCCGCCTCCGCGAGCCGGGCGGCCAGCACGTCGATGTCCGCGACGAGCAGCGCCGGGTGGGCTTTCCGCGCGGGCCGGAAGTCCTCTTCGACGCCGACGTGGATCTGCACGGACCCGGCGGCGAACCAGCATCCGCCGCGGACCGCGAGCGCGGGCGGCTTCGGGACTTCGGCCATGCCCAGGACGCCGGCGTAGAAGGCGCGGGCGGTGTCTTCGCCGCCGCGCGGGATGGCGAGCTGCACGTGGTCGATGGCGTCGAACACCGGTCAGGCCCCCTCGCGGACCGCGACCGCGAAGATCCGGCGGAACTTCAGGACCGTGCCGTAGGGCCGCGCGGGGTAGGCGGCGGCGACCAAGGCCGCGTACTCGGCGAGGAATTCCTCCTGCTCCGCGGCGTCCAGCGCGGCCAGGACCGGACGGAGGGCCGTGCCCTTGGTCCATTCGAAGACCGGGTTGTCGCCGGGCAGGACGTGCCGGTAGACCGTTTCCCACGCGTCGACGCGGAAGCCGGGCCGGGCGAGCGCGTCGAGGTAGGTGTCGGCGTCGGGCACCGGCGGGCGCAGCAGGGGCACGCCGTCGAGCCGGTCCTTCCAGCGTGCGGAGGCGGCGAGTTCGCCAAGGAGGACGTGCGGCGTGTCGGTGAAGTTGCCGGGCACCTGGACGGCGAAGGCGCCGCCGGGCGTGAGCGCGTCGGTCCAGGCGGGCAGCCGGGAGAGGTGGTCGGGCAGCCAGTGCAGGGCGGCGTTCGTGACGATGACGTCGAACGGTTCGCCGGGCAGCCAGTCGGTGAGGTCCGCGAGGGCGAAGTCCAGGCGGCCGGGGAGGGTGAGCGGGTCCGCGGCGGCGATCATCTCCGGCGAATTGTCGAGCCCGGTGATGTGCGCGCCCGGCCAGTGCGCGGCCAGTTCGGCGGTCAGGTTGCCCGGGCCGCAGCCGAGGTCGGCGACCCGGCGCGGATCGGCGGTCGGAATCCGGACGAGCAGATCGTGGAACGGGCGGGCCCGTTCGTCGGCGAAAGCGAGGTACTGCTGCGGGTCCCACATGGCGGCCTCCCGTAGATCAAAAGTATCTCGACATCAAGATACTATCGCGATCTTGCGTGTTTGTCTTGACATCAAGAGGCTCGGCGTCGAAACACTCGCTAGAATGGCGACCATGAAGGACGAGGTCGACCGACTCATCGAAGCGTGGCAGCGCGAGCGCCCCGACCTCGATGTCGAGCCGCTGGAGGTGCTGAGCCGCGTCACCCGGCTGGCCCGCCACCTCGACCGCGCCCGCCGCCTCGCCTTCGCCGCGCGCGACCTCGAGCCGTGGGAATTCGACGTGCTGTCGGCGCTGCGCCGCACCGGCGCGCCGTACCAGCTCTCCCCCGGCCAGCTGCTCACCCAGACCCTGGTCACCTCCGGCACCATGACCAACCGTATCGACCGCCTGGCCGCGAAGGGCTTGGTGCTGCGGCAGCCCGACCCGGGCGACCGGCGCGGCGTGCTCGTCCGGCTGACCGACGACGGCCGCGACCGGGTGGACGCCGCGATGGCCGAGCTGCTGGAGCACGAACGGGACATCCTCGCCGGCCTCGACCGGCAGCAGCGCACCGCGCTCGCCGACCTGCTGCGCTCGGTCGTCGCGCCGTTCGACAACCACGCCGCGCAGCACTAGGCCGCGTCCAGAGGCAACTCCGCGCCGGTTCGGCCGCGTTCAGAGCCCTTGCGGTCAGTCCCGGACAACCTTTTGCCCCCGGAATTCTGTTGCGGATCCGGTCCGGGCGCCCAAGATGGGCGCCACGCGACCGCCGCACGGCGGTCCCTCGCGGGAGGGATCACATTGCGCACCAGACGCATCCGACCAGGAGCACTCCTCGCCGCACTCCTCAGCGCCGTCCTGTTCGCCGCGGGCGGCGCCGTCGCTTCGGCGTCCGCGGCGACGCCGAAGACCACCTACTACGTGTCGCTGGGCGACTCCCTCGCCAAGGGCTACATGCCGGGGATGGGCGACACCGACCAGGGCTACACCGACCGCCTGTTCACCGCACTGAAGGCCAAGGACCCGAGCCTGCAGCACGTCAAGCTGGGCTGCAGCGGAGCGACCACCACGACGCTGCTGAACGGCGGCGGCGCGTGCACCTACCCGGAAGGGACGCAACTCGCCGCCGCGGAACGGTTCCTGCGCGCGCACCGTGGCCAAGTCCGGTACCTCACACTGGACATCGGCGCCAACGACGTGGCGCGTTGCGCGTCGGCGACGGGCATCGACATGACGTGCGCGTCGGCCAGCCTGCACACGGTCGGGGACAACCTCGCGAAGATCCTGCCGCGCCTGCGCACCGCGGGCGGGCCGAAGGTGCAGTACGCGGGGATGACGTACTACGACCCGTTCCTCGCCGCATGGCTGACCGGCTCGCAAGGCCAGCAGCTCGCGCAACTTTCGGTATTCGTGCAGGAGTTGCTGAACGGCATCATCAGCTTCGGCTTGCGCTGGCACGACTTCGCGGTGGCGGATGCCGCAACCGCTTTCTCCACACGGTCGTTCACGCCGACGGTTCCGTTGCCGGGCGTCGGCGAGGTGCCGTTGAACGTGGCGCGCATTTGCCAGTGGACGTTCATGTGCCTCAAGCACGACATCCATGCGAATCCGACGGGATATCAGGTGCTCGCGGATATGTTTGCCGCGGTCTTGAAGCGGTAGGCGGCTGTTCCGGGCCCACACACGGACGGGCTCCGCGAGCGATTGCCCGCGGAGCCCGTCTGCTTGCCCGAAGGGGTGATTCTTCGTACTGCCGTGGAACTGTTCGGGCGTCAGATGATGCCCTGTTCCAGCATGGCGTCCGCGACGCGCTCGAAGCCGGCGATGTTGGCGCCCACGACATAGTCGCCCGGGTGGCCGTAACGCTCCGCCGTCTGCCAGCAGGTGTCGTGGATGTCCCGCATGATGCCCGCGAGTTCGGCTTCCACGGTGGCGAACGGCCAGGTCTCGCGGCCGGCGTTCTGCCGCATCTCCAGCGCGCTGGTCGCCACCCCGCCGGCGTTGGCGGCCTTGCCGGGACCGAACGCCACCTTGGCCTCGTTGAGCAGGTGGGTGGCCTCGGGCGTGGTGGGCATGTTGGCGCCCTCGGAGACCGCCTTGACGCCGTTGCGGATCAGGACGCGTGCGGCGGCCTCGTCGAGTTCGTTCTGCGTCGCGGACGGAAGCGCGACATCCGCGGGAACGTCCCACACACTGCCGCCGGGCACGAAGCGCGCGGACCCGCCGCGGCGGGTCGCGTACTCGGCAATGCGGCCGCGCTCGACCTCCTTGATCTGCTTGAGCAGCGCGAGGTCGATCCCCTTCTCGTCGACGATGTAGCCGGACGAATCGGACGCGGTGAGCACATGCGCACCGAGCGCCTGGGCCTTCTCGATGGAGTAGATCGCGACGTTGCCGGAACCGGAGACCACGACCTGCTGGCCTTCCAGCCCTTCGCCGCGCTGCTCCAGCATGGCCTGCGTGAACAGCACGTTGCCGTAGCCGGTGGCCTCCGGACGGGCCGCGGAGCCGCCCCAGCCCGGGCCCTTGCCGGTGAGGACGCCGGCTTCCCAGCGGTTGGTGATCCGCCGGTACTGACCGAACAGGTAGCCGATCTCGCGGCCGCCGACGCCGATGTCGCCGGCCGGGACGTCGGTGTGCTCGCCCAGGTGCCGGTACAGCTCCGTCATGAACGACTGGCAGAAGCGCATGACTTCGGCGTCCGAACGGCCGTGCGGGTCGAAGTCGCTGCCGCCCTTGCCGCCGCCGATGCCCAGACCGGTGAGGGCGTTCTTGAAGATCTGTTCGAAGCCCAGGAACTTGACGATGCCGAGATTGACCGACGGGTGGAAGCGCAGCCCGCCCTTGTACGGGCCGAGCGCGCTGTTGAATTCGATGCGGAAGCCGCGGTTCACCCGGATGGCGCCGGAGTCGTCCGTCCACGGGACTCGGAAGATGATCTGCCTTTCCGGTTCCACGAGGCGTTCGACGACGCGCGCGTCGGCGAACTCCGGGCGTGCGGCGAGGATCGGCCCCAGGGAGTCGAGGACCTCGTGCACGGCCTGGTGGAATTCCGGCTCACCCGGGTTGCGGCGCAAAATTTCGTCGTACAAGCGAATTCCCTTCATCGTCAAGGCAAATCACCCCTGCTGACCAATTATCCCGGCAAAGTGTTGTGTGCCTTCCATGCGGCGGGGTAGACAAGTTCCCGACGGCGCAGGGGGAGGCGCCGGGGTATCCGTACCGGGGAAGTGCGGATGCGGGGAGGGGCGGTGGGCCCGCCGGTTCTCGGGGAGCCGGCGGCCCAGCCGACGGCCCGGCGGCCCCGTCACGGGGCCGCCGGCCGGACTCCGGCCGGTTCCGGTGCGGACCGTCCGGACCCCGGTTCCGGGGTGAACCGGACCGGGAGGCGTTGCAGGCCGCGCATGATGAGGCCGCCGCGCCAGCGCAGTTCGCCGGGGGGCTCGGCGAGTTCCAGATCGGGCAGGCGGCGCAGCAGCGTGGTGATCGCGATCTGGCCTTCGAGCCGGGCGAGCGGCGCCCCGATGCAGTAGTGGATCCCGTGGCCGAACGCGAGGTGCTGGTTGTCGGCGCGTTCCAGGTCGAGTGTGTCGGCGTCCGGGAAGCGGCGGCCGTCCCGGTCGGCGGACGCCAGCACCACGAGGACGGGCTCGCCCGCGGGGACGACCACCCCGCCGATGGGGGTGTCGACGGTGGTGAAGCGCCAGGTGGCGAGTTCGACGGGTCCGTCGTAGCGGAGCAGTTCCTCGACGGCCGGGCCGATGCGGGTTTCCGGGTCGACGGTGAGGCGGGCGCGGGCGTCGGGGTGGGTGAGGAGCGTCCGGAGGCCGTTGCCGATGAGGTTGACGGTGGTCTCGAACCCGGCGAACAGCAGGATGAAGGCCATTGCCGCGGCTTCGTCCTCGGTGAGGTGCTCGCCGTGGTCGCTCGCCCGGATGAGCCCGGAGATGAGGTCGTCGCCGAGGTCGCCGCGCTTGCGGTGGATGAGGTCCTTGAGGTAGCCGCGCATGTGCCGGACGGCGCGCGCCACTCCCCCGCGCGGGCCCGAGCCGTGCCGGATCATCATCCCGGCCCAGGTGCGGAAGTCGTCCTGGTCGGCGGCCGGGACGCCGAGGAGGTCGCAGACCGCGTAGATGGGCAGCGGGAACGCGAAGTCGTGGATGAGGTCGGCTTCGCCGCCGGCCGCGAAGCCGTCGATGAGCCGGTCGGTGAGTTCCTGGACGCGGGGCCGGAAGTCCTCGGCCCGGCGCGGCGTGAAGGCTTTGGAGACCAGCCGCCGCAGCCGCGTGTGGTCGGGCGGGTCCAGGTTGAGCAGGTGCGCGCCGATGCCGGACCGCTGCTCGCCGGGCACGCCGACCTTGCCCTGCTTCCACGCCTGTTCCGAGTGGCGCGGGTTCTTGCTGAGCCGGGTGTCGGCGAGCGCCTGCCGGGCGTCGGCGTAGCGGGTGACCAGCCAGGCTTCGACGCCGCTGGGCAGGGTGGTGCGGTGGACGGGTGCGTGCGCGCGGAGGTGGGCGTAGGCCGGGTAGGGGTCGGCGACGAACTCGCGGGTGAACAGCCCCGGCCCGTCGACGGGGCAGCCGGCGGCCGCGGTGTCCGCGGCGGCCTCAGCCACGCGCCCCGGCACGGGCCTCGGCGGCGGCGTCGGACGGCGCGGGCCCGTCGGCCGGCGCCGGCGCGGCGGTGCCGTCGGCACGGTTGGCACGGTTGGCGCGCACGCCCTTGAGGCCGATCCAGCCGATGGCGTTGCCCGCGGCGAAGGACACCGCGGTCAGGGCGAGGTGGACGAGGAAGAACGCGGTGGGGCCGTCGTTCCAGGAGCGGTCATCGGCCCAGATGTTCCGCAGGAAGTTCGGCCAGAGGAACCAGGTCCAGATGCCGAACAGGAGGAGGAAGGCGGAGGTGGCGCGGCCGATCCGCATGAGGTGCACCTGTTCGTTCGGGGGCTTTCGGGACGCCGGCTGGTCCGTTCGGTCACAGTCGCGTCCTGAACAAGTATGCGGCGCGTATCGGACACTTCCGCAGCCGGGTCGCGCCATTACGCTCATCTTCATGTCATACAGGTCTGGACCGGTGGCGCAGCGGGCCGCCATAGGCGCGGTGGCCGCCGCGTGCTTCCTCGGGGGAACACCTGTCGCCTCCGCGGCACCTGCGCCGCACAAGAACGCTCCGTCACCGACAACCTCGGCCGAACCCGAACCGCCCGGCAATATGTCCGGTTTGGGGGGAAGCCGTCTGGCGCAGCCCGGAGTCCAGGTCGACTTGCCGCCGGGCGGCGCCCCGCCGCCGGCCATAGAGGCGTATTCGTGGCTGGTCGCCGATATGACGAGCGGTCAGATCCTGGCCGCGAAGAACGTGCACTGGCAGCTCGCCCCGGCGAGCACGCTCAAGATGCTGTTCGCGGACACCGTGCTGCCCAAGCTCGACAAGAACACGGTGCACACCGTCGCCCCCCAGGAGCTGGAGGGCATGGGCGACGGCAGCAGCAAGGTCGGTGTGAAGGAGAACCTCGCCTACTCCGTGCACGACCTGTGGAACGGGGTCTTCCTGCAGTCCGGCAACGACGCCGTGCACGTGCTGTGCGCGATGAACGGCGGCGTCGAGACCACCGTCGCGCAGATGAACGAGCGGGCCAAGTCGCTCCAGGCCAACGACACCCACGTGATGTCGCCGGACGGCTACGACATGCCCGGACAGGTGTCGTCCGCCTACGACCTCGCGCTGTTCGCCCGCGAAGGCATGAAGAACGCGGACTTCCGCAGTTACGCGTCGACCAAGGACTCGCAGTTCCCGGGCAAGGACAACACCACGTTCGGGATACAGAACACCAACACGATGCTCGGCAGCTATCCCGGGATGATCGGCGTCAAGAACGGCTACACCACGAACGCGCAGAACACCTTCGTGGGCGCGGCGACGCACGACGGCCGGACGCTGCTGGTCAGCATCATGCACGTGGCCGGCAAGGGGAAGACGTACGAGCAGACCAAGCAGCTGCTCGACTGGGGCTTCGGCAACGCCGCCGGGGTCAAACCGGTCGGCAGCCTCGTCGACCCGGTCGGCGGCTCGTCCGGTTCCCCCAGCGCCTCGGAGAGCAAGAAGACCGCACAGGCCGCGGCCGCCCCGGCGGCGGCGGCGGACGGCTCGGGCGGCAGCGTGGACTGGGCGCTCTGGGCCGGCGTCGGCATCCCCGCGGTCCTGCTGGTCGGCGGCGCGACGATGTTCGTCATCCGCAAGCGCGGCTGGGGACGCACCGAGATCACGTTCGAGGACGACATCCTGCCGTGATCCCGCTCCGGGGCGGCGGCCGCCGGGCCGCCCGCCCCGGGCCGGCGGATCAGTCGCCCGGCCCCTCCGCCTGCGGCGCGCGGCGCGCCGCCTGCGAGTCGGCGCGCCATTCCTTCGGGTCGTCCGCGGCCGCCGGGTCGGCCTGCCGGTCGGCGTCGGCCGGATCGCCGGCGTCCTTCCCGTGCCTCGCGGTCGCCGTCCACGCCGCGCAGAACAGCAGCAGGCGGGTCACGAAGTAGATCCACAGCAGGAGCGCGACGGGCACACCGAAGGCGCCGTACATGCTCTTGCTCGCGACCCCGGAGATGTAGGCCGCGACCAGCACCTTGAGGACTTCGAAGCCGATCGCGCCGATCAGCGCCCCCAGGAACGCGGTGCGGCGCGGCATCGACAGCCGCGGCATCCCGACCAGCAGGTAGAGGAACAGCAGCAGGCTCGCGAAGACCGCGACGGCGAACGCCGCGATCTGCAGCAGCACCCGCCCCACCGGCTGGTCGCTCAGACCGATCGAGTCGGAGATCCGGCCGATGACGCTGGTCGCGAAGGCGGACGCGCCCACCGACACCGCCATCGCCAGGCCGAGGCCGACGAGCGTTCCGGTGTCCTTGAGCTTGGTGGTCACCGTCGCCTTGACGCCCTCGGGCTTCGGCTCGTCCTCGAACCACATCTTGCGGATCGCCGGCCGCAGCGCCTCGACCCAGCCCAGCCCCGAGACCAGCAGCAGTACCGCACCGATCGCGCCGACCGCGCCTGCGTTGTTCACCAGCGCGTTGAGGTCGATCTTGTCGGCGATGCCGGGGATCTGGTCGGAGATCTTGTCCTGCAGCTCGGTCACCCGTCCCGGGCTCAGCGCGGCGGCGACCACCGCGGCGGCCAG
This sequence comes from Yinghuangia aomiensis, assembly GCF_039542225.1. Classification (NCBI taxonomy): domain Bacteria; kingdom Bacillati; phylum Actinomycetota; class Actinomycetes; order Kitasatosporales; family Streptomycetaceae; genus Yinghuangia; species Yinghuangia aomiensis. Next base: position 185,392 of record NZ_BAABHS010000002.1, on the reverse strand, counting down.
GGCGATAAGCGGGAACAGCGACAGGAAGCCGTAGAAGGTGACCGCGGCGGACGCGAAGTTGCCGTCGCGGTCGGTATAGCGGGCATAGGACTCCATGGTCCGCCCGATGACCGGCAGGGAACTCAGCTTCTCCTTGATCGCCACGCACCTCGTGTGCCCTGAAACCCGCACACCCACACGCGCGCCGGCGCACCCCTGCCCCGGAGCACCGGGCATGCGGGCAGGAGACGGGCCGGGTCAGCCGCCGAACGGGAACGCCCGGACCGGCCGCCACACCCCGTCGGCGCCGTGCTCGTACAGGCTGAACCCGCGCACGTCGAAGGCCGCCTCGTAGCCCGCCAGCTCGGCGAAGGCGCGGTCCAGCACGTCGTCCGGCAGATGGTGCGCGACGGTCACGTGCGGGTGGTACGGGAAACCAAGCCCCCGCAGCAGCGGCCCCGACCGCACCTCCTGCTCCAGCCGCTCGCAGTCCGTGATGCCGAGCGCGACCTGCACGAACACCACCGGCGACGTCGGCCGGAAGGTGCCCGTGCCGCGCAGCATCATCCGGAACGTCCGCTCCGCGTCCGCGACGCGAGTCAGGTGCGCCTCGACCTCCGGCATCGCGTCGTCGGCGATCTCGGTCGGCGGCAGCAGCGTCACGTGCGTCGGGATCGCCCGCGCCAGCGGGTCGCCGAAACCCGCCCGGAGGTCCTGGAGCGCGCTGCCCCAGGGCTCCGGGATCGCGATGGAGACGCCGATCGTGCGCATGTGCCGTGCTTCCGCCGCCTCTGCTCTCAGGCCCCGGCGAGCGGCGGCAGGAAACCGACCTTGTCGTACGCCGTGGCCAGCGTCACCGACGCCACCTCACGGGCCTTCGCGGCGCCCTTCGCGAGCGTCCGGTCCAGCTCCGCCGGGTCGTCGTGGAACTCGTGGAACCGTTGCTGGAACGGGGTGACGAAGTCGACGAGGACCTCGGCCACCTCCTTCTTGAAGTCGCCGTACATCCGCCCGGCGAAACGCTCTTCCAGCTCGGCGACCGGCGTGCCGGAGATCGCCGAGTGGATCGCCAGCAGGTTGCTGACGCCCGGCTTCTCCTTCTCGTCGAACCGCACCTCGGTGCCGGTGTCGGTCACCGCGCTCTTGATCTTCTTCGCGGTCTGGCTCGGCGGGTCGAGGAGGTTGACGATGCCCTTGGGCGACGACGCCGACTTGCTCATCTTGACCGTCGGGTCCTGCAAGTCGTAGATCTTCGCGGTCTCCTTGACGATGTACGCCTCGGGAACCGTGAACGTGTCGCCGAACCGCGAGTTGAAGCGCTGCGCGAGGTCGCGGGTCAGCTCGACGTGCTGGCGCTGGTCCTCGCCGACCGGCACCGCGTTCGCCTGGTATACGAGGATGTCCGCGACCTGGAGGATCGGGTACGTGAACAGCCCCACGCTGGCCGAGTCCGAGCCCTGCTTCGCGGACTTGTCCTTGAACTGCGTCATGCGCGACGCCTCGCCGAACCCGGTGAGGCAGTTCATCACCCAGGCGAGCTGCGCGTGCTCGGGCACATGGCTCTGCACGAACAGTGCGCACCGGTCCGGGTCGAGGCCCGCGGCGAGCAGCTGGGCAGCGGAGACGCGGGTGTTGGCGCGCAGCTCGGCCGGGTCCTGCGGCACGGTGATCGCGTGCAGGTCCACGACCATGTAGAACGCGTCGTTGGCATCCTGGAGCGCAACGTACTGGCGCACCGCGCCCAGGTAGTTGCCCAGATGGAACGAGCCTGCGGTGGGCTGGATGCCGGACAGCACACGGGGACGCGTCGAGACCATGCGGCCATTCTCGCAGGCTCCGCGAGCCGCCCGGTCCCGGGGCGCACGGGGGCGCGTGGCGGCGCCGCAACGATGCGCCGTCGCGTTCCCCGGGGGTGCAACGAAGGCGCGGCGGCGCGCAACGATCGCGCATTTACCCGGTCGCGCGCCGCCGCCTAGGCTTTCCTCGGCCGATACGGAATGTCGCGGGCCGGGCATCGAGAGTGACAAGAGTGCCACCGCGTGCCGAAGAGCACGCCGGGGGCACTCGCCGCGACCACGGCCACCCGGGAGAACGCGAGAAGGGGAGATCGCGTGCGTCTGAGCTTCCCGCCGCCCGCGGGCGCACCCGCGGCGGCGCGGCCGGTCCTGCCCGAACGGGCACGCACGCCGCGCGGCCGGGTCCGGCTGCCCCGGCCGCGCCGCCGCGACGCGGCCGGCCGCCCGGCCACGCCGCGGCACTACGTCATGTGCCCGCCGACCCATCTGCCGGCCCACCTGGCGTCCGCGCCGCTGGAGCAGTGGGAGGCGGTCCGCGAAACGCTGCTCGGGCTCGGCCACCGGGTGAGCCTGGTGACGCCGCGCAGCGGCATGCCGGGCATGGTGCTGGCCGGGCACGCCGCGACGGTCGTCGACGGCCGGGTGCTGGGCGCGCGCTACCGGCGCACCGCGCGGCAGCCCGAAGCGCCCGCATACCTGCGCTGGTTCGCCGAGCGCGGGTTCCGCACCCGGCTGGAACCGGTGTTCGCGCACGAGGGCGCGAGCGACCTGCTGCCCGCGGGGCGGCACGTGCTGGCCGCCGCGGGCCCGCACACCGAACTGCGGGCGCACTCCGAGGCCGGGCAGTTCCTCGGGCTGCCGGTGGTGCCGCTGGAGCTGACGGATCCGAGGTTCACCCGCCTGGGCGGCGCCCTGACGGTGCTGACCGACCGCACCGTGGCCTACTTTCCCGGCGCGTTCTCCGCGGCGGCGCGCGAGCGCCTGGCCCGGCTGTTCCCGGAACACCTGCCGGTCGGCGAGGCGGACGCGCTGGCCGGCGGCCTGGACGCGGTGTGCGACGGCCGCACCGTGGTGCTGACCGACCGCGCGCCGGGCCTCGCCGGGCTGCTCGCCCGGCACGGCTTCCGCACCGTCGGGCTCGACGTGTCCGGGCTGGTCTGCCCGGGCGCGGGCGTCCGCAGCTGCGTGTTGGAACTGCGCGACAATCGTTGACAGTCCAGAATTTCCTGAATTGTTCTCGGTAATCGAAGGACGCCATGATCAAGCACGATGAGGAACTGATCGCGCTCGCCGACACCTACAGCGCGCACAACTACCACCCCCTTCCCGTCGTGATCGCGCACGCCGAAGGCGCGTGGATGACGGACGTCGAAGGCCGCCGGTACCTCGACCTGCTGGCCGGGTACTCGGCGCTCAATTTCGGCCACCGCAACCCGCGGCTGATCGAAGCCGCCAAGCGCCAGCTCGACCGGGTCACGCTCACCAGCCGGGCGTTCCACAACGACCGGTTCGCGCCGTTCTGCCACCAGCTCGCCGAGCTGTGCGGCATGGACATGGTGCTCACCATGAACACCGGCGCCGAAGCCGTCGAGACCGCGGTCAAGACAGCCCGCAAGTGGGGCTACGAGGTCAAGGGCGTGCCGGACGGGCGCGCCAAGATCGTGGTCGGCACCGACAACTTCCACGGCCGCACGACCACCATCGTCAGCTTCTCCACCGACGAGGAGGCGCGCCGCCACTTCGGGCCCTACACCCCCGGGTTCGAGGTGCTGCCCTACGGCGACATCGAGACGCTGCGGAACGTGCTGGAAGCCGATCCGGAGATCGTCGCCGTCATGCTGGAGCCGATCCAGGGCGAGGCCGGCGTGCTGGTCCCGCCGCCCGGCTACCTGCCGGAGGTACGGCGCCTGTGCACCGAGCGGAACGTGCTGTTCGTCGCGGACGAGATCCAGTCCGGACTGGGCCGCACCGGGCGGATGTTCGCGTGCGAGCACGAGGGCGTGGTGCCGGACATGTACATCCTCGGCAAGGCGCTCGGCGGCGGCGTGCTGCCGGTGTCCGCGGTGGTGTCCTCACGCGAGGTGCTCGGCGTGTTCAAGCCGGGCGAGCACGGCTCGACGTTCGGCGGGAACCCGCTGGCGTGCGCGGTCGGCCTGGAAGTCCTCGCCATGCTGCGCACCGGCGAGTTCCAGCAGCGGTCCGCGGACCTCGGCGAGCACCTGCACCGGGAGCTGAACGCGCTGGTCGGCGGTCCGGTCACGGCGGTGCGCGGGCGCGGCCTGTGGGCGGGTGTGGACATCGACCCGGAGTTCGGCACGGCGCGCGCGGTGTCGAAGGCGCTGATGGACAAGGGCGTGCTGGTGAAGGACACGCACGGACAGACGATCCGGATCGCGCCGCCGCTGGTCATCGCGAAGGACGACCTGGACTGGGCGCTGGAGCAGCTGCGGTCGGTGCTCGTGCGCTGACCCGGCCGCGCCGGCCGTCGGGAAGCCGGATCCGCCGGGCGGGGCGGCGGGTTCCGCGGTGTCGCACGTCCGGGTGGGAAACCGGTGATTCCGCCCCGCCCGGCGGCGCGGAGGCGCACCATGGGTCCCGTGCCCCTGGACGACCTCGACGAGCAGATCGTCGCGCACCTGATCCGGGATGCCCGTGCCAGCTATGCCGAGATCGGCACGGGCGTCGGGCTGTCCGCGCCTGCCGTGAAGCGGCGGGTGGACCGGCTGCGCGGCACCGGGGTGATCAAGGGCTTCACGGCGCGCATCGATCCGCACGCGCTCGGCTGGACCACCGAGGCCCTCGTCGAGGTGTACTGCGAGCCGCGCACCACCCCGGCGGCGCTGCTCAAGTGCCTGGAGCGGCATCCCGAAGTGGTCCGGGCGGAGACGGTGACCGGCAAGGCCGACGCGGTGGTGCGGCTGCTGGCCGCCGACGTGCGGCATCTGGAGACGGTGCTGGAGCGCATCCGGCTGGAGTCGGTGGTGCGCGAGACGCACAGCACGGTCGTGCTGAGCCGGCTGCTGGAGCGCCCCGGCAACGGCTGACCCGGCGGTCGGGAGACCGCCGAAACGCCGGTGGGCGCCGCCCCCTTCGCGGGGACGGCGCCCACCGGCGCGTGTGCGGTGGCCCGGGACCGGGTCACCGGCGGCACCGGGTCAGATCAGGCCCAGCTCGCGCACCGCGTCGCGCTCTTCGGCCAGTTCGGCGACCGACGCGTCGATGCGCTTGCGGGAGAACTCGTTGATGTCCAGGCCCTGGACGATCTCCCACTTGCCGTCCTTGCAGACCACCGGGAAGGACGAGATGAGGCCCTCGGGCACGCCGTAGGAGCCGTCGGAGACGACGCCCATCGAGGTCCAGTCGCCCGCGGCGGTGCCGTTGACCCAGGTGTGCACGTGGTCGATGGCCGCGTTCGCCGCCGACGCCGCCGAGGACGCGCCGCGCGCCTCGATGATCGCCGCACCGCGCTTGGCGACGGTCGGGATGAACGTGTCGGCGAGCCACGCCTCGTCGTTCACCGTCTCGGCGGCGTTCTTGCCGGCGATCTCCGCGTGGAAGATGTCCGGGTACTGGGTCGCCGAGTGGTTGCCCCAGATCGTCAGCTTGGCGATGTCGGTGACGGCCGCGCCGGTCTTCTGCGCGAGCTGGGAGACCGCGCGGTTGTGGTCGAGGCGGGTCATCGCGGTGAAGCGCTCGGCCGGGACGTCCGGCGCGTGCTGCTGGGCGATCAGCGCGTTGGTGTTGGCCGGGTTGCCGACCACGAGCACCTTGATGTCGTCCGCGGCACCGGCGTTGATCGCCTCGCCCTGCGGCTTGAAGATGCCGCCGTTGGCGGCCAGCAGGTCGCCGCGCTCCATGCCCGCGGTGCGCGGACGAGCACCGACCAGCAGCGCGACGTTGGTGCCCGCGAAGCCGTCGGTCGGGTTGTCGAAGATGTCGATGCCCTTGAGCAGCGGGAACGCGCAGTCGTCCAGCTCCATCGCGGTGCCCTCGGCCGCCTTGACCGCCTGCGGGATCTCCAGGAGACGCAGCTTGACCGGCACGTCCGGGCCGAGCAGGTGCCCCGACGCGATGCGGAAGAGCAGTGCGTAGCCGATCTGGCCGGCCGCACCGGTGACGGTGACGTTGACGGGCGTGCGGGTCATCGTGGCGATCTCCTGCTTTGTGACGGGTGAGGGTTCCCGGCGTCAGCGATATCTCGTGATCGAGATACTTCCATCGGCCACCCTACTCCGCCCGGGCGTCCGCGTTGACCGGTCGGCGCGCCATGTGGGAAACGCCACCGGTGGGGCGGGCGGGTGGCCCCGCCGGGTCAGCCGGTGCGCTCGGGCACCCAGGGGAGGTCGACCACCGCGGGCGGGATGCTCAGGCCCAGCATCACCACCGCGGTGCCGAGCACGAGCATCACCATGACATCGGTGAACCGGCTGCGGACCGCGAGGATGCCCACCTCGCGGACACACAGCCGCAGGACCGCGGCGGCCGCGAGGGTCACGCCGATCATGACGGTGGCCGACCGGAAGCCGAACAGCGCGCCGACCACCAGCGACACGGCGAGCAGCGCGAGGACCAGCACCGCGGGCCATTCGCGCAGGCCCGCGGGTCCGCTCGGCGACGTGCCGCCTTCGGGGACGAACGTGCCGCCCGCGCCGCGCTTTCCGTCCTCGCGGCCGCGCGCCGCGGCCCGGCGGGCGGCACGTCCCGGCACCTCCGGTTCCATCGCCGTCACCCGCGTGCGGCCAACTGGCGCTCGGCGGCCTCGACCACGTTGGTGAGCAGCATCGCGCGGGTCATCGGGCCGACGCCGCCGGGCATCGGGGCGACCCATGCGGCCTTCTCGAACACCTCGGGGTGCACGTCGCCGACCAGGCCCTGCTCGGTGCGGGTGATGCCGACGTCGAGGACGACCGCGCCGGGCTTGACGATGTCCGCGCTCACCAGGCCCGCGACGCCCGCGGCGGCGACGATGATGTCGGCCTCCAGGGCGTGCCGGGTCAGGTCCTTGGTGCCGGTGTGGCACAGCGTCACGGTGGCGTTCTCGGTGCGGCGGGTCAGCAGCAGGCCGATCGGGCGGCCGACGGTGACGCCGCGGCCGATGACGCACACGTCCGCGCCGTTGAGCGGGATGTCGTAGCGGTGCAGCAGTTCGACGATGCCGCGCGGGGTGCACGGGAGCGGCGCGTCCTGGCCGAGCACGAGGCGGCCGAGGTTCATCGGGTGCAGGCCGTCGGCGTCCTTGTCCGGGTCCATGAGTTCGAGGACGCGGTTGGCGTCGAGGCCGCGCGGCAGCGGCAGCTGGACGATGTAGCCGGTGCAGGTCGGGTCCTCGTTCAGCTCGCGGACGACCGCCTCGACCTCTTCCTGCGTCGCGGTCTCGGGCAGCTGCCGCTGGATGCTGGCGATGCCGACCTGCGCGCAGTCGCGGTGCTTGCCCGCGACGTAGGACTTGCTGCCCGGGTCCTCGCCGACCAGCACCGTGCCGAGGCCGGGCTGGATGCCGGCCTGCTTCAGCGCGTCGACCCGGACGGCCAGCTCGGCCTTGATCTGTGCTGCGGTCGCCTTGCCGTCGAGCTTCTGGGCCTGGTGCGCCATCGAGGTTCTCCTGATCCGCGGGGGTGCCGCCCGGGGCCCGCCGGGGCACGGCAGGCCGGGACTGGACTGGGTCGCCGGTTGAGTCACCGCAATTGTCCCGTACTCGGCATCTCGGCTTCACGCACCCTGCGCGGCGGCTCCGGCAACCCTGCCAGGAAGTGCGACGCGAAACCCGGTGCGGGCGGTTGCGCGGCTTCGGTGAGCGCCCGTGCGAGGCGCTTGAGGTGCTGGCGGAGCACCGGGTGCCCCCACAGTTCCGGGAGTTCGGGCGGCACCGGGGCGCGGCGTTCCTCCGCGGCCGAGGCCAGCTCCTGGAGGTAGCGGTCGAGTGCGGCCGCGTCGTCGCCGGGCAGGGCCTCCTCGGCGGGCACCGACGGCTTGAGCGGCGCGGTCATGAGCCGGAAGCCGAGGCGCTGGACGACGATGAGCACCGGCCAGGCGCGTTCCGCCGAAGCGCGGCGGCCGGCGAGTTCGCCGAGTGCGGATTCGTAGGCGTTCCACGCGTCCACGAGTTCGCGGCGGACCGCGGTGCGCAGCCGCAGCCACCTGGCGTTCTCCTCCGCGTTGCCGGTCACCGCGGCTTTGAGCAGCAGGGCTTCGGCGCGGATGGCCCGGCCGAGCGCGGCGGGCAGCCGCCCGGTCGAGGCCCGGCGCCACAGCACGAAGCTGGTGAAGAGGCCGACGCCGAGGCCGAGCAGCATGTCGAGCAGCCGGGTCGGGGCGAGGTCGCCGACGTGGCTGCCGTGCAGCCCGGCGCCGACGAGGAGCAGCGGCACCGGGGTGATGCAGGCGACGCCGACCACGAGGTTGCGGCGCATGACGGTCTGCGCGGCGCCGTACAGCAGCGACACCAGGACGACGATGGCCCACGGGCCCGGCGACAGGTCGTGCAGGAACAGCACGACGATCGCGACGCCGAGGAACGTGCCGATGGCGCGCTGCAGGGCCTTCTCCAGGTCGAGGACGGCGTTGCCGCCCTGCAAGGCGGCCGCCGCGCCGATGGCCACCCACGACGGGTGCACGATCGGCAGGAGCGCCGCCAGCACGGTCGCGGCGCCGACGGCGAGGCCGGTGCGGACGGACACCGGGACGATGAGCGACGCGGGTCCGGCGGCTGCGTGCACGAGTTCGAGCGCGCCGGGGCGTTCGCCCTGGAGCGGGGACGCGCCGGGGATCGCGCATTGGGCGGAGGCTTTGGCCGCTTTGCGCAGCGAAGCGCGCAATTCGCGCTGCCCGTCGGTTTCCGCGTCGTCGAGGAACGCGGGGAGTTCCGGGGTGCGTTCCGGCTGCCCGACGGCGTCCGCCAGGCCGCGCACGAGGTCGCCGATCTGGGGCGGCAGCGGCCGGGAGCGTTCCTCGGCGAGGACTTCGCCGGCGTGGAAGATGTCGAAGACGCGGCGCACGAGCACTTGGAGGCGGCGGACTTCGCCGGACCTGCGGGCGTGCTTGCTGTCCGCGCCGATGAGGGCGACCCATGCGTCGTAGAGCGCGCCGGAGGCCGTGTGCCGTTGGGCGTCGAGCTGTTCGCCGCCGATCGCGTCGAGGAATCCGGCGACGGCGCGGAACGCGTCGGCGATGGCCACGTGTTCGGGATGGTGCGGGCGCACGAGCCAGCCGGACATGGACACCAGCCAGGCGCTCGCGGTGCCGAGGAGGAGCAGCCCGACGTCGGCCGGGATGCCCGACGGGTCCGGGGGCAGGAACGTGCCGATCGCGCACACCAGCGTGAACATGTAGCCGCCGGGGCGGCCGACGCGCAGCGCGCTGCACAGGAACGTCGCGGCGGCGGCGACCACGGTGAGCGTGCACACGCCCGGCCAGGCGTGGCCGGCGACCAGCGCGCCGAGGGCGTAGGCGACGGCGAGGCCGAGGCCGACGGCGGCCAGCACGCGGGCGCGGCGGGCGTAGGGGTCGCGGGTCGCGTAGAGCACGGCGTAGCCGCCGACCGCGGCGGACGCGCCGTTGGCGACCCCGCCGACGGCGGTGACGAGCGCGAACGGGATGCCGACCGCGAACATGGCGCGGGCGCCGTTGGCCCACGCGAACTTGTCGCCGGCCAGCGTCACGATCGGCCGCAGGGTGCTGCGCGGATCGGGGGCGAGGCCCGGCGGGTGGGCGTGCGGGAAGGGCGGCAGCGTGCTCGCCGGCGGGACCGTCGACGATCCCCCCGGCGGTGCTTCGGACGACTCCTCAGGCCGGGGCCGCACGTCGGCCGCCTCGGGCGAGGGCGCTGCCGGGAGGGCGCGGGAAGGAGCCGCGCCGGACGACGGACCGGGCGGCAGAGCGCGCGGCGGCTCGGACGCGGCGCCGAGCTGCGGCCTGGTGTCCTCGGTCATGCTGCCCCCGGAACGATTCACAACAAAGCACAGCAAATCGTAGTGAATCTTCCGCCGATACGTGCTTTGTGCGTAGCTGTGGCATCACGGTCGGCCAAGACACTGCCGCCCGCCGCCGGGGACCGCTACCTTGCCGAGCCACGGCGTGCCCGACCGCGGGCCGCACCGCCCCGCGCGGACGAACCGATCGGAGGGACCCATGGGCATGCCCCCGGGACCGGACAACCCCTACGGGCAGCAGCCGTACGGCCAGCAGCCCCCTCCCCCGCCCGGCTACGGCGCGCCTGCCTACGGCGCCCCGGCGTACGGCCAGCCCGGATACGACCAGCCCGGTTACGGCGCCCCCGGCTACGGCGCCCCCGCCCCGGGCTACGGCGCGCCCGGCTACGGCTACGGGCCGCCGCCCGAGATGCTGGCCGGCTGGGGCAGCCGGGTCGGCGGCACCTTCGTGGACGCGCTCGTCGGGGTCCTGGTCGGCATACCCATGATCGCCGGCTACATCTGGCTGTTCTCCAAGATGGAGAAGACCGGCGAAGTCGACATCAACGGCAACGAGACCATGACGTACGAGGGCGGCCCGGGCCCGATCGTGCTGGTGGTCATCGGCGGTCTGATCGTGTTCGCCTTCATGCTGTGGCAGCTCTACAAGGAGGGCAAGACCGGCCAGACCATCGGCAAGAAGGCCGTCGGCATCCGCGTGCTGCGCGAGGCGGACGGCTCGACGCTGGGCTTCGGCATGGCGTTCGTCCGGCGCCTGGCGCACTTCCTGGACAGCATCTCGTGCGGGATCGGCTACCTGTGGCCGCTGTGGGACGCGAAGAAGCAGACGTTCGCCGACAAGGTGACGAGCACCGTGGTGGTCAAAGCCGGCTGACCCGGACCGACCGACGGCCGGCCCGGCAAAACGGACAAACACATATTTGCCTGCATTATCGTCGGCGATCCGCACGGATCGCCGCCGATGGTGTTTTTCCCGCGCGTTCCCGAAAGCCACCCCGGGAATTCGCCGCCGCGCGAATTGACTTAATCTGCCGCGACCTTGATTCTTTGAGAATCGACGGCTGGGGGGCCGCGCGCCCGGTGACGAGCCCGGGCAGCTGTTAGCCGCGTTCTTTCGCGAGGAGACCTCTTTTTCATGTTTCGGACGATACGGGGCATATCCCGCGCAGGTTCGGCATGCGCCGCGACGGGCCTGGCGGCCGTCGCCGTGATCGGCATGTCGCCCGCCGCGTACGCCGACCAGGGTGGGCTGCGGTTCCAGGGCGCGGTCAAGGATACGAAGGGCGACGTGACCCTCAAGGGCCGCGGCACCTTCTCGACCGAGCTGATGGTACTCAGCACCGGCGGGCCGCAGAGCCCCGAGCTGCTGGTCTACTGCATCGACCTCGAGACCAAGCTGCAGCGGAACGCCGACTACCGCGAGGGCACGTGGGCGGAGTCCTGGCTCAAGGACACCGCGAAGGTCGCGAAGATCAACTGGGTGCTGAACCACTCGTACCCGAAGGTCAAGGACCTCGACGCGCTGGCCAAGTCCGCCGGGTTCAAGCCGAACAAGGGCCTCAGCGCGCAGGAGGCGGTCGAGGCGACCCAGGCGGCCATCTGGCACTACGCCAACGGCGCCGACCTGTCCGACTGGTGGAACGACGACGACGTCGTCGAGCTGTACGACTACCTCACCGGCAAGGCGAACTCCGGTGACGCCAACGAGCCCGGCGCCTCGCTGTCGCTGACGCCGAGCACCGTCTCCGGCAAGGACGGCGACACCCCGGGCGTCGGCCCGGTCACCGTCAAGACCACCGGCACCGAGCCGGTCGCGGTCAAGCTCGACGGCAAGCCGGCGGACGGCGTCCAGCTCGTCGACAAGTCCGGCAAGCCGGTCGACTCGGCGGCGGACGGCACCGAGCTGTACGTCAAGGTGCCGAAGAGCCAGAAGCCGGGCGAGGCGAAGATCTCCGCCACCACGAAGGCCGGCGTCAACATCGGCCGCGTGTTCCTCGGCGACAGCCGCAAGCAGACCCAGACGCTGATCGCGGCCGGCTCGCAGCCGTTCTCGACCAGCGCGTCGGCCACCGTCAAGTGGACGCACCAGGCGGTGCCGGTCCCGTCCGCGGCCTTCAAGGAGGACTGCGTCGAGGGCGGCGTGGCGGTCACGCTGAAGAACACCGGCGACGGGCCGGCGGACTTCAGCGTCAACGGCAAGAAGGTCACCGTCCCGGGCGACTCCGAGAAGCGCGAGTTCGTCAAGGTCGCCGAGGACACCGCGTACAGCGTCAAGGTGACCGGCCCGGGCGGCTTCTCCGAGACGTTCGCGAACACGCTCGACTGCGTCGAGACCCCGACCGAGCCGACCACCCCGCCGACCACGGCCCCGGCCACCACCGCTCCGGCGACGACCGCCCCGGCCACCACGGCTCCGGCCACCACGGCTCCGCCGACCGAGGCGCCGACCACCAAGGCCCCGGAGACCTCCGAGCCGCCGACCACGGCCCCGGCGACCACGTCGGCGCCCGCCACCTCGGCCCCGGCCACCTCGGCGCCCGCCACGTCCGCGGCCCCGGCCACCACGTCCTCCGCGCCCTCCGCGCCCGCGACCGAGGCGTCGCCGTCGGGCAGCAAGCCGCCGGCCACGCCGATCGTCGACGGCGGCACCAGCCCGGAGATCGAGGTCCCGTGGCTTCCGGTGTCGAACAGCCAGGACCTCGCCGAAACCGGCGGCAACGACTCGAACACCGCGCTCATCGCCGGTGCCGCGGGTGCGCTGCTGCTGGCCGGCGGCGGAGCGGTCGTGCTGAGCCGCCGCCGCGGACGCCACCAGTCGTGACACCCGCCGGGTTTGCGGTGATCCGACCGCACCCGGACGGATATCCGGCTTAGCCGCCGGAAAGGGCCCCGCCAGTCGGCGGGGCCTTTTCCCGTTCCTATCCGGACGAATCGCCCGCGTAATTCCCGACGCGCATTTACTTCGAGATTTGTCGACAGACCGATTGGTCAGTGGAAATTCAATACCCGCTGCCTTAAGAAGGTAAAACCCTTGGAACAAGGCTGTGACAATTCTCCGGACGTGTAGCGATCCGCCCCTAAGCTGCAACGCGTCGTTTCGGGCGTGAATTCGAGGGGAAGCGCCAGATGATCCGCATTCAAGAACGCAGGACGGCGGCCCGGCTGTCCGCAATCACCGCAGCGTCGGCTCTGGCGACCGTGGCCGCTCTCGCAGCGGCCGCGCCCGCCATGGCCGACGACGGCGTGCAGGCCACGTACAAGGGCATGGCCTCCGGGCAGACCAACAAGGTCAAGCTCACCGGCCACGGCGAGAAGGACATTCCGGCCGGGCTCATGAACCTCCAGGTCAAGGGTTCGGGGGCGCCGACGCTCTCGGTCTACTGCATCGACCTGGAGAACCCGGTCGGCCAGGGCGACAACTACGCCGAAGGCAAGTGGGACGACACCTGGCTCGGCAAGCGCGCCGACGACGGCGGCAAGGTCAAGTGGATCCTGCTGAACTCGTACCCGACCAAGACGGTCGACCAGCTCAAGGCCGCCACCGGCGCGTCGGGCCTCAACGAGAGCGAGGCGGGGGCCGCGACGCAGGCCGCCATCTGGCACTTCAGCGACCACGCCGACCTCGACCCGGGTGACAAGAAGAACGACCCGGACGTCAAGAAGGTCTACGACTGGCTGGTCCAGAACGCCAAGGTCGAGCCGGGCGAGGGCACCAAGTTCTCGCTGAGCCTGGAGAAGGACGACCTCTCCGGCAAGCCGTCCGACAACCCGGGCGTGGGGCCGTTCACCGTCAAGACCACCGCCGGCGGCAAGGACATCACCGCCAAGATCAAGGACGCTCCGGCGGGCACCAAGCTGGTCGGCAAGGACGGCAAGGAGATCACCGCCAAGGTCGGCAACGGCGACGAGCTGTACGTCAAGCCTCCGGCGGACAGCAAGAAGGGCGAGGCGACCTTCGAGGTCTCCGGCAGCTCCAGCGTCGACGTCGGCCGCGTCTTCAAGGGCGTCCGCAACGGCCAGAGCGTCGCCTCGCAGCTCCTGATCCTGGCCGGCAGCACGCCGGTCAAGGCCACCGCCGACGGCACCGCGAAGTGGGCGACCTCCGGCGCCCTCCCGGCGTTCACCGCCGACGAGAAGTGCGACGAGGGCGGCGTCGAGATCACCGCGACGAACAAGGGCGACGAGGACTTCACCTTCACGCTCGACGGCAAGCAGACCGTGGTCGCGAAGAACGGCGGCACGGTCAAGCAGCTGGTGAAGGTCGCGGAGGACCAGAAGTACGACATCAAGATCGTCGGTCCGGACAACAAGGTCCTCAAGGAATTCACCGGCGTCGTGGACTGCAAGCCGGCCTCGACCACGGGCGGCGGCGGCACCCCGCCGACCACCGCCCCCGCGGCGTCTCCCGCGCCGAGCGGTCCGGAGCTGGCCCAGACCGGTGGCAACGGCTCCAACTCCACGCTGTACATGACCGGCGGCGCGGTGCTGCTGCTCGGCGGCGGCCTGGTGTTCTTCGTCGTGCGGCGCCGCACGGCCCAGTAAGCGCGTGACAGCCCGGTAGTACCGGGAGACCCGCACAACCGAAGGGCCCGGACACGCAGTGCGTGTCCGGGCCCTTCGCCGTTCGTCATCCCGCGGGACAACTCCCGGGATCAGCCGCTCGGTTCGGCGGCCATGCGGCGGCTCAGTGGAAGAAGTGCCGCGTGCCGGTGAAGTACATCGTGATGCCGGCCTTGCGGGCCGCCTCGACGACCAGCTCGTCGCGCACCGAACCACCCGGCTGCACCACGGCCTTCACACCGGCCTCGACCAGCACCTCGAGGCCGTCCGGGAACGGGAAGAACGCGTCGGACGCGGCGACCGCGCCGAGCGCCCGCTCCCCCGCCCGCTGCACCGACAGGCGCGCCGAGTCGACCCGGTTGACCTGGCCCATGCCCACGCCGACCGTGGCGCCGCCGGACGCCAGCAGGATCGCGTTCGACTTCACCGCACGCACCGAGCGCCACGCGAACGCCAGGTCGCGCAGCGTCGCCTCGTCCGCGGCCTCGCCGGTGGCCAGGGTCCAGGTGGCCGGGTCGTCGCCGGTCGCCTGGAAGCGGTCCGTCTCCTGGAGCAGCAGCCCGCCGTCGATCTGCCGGAACTCGACCGGGGAGACCGGGGCTTCGGGAGCGCGCAGCACCCGGATGTTCTTCTTGCGGGCCAGCGCCTCGACGGCGCCGTCCTCGTAGTCCGGGGCCACGATGACCTCGGTGAAGATCTCCGCGACCTGCTCGGCCATCGCCAGCGACACCGGGCGGTTGACCGCGATCACGCCGCCGTACGCCGACACCGGGTCGCACTCGTGGGCCAGGCGGTGCGCCTCGGCCACGTCCGCGCCGATCGCGATGCCGCACGGGTTGGCGTGCTTGATGATCGCGACGCACGGGGCCTCGTGGTCGTAGGCGGCGCGGCGCGCGGCGTCGGTGTCCACGTAGTTGTTGTAGGACATCTCCTTGCCGTGCAGCTGCTCGGCGCCCGCGAGCCCGCCGGAGCCGCTGCTGTACACCGCGGCACCCTGGTGCGGGTTCTCGCCGTACCGCAGGACCGCACGGCGCTGCTCGGCGGAGCCGACGAAGGCCGGGAACTGCTGGTCGTCGACCGGTGCGTACACGCCGGAGAACCAGGACGCGACGGCGACGTCGTACGCGGCGGTGTGCGCGAACGCCTCGCCCGCGAGGCGCTTGCGGGTCGCCAGGTCGAAACCGCCGTCGGCGGCCGCGGCGAGCACGTCCGCGTACCGGTCCGGGCTGGTGACCACCGCGACGGACGGGTGGTTCTTGGCCGCGGCACGCACCATCGACGGGCCGCCGATGTCGATCTGCTCGACGCACTCGTCCGGGGTGGCGCCCGACGCGACGGTCGCCTCGAACGGGTAGAGGTTGACCACCACGAGGTCGAACGGCGCGACGCCCAGCTCGTCGAGCTGCGCGCGGTGCGACTCCAGGCGCAGGTCCGCGAGGATGCCCGCGTGCACGCGCGGGTGCAGGGTCTTGACCCGGCCGTCGAGGCACTCGGGGAAGCCGGTCAGCTCCTCGACCTTGGTGACCGGGACGCCGGCCGCGGCGATCTTGCCGGCCGTGGAGCCGGTCGAGACGAGTTCGACCCCGGCGGCATGCAGCCCCTGGGCGAGCCCCTCAAGCCCGGTCTTGTCGTACACGCTGACCAGCGCGCGGCGGATCGGACGCTTGTTCGGGGAGCTGTCAGGGGTGCTCATGATCCGAATCTGACCTTTCGAGCTTCGATGCGGTAACCCTCGCGGGCGAGGCGGCCCACGATGTCGACGAGCAGGGAGCGCTCGACTGTCTTGATGCGCTCGTGCAGGGCTTCGCCGCCGTCCGCGTCGTCGTCCGGTTCGACCGCGACGACGCCTTGGGCGACGATCGGGCCGGTGTCGACGCCGGCGTCGACGAAGTGGACGGTGCAGCCGGTGACCTTCGCGCCGTACGCCAGCGCGTCGCGGACGCCGTGCGCGCCCGGGAACGACGGCAGCAGCGCGGGGTGGGTGTTGAGGGTGCGCTCGTCATAGCGGCGTAGGAACTCGGGCCCGAGGATCTTCATGAAGCCGGCCGACACGACCAGGTCGGGGGTGTACGCCGCGACCGCGTCGGCGAGCGCGCGGTCCCACGCGGCGCGGTCCGCGAAGTCCGCGACCTTGACGACGAACGTCGGAACCCCGGCCTTCTCCGCCCGGGCCAGCCCGAGGATGTCCGCGCGGTCCGCGCCCACGGCGACGATCTCGGCCCCGTAGGCGGGGTCGGCGGCAGCGTCGAGGAGCGCCTGCAGGTTGGAGCCGGAGCCGGAAACCAGGACGACGAGCCGCGCGGGCCCGGGGGTGCGCGGGGCGTGTACGGCCACTGCGGGGCTCTCTCCGACCAGGGGGGCGAACGGTGGCGATCGGCGGCGCGGCGGCCACGCGGCCCGCCGGCGCGGCGCCTGCCCCGCGGTCCCGCACGAAGGCGGTACGGGGGTCCGGGAACACGCGGGCGGTGCCCGATCGTCAGCAACGATAGCGTCACGGGGTACGGGGTACCGAACCCGGGAGCCGCCGCACGCCCGCCGACGGGTCGCGGCGGGTCCGGGCGGGCCGCCCGGCGGCGGCCGGGGACCGCGTCCGCGGATTGCCGCCCGCGCGCGATCCGCGGGCGGCGCGCACACGTACCATCCCGGGGTAAACGTTCACTTCGGCCGGCTCGACACAGCCAGGCCTGCGGCACGGAGGTAGGGCACTCTGCTGGACGGCGCCAGGCGTGGGATGTACGCGCGTGAGGCAAGGCAGGCGGGTGCCCCTTGGGGATCCGGCACGACGAGGGCGGGCACGCTGATGAATACCGGCAACGACACCGACGAACGGGACCCTTACGCCCCGCCGCCGGAGGGCGCACCCGACCGCCCGCCCGCCGCGCCGTGGAACGTCCCGAGCGCGGGCGGCTCGGGCGGCTCGGGCGGCTCGGGGCCGAACCCGGAGCCGGAGCAGCGCGACCCGTGGGGCCGGCCGCGCCAGGAGCAGCGTCCGGACCGCGACCGGGACCGCGACGAGCAGAAGCCCGCCGACCCGCGCCGCCGGAACGCCCGGATCGCGATGTGGCTCGGCCTGTGGGCGCTGCTCTTCGGACTGATGGTGTCCCAGGAGATCGGCATCGTCATGGGCGTCGCCGCGGTGGTGCTCGGTGTGCGGACGCTGCGCGGCACGTCCGCGCCGCGGGTCGGCCCGCGGGTCGAGCAGGGCCCCGGCGGTACGGCCCACCACCCGGGTCCGGCGCGCCGCGTCGACCGCCCCGCCGTGGTGGCGCCGCAAACCGCGCGCGGCACCGTCACACGCCCGCCGGGCGCGATGGTGGGCCTGGTCACCGGGCTCATGGCGATCGTGTGGGTGCTCAGCGTGTGGAGCTTCCGGTGGTCGCACCAGGACTACTACGACTGCATGGACGCGGCGCTGACCAAGACCGCCGAGCAGTCGTGCAAGCAGGAACTGCCGAGCTACCTGCGGGACAACATCAACGACGTGGACCAAACGCTGTTCTGACGGCGGCCCCTGAGGGGCTGCCCGTCACACCGTCGGGTGCGCGCCCTGGCCCGGCACCGTCACCACGGCCGTGGCGACCTGCGCCGCGGCACGGACCATGCGCCACCGCTGCCAGGCCGCCGCGAGCGCGACCACGGTGGCGACGACCGCGACTTCGGCGGCCACCAGGCCGGCGGTCGTCCACACGTGCGGGCCGACCCGGGTCAGCCGGTGCGCGCCCGCCGCGCCGGTCGCGAGCCACGCCGCCGCGGCGGCGAACAGTCCGGCCACCGGCCCGGACAGGGCGGCGGCGCCGGCCGCGGTGCCGAGCCGTCCCGCGGGAACGCCGCGCGCCGCGACGAGCCCGGCGACGATCCCCGCGGCGGCCGGGACCGCCGTGGTGCACCAGCCCAGCGTCGACGTGCCGGTCGGCAGCGTGCCCAGCAGCGGCAGCGCGGGCACCGCGCCGAGGCTGACCGCCGTGGGCGCGACGGTGGTGCCGACGCCGACCGCGAAGCCCGCGCCGGACGCGTAGGCGACCGCGCACACCACGGCGTTCGGCAGCAGCGCGACGCACAGCAGCGCCAGCGCGAACATGTCCGGCGCTCCTTGCGCGACGCGGTCGGCCAGCCGGGTCACATCGCCGCCGTGCCGCAGCAGCGAGGCGACCACGATGAGCGCGCCGCCGCATGCCAGCGCGCACGCCGCGGCGGTTCCGGCGCGGAGGGCCGCGCGGGCCGGGACGGCGTACGGGCGCAGGCGGTCGGCGGCCGACGGCGGCAGCCGGTCCGGGAGGGTCCGGAACGCACCGGCCCGGAGAAGGCCGTAAACCCCCGCCACGGCCACGGCGGTGGCGGCGGCGACGGGGGCGCGTTCGCGCACCGGCTGGATCGCGGGGGTGGCGGCGACCACGGCGGCGAGATAGGCGAGCGCGGCGTACACCGCCGTGCAGGCGCCGAGCGCGACGAGCGCCGCCTTCGGTTCGCGCGGTTCGCCGCCGGGCGGCCCCGCGCACCGGCGGCCGGCCCGGACCAACACGACCAGCACGGGCACGGTCACGCCGAGCGGGACGATGCCGAGGCGCACCGAGCCGTCCGGCCCGTCGCCCGCCACGTCGAGTCCGACGCGGTGCGCGGCGAGCCAGATCTGGCCTGCGGTGCGCAGGATCCCGCCCGGATCGCCGAAGCCTCCGGCGAGGGCGTCCGCGACCACGGCGGCGAGCACCGGCGCCACCGCGATGCCGACGCCGAGGCCGGCCGCGGCGAGTCCGGCGAGCGCGCCGTCGAAGGCGGCCTGGGTGTGGACGCCGCGCGCGGCGTCGTCGAACGGCTCGGCGCCGTCGGGGAGATCCCGGGAACCCTCGGTCTCCGAGGTCTCCGGGGTCTCCGGGGTCTCCGGCCTCTCCGGCGCGTCCGCAAGGTCCTGGGCGGCGGGGTCCTGTGCGGCGGGTACAGGGGTGTCGCTCACGAGAACTCATGCTGCCAACGCGAGGGCGATCCGCCCGGTATATGGCGTTCGCTCCGCCCGTGTCGGCCGATTCCGACCGCTTATCGGCGGATTCTCTCCGAAATCATCAGGCATATTGCATGACAATTCGCCCGTCGGGGTAACCGCAGCCTTCCGACGATCCTGCGCGCACCAACGCGCGTCCCGGCGACAGGAGTACGGCAGGCATGGACACCGCGGGCTTCGACGCGTTCTACGACCGGACCGCCGCGGATGTCGCCCGCCACGTCTACCTGCTCACCGCGAGCCCGCACCGCGCCGAACACGTGACGTACCGCGCCTACGCCCGCGCCTTCGCCGAATGGGACACCGTCGAGACGCTGCCCGACCCCGACGCCTGGGTCCGCATGCTCGCCTCCGACATGGCCTTGGACCACCTGCACCGTGGCGGGCACCGGATCGGGGCGTGGATACCGCGCGCGGACGGCATCGCCCGCAAGGTCCGCCGTGAGGCACCCGAGCAGTCCGCGGACGAGCCCCCCGCGCCCGCGTCGGACGGGACCGTACCCGACGTCCCCGACCTCACCGGCGACACCGACGCCGCCGCGGCCGCCGACCGGGCCTGGTCGGCCGACGTCGCGCTGCTGCGGGCCCTGCGCCGGCTGCCCGCCCGGCGCCGCCGGGCCGTGGTGCTGCGGCACCACCTCGGCATGTCCGCCGAACAGGTCGCGGTCGAAACCGAGGCGACGACCGGCACCACGGTCGACCGGATCTCCCGCGGCAACCACCAACTCGCCCGGCGCGTGGGCGAATTGACCGGTCCCGACCCGGACTCGCCGGCAGCCCACGAGCGGCTGCAGGCCGTGATGGCCGACCTGACCGGCCGGTACCGGCCGAAGCTGCGCGCCGCCCCCACGGTGCGCACCGGGGCACGGGTGCGGACGGGTGTGCTGGTCGGCGTTGTGTCCGCCGGCGTTCTGGCGCTCGGCGGGTTCGCGGTCGCCGGCATGGCGAGCCCGGGGAAGCTCCCCGACGTACGGGCGGAAGTCCAGCGGTCGCTGGCCGCGCGGGCCGCCGCGGGCGACCCCCTGCGGGCCGACGCCACGGACCGGCCGCGCGACTTCCGCTTCGGGCACACGACCGCGCGCGCCCAGGACGTGCCGGACGGCATGTACGAGCTGGTCACCGTCCAGAGCGCCGCCGACCACGACGGCGGCACCTTCCTGACCGTCGGCACCGCCCGGGTCGGCGACGGCACCGCGAGCGTGCCGCCGCTCCGCGAAGTGCCGCTCGCCGAACAGGTGACCATCCGCGGCGAGAAGTCCTTCGGCAACCGCGAGCCCATGCTCGTCGACCCGCCGAAGTTCCTCGAGAGACTCGCCCAGGGCGGCCTCGCCAAGGCGACGTTCCAACTGCACTACGACGACGACGCCCAGGTCGACAAGATCACCGAGTACTCCCGCTGACCGGCCGGCCCCGGCAACCGCGGAACCCCCAGGGCCGGGCATGCGAACGCCCCCGCCGGAATCCCGGCGGGGGCGTTCGGCCGTCGCGTGCGGCGCCGGCCTGCGGGGGCTTGTCAGCCCTCCATGATCGCGCGCATGAGACGGGCGGTCTCGGACGGCGTCTTGCCGACCTTGACGCCGACCTCTTCGAGCGCGTCCTTCTTCGCCTGGGCGGTGCCGGCCGAGCCGGACACGATGGCGCCGGCGTGGCCCATCGTCTTGCCCTCGGGCGCGGTGAAGCCCGCCACGTAGCCGACGACCGGCTTCGTGATGTGCTCCTTGATGTACGCCGCGGCACGCTCTTCGGCGTCGCCGCCGATCTCGCCGATCATCACGATCGCGTCGGTGTCCGGGTCGTCCTGGAACGCCTGGAGGCAGTCGATGTGCGTGGTGCCGATGATCGGGTCGCCGCCGATGCCGACCGCGGTCGAGAAGCCGATGTCGCGCAGCTCGTACATCATCTGATACGTCAGCGTGCCCGACTTCGACACCAGGCCGATGCGGCCCGGCTTGGTGATGTCGGCCGGGATGATGCCGGCGTTCGACTGGCCCGGCGTGATGAGGCCGGGGCAGTTCGGGCCGATGATGCGGGTCTTGTTGCCCTTGGCGCCGGCGAGCGCCCAGAACGACGCCGTGTCGTGGACCGGCACGCCTTCGGTGATGACGACCGCGAGGGCGATCTCCGCCTCGATCGCCTCGACGACCGCGTCCTTGGTGAACTTCGGCGGGACGAAGATGACCGTGACGTCCGCGCCGGTGGCCTCCATGGCCTCGGCGACGGTGCCGAACACCGGTACCTCGGTGCCGTCGAAGTCGACCTTCTCGCCGGCCTTGCGCGGGTTCACGCCGCCGACGATGTTCGTGCCGGACGCCAGCATGCGGCGGGTGTGCTTCGTACCCTCCGAGCCGGTCATGCCCTGGACGATGACCTTGCTGTCCTTGGTCAGGAAGATAGCCATGTGAGTTCAGGCTCCCTTACTTCGCAGCCGCGAGCTCGGCGGCACGGTCGGCCGCGCCGTCCATGGTGTCCACCTGCTGCACGAGCGGGTGGTTGGCGTCGGTCAGGATCTGCCGGCCGAGCTCGGCGTTGTTGCCGTCGAGGCGGACGACCAGCGGCTTGTCGACCGCTTCGCCCTTGCTCTTCAGCAGCTCGAGCGCCTGCACGATGCCGTTGGCGACCGCGTCGCACGCGGTGATGCCGCCGAACACGTTGACGAAGACCGAGCGGACGGCCGGGTCGCCGAGGATGATCTCCAGGCCGTTCGCCATGACCTCGGCCGACGCGCCGCCGCCGATGTCGAGGAAGTTGGCGGGCTTGACGCCGGCGTGCTTCTCACCGGCGTACGCGACCACGTCGAGGGTGCTCATGACGAGACCCGCGCCGTTGCCGATGATGCCGACCTCGCCGTCGAGCTTGACGTAGTTGAGGCCCTTGGCCTTGGCCGCCGCCTCGAGCGGGTCGGCCGCGTCCTTGTCCTCGAGCGCCGCGTGCTCCGGCTGGCGGAAGTCGGCGTTCTCGTCGAGCGAGACCTTGCCGTCGAGCGCGATGATCTTGCCCTCGCCGGACTTGATCAGCGGGTTGACCTCGACCAGCGTGGCGTCTTCCTTGATGAAGACGGTCCACAGGCTCTTGAGGACCTCGACGATCTGGTCGTGCAGCTCGGCCGGGAACTTCGCGGCCTCGACGATCTCGCGGGCCTTGGCCTCGGTCACGCCCTCGTTCGCGTCGACCGCGATCTTGGCGAGCGCCTCGGGCTTGGTCGCCGCGACCTCTTCGATCTCCATGCCGCCCTCGACGGACGCCATGGCGAGGAAGGTGCGGTTGGTGCGGTCGAGAAGGAAGGAGACGTAGTACTCCTCCGCGATCTCGCCGAGACCCGCCAGCATCACCTTGTGGACGGTGTGGCCCTTGATGTCCATGCCGAGGATGTCGGTGGCCTTCTCGACCGCCTCGTCCGGGCTGAACGCCAGCTTGACGCCACCGGCCTTGCCACGGCCGCCGACCTTGACCTGGGCCTTGACAACGGCCTTGCCGCCCAGGCGCTCGGTCGCGGCGCGCGCGGCCTCAGGGGTGTCGACGACTTCACCGGGGAGAACAGGCACCCCGTGCTTGGCGAAGAGGTCCCTCGCCTGGTACTCGAACAGGTCCACGCGCGTCCGTCCTTGTGATCGCGGTTGTTGTCGGAAGACATCTCGCGCCACGTTCGTCGACCATGAAGGTCCGATGGAGGCCAGGATGGCTCGCCCCCAGGAACCTCTGGTGGACGGCGTCCGTACGCGCGGCTGATCCGCCTTGCAGAGTAACCGGGGCAGGGGCGTGGTCAGAACCGGGGGCTTGATCACATCGCCCGACGTGTCGCGCCGCCGTCCGGGACCGGCCTCCGCACCGGGCCGGATACGTCCCGTTTACACCCCATCCATCGTTGCGTACCCGGCACGCGCGTGCACCCTCCGGCCTCGGCAAGCCGCCGCAGTGTGGCGCAGCCCACGTCCCGATTGCGCGGTCAACCCTCCGGAACGGGCAGCGGGGTGCCCTGCACGGCGGCGGCCATGACTTCCGGGAACAGGTCGGGGGTGCACGCGAACGCGGGGCTGCCGAGCGCGGCGAGCGCCGCCGCGTTCTCGTGGTCGTACGCGGGCGCGCCCTCGTCGGACAGCGCCAGCAGGGTGATCACCCGCACGCCCGCGCGCTGCATCGCGGCGACCCGGCGCAGCATCTCCTGCCGGACGCCGCCCTCGTACAGGTCGCTGACCAGCACGACGATCGTGTCGGCGGGGCGGGTCACCAGGGTCTCGCAGTAGGCGAGGGCGCGGTTGATGTCGGTGCCGCCGCCGAGCTGGGTGCCGAACAGCACGTCGACCGGGTCGGTCAGCTGCTCGGTGAGGTCGACGACGGACGTGTCGAACACGACGAGCGACGTGCGCAGCGACCGCATCGAGGCGAGGACGGCGCCGAACACCGACGCGTAGACGACGGACGCGGCCATCGACCCGGACTGGTCGATGCACAGCACGACGTCTTTCTGCACGCCGTGCCGCTGCCGCCCGTAGCCGACCAGGCGTTCCGGGACGACGGTGCGGTGGTCGGCTTGGTAGTGCTTGAGGTTGGCGCGGATCGTGGCGTTCCAGTCGATGTCGCGGTGCCGGGGGCGGTGGATCCGCGCGGACCGGTCGAGGGCGCCTTGCACGAGGCTGCGGGTGCGCTGGGCGATGCGCTGTTCGAGGTCGTCGACGACGCGGCGGACCACGGCGCGGGCGGCTTCCTTGGCGTTCTCGGGCATGAGCCGGTTGAGCGAGAGGAGCGTCCCGACGAGGTGGACGTCGGGTTCGACGGCCTCCAGCATTTCCGGTTCGAGGAGGAGCCGGGTGAGGTCGAGGCGTTCGATGGCGTCCTGCTGGAGGATCTGCACGACGCCGCTCGGGAAGTATTCGCGGATGTCGCCGAGCCAGCGCGCCACCGACGGGGCGGACGCGCCGAGCCCGGCCGCGCGCTGCCCGCCGCCGCGGCCGCCGCCGTCCGCCGGGGCGGGCCGGTAGAGCGCGGCGAGGGTCTCGTCGATGCGGCGGTCCTGGCCGGTGAGGGCGGTCCCGGTGCCGTCCGCGTCGCCGCCGAGGATCAGGCGCCAGCGGCGCAGGCGCTCGGCGTCGGGAAGGCCCGCGGGGTGCGTGCCGGGTGCGGCGGTCATCGGGCGGCTCCGAGCAGGTAGGCGGCCAGCGGGAGCACGGCGTCCGCGCGGGCGGGGTCGAACGGCAGGGGCGGTCCGTCGTCGCCGCGTGCGGCGGTGCCGGGGGCGCGGAGGCGTTCGCCGAGGGTGCGGCGTTCGGGGGCGGCGAAGGTGGCGAACGTGCGGCGCAGCAGCGGCAGGACGTCGGTGAACGCGTCGCCGGGGATGTCCGCGACCCACGCGTCGATCAGTGCGAGCAGCGCGTCGTCGTGCACGAGGACCAGGCCGCCGCCGGCGAGGAAGCCTTCGATCCACCCGGCGGCGTCCCGGAAGGGGGTGCCGCGGGTCAGCGCCCGGGACATGCGCGGGGCGGCGTCGGCGGCGGTGAGGCGGCCGGCGTCCAGCAGCAGGCGCACGGCGCGGCCGGTGAGGAGGCCGGGCAGGTCGGGGCGCTCGGCGAGGCGGGTGAGGGCGGCGTACCAGTCGTCGCGTGGGTCGGCGGTCCGCGTGCTGTGCGTCTCGGCGGTGTCCGCGGTGGCTGCCGTGTCTGTCGTGCCTGTCGTGTCTGTGGTGGCGAGGAGTTGCACCGCGTCGTGGACGGCGTCGAGGTGGCGGCGCATGTCGCGGGCGCCGTCGCCGTCGAGCCCGGCGCAGGCCGGGACCAGGCCGACGCAGATACGCAGCAGCAGGCCGTCGGCGACGGTCGCCAGGGCGGCGGTGTCGGTGCCGCGGACGTCGCCGTAGCGCAGGGCGCGGACGAGTGCGGGGAGGGCTTCGGCCAGGCCCGCGACGTCGGTGCCGAGCGCGGCCTTGTCCTGGAGGGCGCGCATCACCGGCGGCAGCGCGTCGGGCAGGTCGGCCTGCAGGCACTGCTCGGCGACCGCGGTGAGGTCGGCGAGGGAGCCCGCGCATGCCGCGAGTTCGACGGCGTGCGCGGTCGCCGCACCGAGGACGGTGGTGCCCCACACGCCCGCTTCGGCGACCCGGATGGCGAGTTCGGGCTGCCAGACGAGCGTCCAGGTCTCCCGGAAGGTGCCGGTACCGCGCCGGGACGCGGTCGGCGTGCCCCACGGGATGTCGAGGAGGGTGAGCCGCGTGAACAGGCGGCTGCGGTCGGCGTCCAGGGTCTTGCGCAGGTCGAGTTCGAGCTTGCGGTCGGCCAGGGTGAGGGAGAGCCGTTTGCGCTGCACGTCGAGGTCGCGCTGCAGCGGAACGGCGGGCACGGTCGCGGGGACGGTGCCGATGCGGTCGCCGACCACGATGTCGTCGTGGACGAGCGCGAGCGGGGCGTCGTCGCCGTCGCACATGACCGCGCGGACCGCTTCGAGGGTCTCGTCGAGCCCGGCGAGCGGACGGCCGCGCAGCGCGGCGAGCGTCTCGGCGTGCCGGACCGCCTCGATGACGTGCGCGGGCGACACGGGGCGGCCCGCCGCGCGGAACAGCTCGGCGACGCGCACGAACCAGGCGGGCAGCAGCCGTTCGCGGTCGTCCGTGGCGAACAGGTGGTGGTACCAGCCGGGCGACGGCACGCCCGCGCCGTAGCCGGAGGCCTGTCCGAGGCGGCGGTACGTCCACGGCACCCACGTCGTCTCGACCTTGACGCGCGGCAGTGCCCCGCCGCGCACGAGTGCGGCGAACGGCGCCAGCACGGCGCGGTCTGCGGCCACCGGGCGGGACGCGGCGAGCGCGGGGACATGCCAGGCGCCGCACACCACCGCGACCTCGCGGAAGCCCTGCCGGTAGGCGGTGTCGATCGCGAGGCGCATGTGTGCTTCGCGGGCGGCTTCGAGGTCGGGGAGATCCTCGGCGGTTTCCGCGGTCTCCGTGGTTTCGGCGGTCTCGGCGTCTTCTGCGGTCGCCACGGGCCCGTCGGGGTCGGCGGGCCCGGGTGCCGACGACGGTTCGCGCAGCGCGCCCATCGCTTCGGCGAGCAGCGCGAAGGGGGCGAGCGGGTCGGCGCCGCCGGCCTGGTGCTCGACGGCGTCCTCCCACCAGCGTTCCGGGTCGTCGTGTCCGGCGACGCGGGCGAGGACGGCGATGGGGTCGGTGCGATGGCTTTCACCGGGTATCGGCGGGTGTGAAGTGTCCGGGGTTTCCGTGGTGTCAGGGGCGTCAGGGGCGTCAGGGGGGCGCGTCGGCTCGGGATCCGGTTGCGGTGCGGCGTTCCGCCGGGCGGCGCGGGCCCGGTCGAGGGCGAAGCCGCAGCCGGCCGGGAGATCGATGAAACGGACCGGGACGCCGTGGTCGAGGGCGTAGCGGATGGCGGCCCATTCGGGGCTGAATTCGGCGTACGGCCAGAACCCGGCCTGCCCGGGGTCGTCCTTCGCGTGGGCGAGCAGGGCGACGGGCGGCACCATCTCCGGGTCGGCGGCGTAGGACAGCAGCAGGTCGGCCTCGGGCGGGCCCTCGACCAGGACGATGTCCGGCGCGGTGGCGGCGAGTGCCGCGGCGACCGCGCGGGCCGAGCCGGGCCCGTGGTGGCGGACCCCGAGCAGGTGCGGCCGCCGGGGCGCCTTCGCCTTCGCCGGCTTCGGCATCAGGCGGCACCCGCTTCGCGGCACGCCCGGTAGAAGTCCTGCCAGCCGTCGCGCGACCGGACGACGGTCTCCAGGTACTCGCGCCACACCACGCTGTCCGCCGACGGGTCCTTGACGACCGCGCCGAGGATCCCCGCCGCGGTGTCGGACGGCCGCAGCACCCCGTCGCCGAAGTGCGCGGCGAGCGCGAGACCGCCGGTCACCACGGAGATCGCCTCGGCGGTGGACAACGTCCCGGACGGCGACTTGACCTTGGTGCGGCCGTCCTCGGTCAGGCCCGCCCGCAGCTCCCGGAAAACCGTGACGACGCGCCGGAGTTCGGCGTGCGCGGCCTCGATCCGCGGGAGTTCCAGCGAGGCGCCGAGCTGGGCGACGCGCCGGGCGACGATGTCGATCTCGTCGTCGGCGGTGGCGGGCAGCGGCAGCACGACGGTGTTGAACCGGCGGCGCAGCGCGCTCGACAGGTCGTTGACCCCGCGGTCCCGGTCGTTGGCGGTCGCGATGAGGTTGAAGCCGCGGACGGCCTGGACCTCGTCGGAGAGTTCGGGGACCGGCAGGGTCTTCTCGGACAGGATCGTGATGAGCGTGTCCTGCACGTCCGCGGGGATGCGGGTGAGTTCCTCGACGCGCGCGATGCGGCCTTCCGCCATGGCGCGCATCACCGGGCCGGGCACGAGCGCGTCGCGGCTCGGGCCGTGGGCGAGGAGCCGGGCGTAGTTCCAGCCGTAGCGGATGGCTTCCTCGGGCGTGCCCGCGGTGCCCTGCACGAGCAGCGTCGAGTCGCCGCAGATCGCCGCCGCGAGATGCTCCGACACCCACGTCTTGGCCGTGCCCGGGACGCCGATCAGCAGTAGCGCGCGGTCGGTGACCAGGGTCGTGACGGCGACCTCGACGATGCGGCGCGGGCCGACGTACTTCGGGCTGATCACGGTCCCGTCCGGCAGCACCCCGCCCAGCAGATACGTGGCGACCGCCCACGGCGACAGGTTCCAGCGCGCCGGCCGCGGCCGGTCGTCGGCGGCCGCGAGCGCGGCCAGTTCCGCGGCGAACGCCTGCTCGGCATGCGGACGGAGCACGGCATCGGCGGCCGGAGTCGTGGGTGCGGAAGTGGTCACGGACAGCCCCCGAATTCGACGGAACGGACGAGGCCGCCAGGGGTGGGAAGGCCTGGCGACGGGTTCCAGGATGGCGGTCGGGGCTGACATCTCCGCCTCACCCGGAACCCCCAGGCGTCTGCGCCCCTGTCCCCCTGTGCCCCGTGCCCCTGAGCCACGCCCTCGTGTTCTCCCCCTGCCGATCCCTTATCGACACCGCACCATCCCACCCGCCGCAACCGCGACCCGCGTCCTCCTTTTCCCGGTCGGCAGCGGAGCCGATTCGGGGCTCGGGCGCGTCTCCCAGGCATGTGTGGAGACCCCGAGTCGGCCGCGCGGGTTGCGCGAACGACTCGGGGTCTCATGGGTTCTTCGGCCTTCGCGGGTGCTCCCGGCTGCGGTGCCTCCGCCTCCTGCCCTCCCCGGCAGGCGCGCCGGTCAGCGCGTGATGGTGCTCTTCCCCAGTGCGAGTCCCGTGAAGGCGACGGCCATCCAGATCGGCATCGTCATGGCGCCGAGCCCCGGCACCGACATGACCACGAAGCCGACCACCGGCGGCAGCATGGCCGCCACGGTGAACCAGCCGATCCACCGCGACACGGTGCGCTCGCGCAGCGCCATCCACGCGATGCCCCCGGCCGCCACCAGCACCGCGAACCAGCCGATCCAGGCGCCGAAGTCGTTGAGCATGTAGTAGACGTAGCGGCCCTGCTGGTCGAAGGCGTCGTCCTCGGGCCCGCCCTTGCCGTAGATGGCCATGGCGCCCTTCCAGCCGTAGCCGAGCGTCAGGGCCCCGGCCGCGGCGTTGAGCCCGCTCGCCACCACGCGCGCCGCCGTGCTGCCCGGCACCCGCGGCTCGACGTGCCGGCGCCATGCCGCGGCGGTCACCAGCAGCAGCGCGACGGTCATGAAGCCGCCGAGGAAGCCGAGGCGCGAGTACAGCACGTCGATGTCGTCGACCTTGGCGATCGTCATCTCGTCGAGTTCGCCGCTCTGCCCGGCGCGGACGTCCAAGAAGACCGTCGACACCAGACCGAGAAGTCCGGCGGCCGCCCCCGTCAGCGGCCACAGGATCCGGCGTGCCGGGGCCTCCCCCGCCCCGGCACGCCCGCCGACAGGCGTGGATTCCGTGTACGTCATGTGGTTTCTCCCCCCACACATGTCCGCCGCCGGACTTGCGTCCCCCCTGGCGGCTTCGTACCGGACGCCTTGCCCGGTGACGTTCCCACTGTCCGAGGCACGGCGTCCCGGGCGCCAGGGACATCCGCCCCCGATCCCCGGGATTCCCCCCCGGGCCGTCTGTCGAGCGCCGCGGCACTGCGGCAGCATGACCGTGTGACCAGCCCACTCCCGCACCGAGCGCCCGACGATGCCGCCGTGGGCGAGGGGTCGGCGGCGCTGGCGGCTGCGGGCGGGAACGCGGCCGCGCCGACGACCGGCGCGCTCGCAGGTTCGGAGACCGCATCGGCCGATCCCAAGGCCTTGGCCACCGGTGGGACACGCCGCACGGCTGCGCCACGTGAGAGCACCGCACCGGCAGCGGCGGCCGACGACGCCGACCCGACGGCGTCCGCGGCGGACACGGCTCCCGCGCTTGCGACCGGCGCGGCTGCCGCGATCCCCACCCGGGCGAACGGCACCGCCGGCCGCTCCCGGCTCGCCGACCCGGCCCCGGTACTCCCCCCGACAGCTGTCGAACTCCTCTCCGCAGATCCGCCCGTCGGCCGCATCCGTGCCGCCGTCCGGCGGGTTCCCGAGCGGGTGCTGGTGCGGGTGGCGGCGGTGCTCGCGGTGGTGTCGGTCGTGTCGATGGCCGTGTATCCGCTGTGCCATGCGTGGGTGGGGCGGCGCGTCGACCTGATGCCGTTGTCGTACGGCGACGTGGTGCTGGGGTCGGCGTGGCCGGTGATCGGGGCATTCGTGGTGCGGGGGCGGCCGCGGAATCCGGTGGGCTGGCTGCTGATGGTGCCCGCGTCGTACGGCCCCTACCTGCTGATATCGCTGTACGGCGTGACCTCCGCACGCATAGCGGACGCGCCGCTGCCCGGCGGCAGTGCCGCGCTGTGGCTGGGGACATGGGGGTTCACGCAGTACTTCGTCGTCGTGCCGATGCTGCTCCTGCTGTTCCCGGACGGGCATCTGCCGGGCCCGCGCTGGCGGTTCGCCGCGTACGGGATCTTCGCGCTGGCCGGGATCGCGGCGCTGGCCGCGATGCTGCACGAAGGATCGGTCGACGTCACCGAGGAAGCCGCCAATCCGCTCGGCATCCCCGGCACCGGCTGGCTGCGCTACATCGTCGTCGTCGTCGCGTTCACGACGCTGTTTCCGGGCACACTGCTGGCCGCCGGGTCGGTGATCGTGCGCACCAAGCGCGCCGTGGGAGTGCAGCGGGCGCAACTGCATTGGCTGGCCCTCGGCGGCATCGGCATGATGCTCTTCTGGGCGGTGTCGTTCATCCTCACCGGGTGGCAGCTCACCGAGGGCTTGTTCGCGCTCGGGCTGCTGTGCCCGCCGGTCGGCATCGCCGTCGCCATGCTGCGGTACCGCATGTTCGACGTGGTCGTGGTCCTCAACCGGACCGTCGTGTTCATCGTGCTGACCGCGCTGATGGTCGGCGCGTACGCGGGACTGGTGCTCGGGGTCGGCCACTTCGCGCCGAAGTCGACGGTGGGCATCGTGGCGGTCGCGGTGGTCGCGCTGCTGGCCGCGTTCGGGCGGGACGCGGTGCAGAAGGGCGTCGACCGGTGGCTGTTCGGGCACCGGTACGACCCGTACGCGGTCGTCGCCCGCGTCGGACGGCATGTCGCGCCCGCGTCCGAACCCACCGAGGCACTGCAGCGGCTCGTCGACGCACTGCGGAAAGCGCTGCGGCTGCCGTACGTCGCGTTCCACGGGCACGGCGGTGTGCAGGCGGTCAGCGGCGACCCGGTGGCGGGCTGGCGGGTCGTCCCCGCGCCCGCGCTGGGCCAGGACATCGGCGAACTCCACGTCGGCCTGCGGCCCGGCAACGAACGCTGGACCCCGGAGGAACAGGCCGCCGTCGAGGAAGTCGCCGCCCGCGCCGCGACCCTCGCCTACGCGGCAGGCCTCGTTGCCGACGTCGCCCGCAGCCGTGCCCGCATCGTCGTGGCGCGCGAGGAGGAACGCCGCCGCCTGCGGGCCGACCTCCACGACGGCGTCGGCCCGTCCCTCGCCGGCACCGCGCACCAACTCGACTCCCTCGCCCGCCGCATCGACGGCGCCGGCCACCCCGACCTGGCCGACCGCGCCCGCGGCATCCGCGACCGGCTCCGGCAGACCGTCACCGACCTGCGGTCGGTGGTGCACGGGTTGCGGCCGCCGATCCTCGACCAGCTGGGGGTCGCCGGCGCGCTGCGCGACTTGGTCGCGGGGTACGAGACGCCGCACTGCACCGTCGACCTCGGCCCCGGCCTGGACACCCTGCCCGCCGCGGTCGAAGTCGCCGCGTACGCGATCGCCGCGGAGGCCGTCAACAACGCCGTCCGGCACAGCGCGGCCGGGGAGCTGCGGCTGTCCGCCGCCGTCCGCGCCGGGACGCTCGTCGTCGAGGTAGCCGACAACGGCTGCGGCATGCCCGTCCATCCGCACGCCGGCGTCGGCCTGCGCAGCATGGGCGAGCGCGCGGGCGAAGTCGGCGGCCGCGTCGACGTCCTGCCGACGCCCGGCGGCGGCACCATCATCCGAGCGAGCCTCCCGGGAGGACAGGAACAGTGAGCAACCCGAGCAGCACAGTCCGAGTGCTGGTGGTCGACGATCACCCGGTGTTCCGCGCGGGCATGGTCACGGTGCTGGAGGACCTCGACGACCTGGATGTCGTCGGCCAAGCCGCGGACGGCGCCGAGGCCCTGGCGGAAGTCGAACGCCTGGCACCCGACGTGGTCCTCATGGACCTGCGCATGCCCGGCATGGGCGGCCTGGAGGCCACCGCCCGCATCGGCACCGCACACCCGGCGACCGCGGTGATCGTCCTGACGATGGACGAGGACGACGACTCGGTGTTCGCCGCGCTGCGCGCGGGCGCCCGCGGCTACCTGCTGAAGGAGGACGACGGCGACGACATCCGCCGCGCGATCCTCGGCGTGGCCCGCGGCGAGGCGGTATTCGGCCCGCGCATCGCCCAGCGGGTCCTGGCGTTCTTCGCGGGCGCCCCGGCGCACACCCGCGGAGCGGTGCCTTTCCCGCAGCTCACCGACCGCGAGCGCGAAGTCCTCGACTTGCTGGCCCAGGGGCTGGACAACCCGTCGATCGCCCGGCGGTTGGTGCTGTCGGAGAAGACGGTACGGAACCGGGTGAGCGACGTCCTGGCGAAGCTCCGGGCGAGGAGCCGCGCGGAGGCGGTGGCCATTGCACGCGATGCCGGGTTGGGGACGGCGGGTTAGGACGTGCCTCCTACCCCCCGAACTCCCCCCGCATCACCGCGCGCTCCCGCAGCGTTCCCGCCAGTTCGCCGAACGCCCTCCCCCAGTACCCGTCCTCGCCCGCCTTCGCCGCCAGCTCCGCGAACTCCTCCGCCATCCCCGGGTCCAGGGACCGGGCCGCCAACCCCGTCACCCCGCTGAAGCTCCACGGGTACGCCGACTCCCGCGCGGCTTGGGACAGCGCGTCGGCGACCGAGCGTCCGAGCGGCTCCGGCCATACCGCCGGGCAGCCGGCGAGCAGTTGGAAGGCCTCCGACAGGCCGTGCTCGCGGACGTGGTCGGCGACGTGCACCGCGCGTTCGGTCACCGGGAGTACCGACAGCAGCCGGGTCGGGGCGCCGCGGCCGACCTGGGCTCGGGCCCAGGCCACGTCGCCTTGGGTCACGGCGGCGCGGGCCCAGCCGTCGCGTATGTCCCCCGCGGTGCGCCGGGGCAGCGGGCGCCGCAGAATCTCCGCGGGTGTCTCGCCGAAGATCTCCGTCCACACCGCCAACGGGGTCGCGGCCACGATCTCACCGAGCCACCATGCGCGTTCCTCGCGGCCGGTCGGGGACTTCTCCGCTATGCCGTCGCGCCGCATCGCCTCGTCGCAGGTCTCCGGCGGCACCACACTCACGCCCATCGCCGGATGCACGCGCACGCACGCCCGCGCCCGGTCGGCCATCCGCCGGGCGAACGCCGACTCGGGCAGCGCCGACAGCAACGCCGCGGCCCCGGCCCGCACCGCCTTGCCGCGGTCGTCCAACGCCGCTTCCAAAAACGGCTCGTCGGCGGTGGACAGCCCCACCCGCAGCACCGCAAGGAACTGCGCCCGGTCCTCCGCAGGTTCGCCCCGCCACGTGGTGGCCAGCAGTTCCCGCGCCGCGTCGGCATCCCGCTTCCGCAGCGCGGTCACGCACGCGAGCCGCTCCCCGAAAAGCCCGTGTTCCCATATCTCGCCGTCGGGCGCGAGATCGGCGGCGGATATCCGCGTCAGCCACGTCCAGTCCGGGTTGAGCTGGGCCAGCCACCGCCCGCGGGGGCCGGCCAATGCCGCCACGTCCTCGCGGAGTTCGGTATGCGCGCGGGCCAGGTCGAGCAGCGCGGGGAGTTCCGGCTCGGGGGCCCGGCAACCGCGGGCCCGCGCCTCGGCGAGCCACTCGGGCAGCAGTTCCGCAATGGCCGTCCGGCGCTCGCCCGTGCCCGAGCCGAGCAGCACCCGCAGCCGGGCGCGGGCCCGGTCGGGCACACCCGGCCGGGGGTCGGCAGCGCTGCGCGGCGGGAGTCCGGCCCCGGTGCCCGGCAACCGGCCGGCACGGCGGTGGACGACGAGCAGCGCCGCGAGGTCGAGCAGCCGTTCGGCCGGATCCGTGTGCCCGACCGCGGCCGCCGCGGCGCCCAGCGCACTACCCGGCTCGATCTCCGGGACGCCTCGCTTCGCGGTGCCGACGAGTGCCGTCGAGACCAGGTCGCGCCACAGGACTTCGGTGTCCGCGGTCATGGTTTCCCCCGTTCGTTGCCTGCCCGAGCCCGGGCA
Organism: Yinghuangia aomiensis; assembly: GCF_039542225.1. Classification (NCBI taxonomy): domain Bacteria; kingdom Bacillati; phylum Actinomycetota; class Actinomycetes; order Kitasatosporales; family Streptomycetaceae; genus Yinghuangia; species Yinghuangia aomiensis. The sequence goes on along the minus strand of NZ_BAABHS010000002.1, from coordinate 151,446 downwards.
AATCACCTGACCGACAGGAAATCAAGAAGCTCCGACATCCGCGACCAAGCCTGTGGATAACCACATGCCTGGGGACAAACAGCCCACATCAAGGCAGCACGACAACCACACGAACGCCCGATCACCAGCCCGCGGACGGGCCCTACAGCGGCACGGCCCGTCCCTCGTGCCACGCCGTCACCGGCGCGAACCCCCGCGCCCCGTACTCGCCGAAGACCGTCATCCCCGCCCCTCCGGACATCGCCGCGAGACGCCACAACGCGTCGTCATGGGCACGCCCCCGGTCGACCGGCAGCCAGAACCCGTCGCTCGACACGACCCGCCACCCGAGCACATCGGGCACCGCGGCTATGTCGGACAAGACCACCGGCCACGTCTCCAGCCACGGTTCGGCACGCAGCGCCTCCGCGTACGCCAACGCGGCCGCCTCCGCTCCGCAACCCGCCGGCACTTCGGCAGGCTCCGGCGGCCCGTGCCGCTCGGCAAGGTGGGCGCGCAGCGGCGCCGCCGCGTCGTGGAACACCAAGTCGGCTTCCAGGCGGGCCCCGACCGGCAGCGCAAGCGGCGGCGCCTGTCCCGAGCTGCCGAACGCCATCACCACCGCGGTACGGCCGGACTTCTCCCCGCGCAGCCAGATCTCCCGCCGCGTCAGCTTGTCGTCGTCGCTGTCCCGGCTCCCCAGCACCGTCCAGTGGTCCCGTACCGCGGAGCCTTGTTCGGCGGCGCGGCGCACGAGGTCCGCGGTCTTCTGATCCCAGCCCAGCCGCGTACGCACGGTCGCGGCCAAAGCGGCGTCGTTCTCGTCCAGCGCCCCAAGCCGATCGTGAGCACGCAACAGCAGCCACATGGCCGCGTAGTCCTCCAGCAAATGCCCCGGCCAGCCTTCGCCCGAGCCGGGCCGGGTCGCCGCATGGCGGAGCTGCCGCGCGAGGCCCTTCGCCTGGGCGTCGACCATCGCCGCCGCCATCGCCTCGAACGGCGCGTAGCCGGTGCGGTCGGCGCCCGCGAGCCCGGTGGAGACCTGGTCGGCGAGCCACCGGCCCAGCTTGTCGACGCCGTCGGCGACCTTGGCCGCGTGTTCGTCGGCACGCCGCTGCGCGGCGACCGGGTCCGCAGGCCCGTTCGCCTGGCGGGTTTCCCGCTGCTTCGCACGTTCTTGACGACCTGTCAGCCAGGTGGTGGCCCAGTCCGGCGCGTCGGCGGTCTCGGCGACGCCGTCGGCGGACCAGAGCAGCAGCAGACCCAGCGTGTGCTTGCACGGCAGTTTGCGGCTCGGACACGTGCAGGACCACGCGGGCCCTTCCAGGTCCACCACCGTGCGGTACGCCTTCGCGCCGCTCCCCTTACACAGCCCCCACACACCGCTTTTGGCGGCCTTACCACCCTCATCCCCAGCGTCCTGGAGGCATATCTCCCCTGCCCCCAGTCCGGTCCACGGCCCGGGGGCCGCCAGTTTCGATCCGGCCTTCTGCGACGCGGCGTCGGGTGCGAGTCGGAGCACCTGATCCGCGGTCCAGCGTTCCAGCATGACGGTCACGGTACGGCGTGGGACCGACAGCTGTACCGCCGGTCCGAAAACAACCTGCGTGACGCTGACCTCAGGAAACCGTCCGACGTGCGCCGAGGGTCGGCAGCCCGAGGGTGGCGAACACGCCACTCGTCGGCGGAAATGAGCCGCAGTCAACCCCGTCGCCCGCAGCGGATCAATGTCAGGCGTTCACGAAATCCCTTGCCTCGTGCGGCAATCCGCGAGTACCGGGGTGTTAACAACACGTTTCATCCCATTACCTCCGGGGATACCGACGAGTAGGACCGCGTTCGCGCTCCCCCTTCCGGAGCCCGGCGCCCGCGGCGACGCCGCCACCGCGCCCATCCACCCGACCCCGCACGGAGGTACGTCATGCCCGCATGCCCTGGCCCCGTGCTGGGCGCGGTCCGCGAACTCGCCTGGCTCGTCGGCCACCTGGTCCTCTACCCGACAGGCCTCTTCACTCCGGACCCGGCACGGGGGCCGGCACGCGAAGCCCCCGTCGGCGCAGGCCGCACCACCACCCCGGTCGTCCTCGTCCACGGCTTGGCGGACAACCGCTCGATCTTCGCCGTACTGCGGCGCGCCCTGCACCGGCAGGGCTTCACCGACATCCACCCCTTCGACCACAACCCGCTCGGCGGTGACATCCGCAGCAAGGCCGAACTGCTCGACCACCACATCGCGCGGGTGTGTGCGCGGACCGGCGCGCCCTATGTCCACGTGGTCGGACACAGCCTCGGCGGCTTGGTCGCGCGCTATCACGCCCAGCGGATCGACCGCGGCGCACACGTCCGCACCGTCGTCACCCTCGGCACACCTCACCGCGGGACGCTGGCCGCACATCTCCTCCGGGCGCACCCCCTGGTCCGCGAACTGTGCCCGGACAGCGCGGTCGTCGCCGAGCTGGCCTTGCCCGCACCCGACTGCACCACCCGATTCCTTGCCTATTGGGGTGATCTCGACCCGTTCGTGATTCCCCTGGCATCCGGGGCAATCGACCACCCGGACCTCGATGCCGCGAACATCCGGGTCTCCGGCGCAGGCCACCTGACGCTGCCCGCCTGCCGCTCCATCGTCCTCGACCTCTGCACACTGCTGACCGACAGGCACCGCGCCGACCACCGCGAGGCCCCCGACGCCGCCGCCACGCCACTCGCCGCCTGACCGCGGCGCACTGGAGAGCGTGCGACACGCTCGGGACGCGCGAAGGACACACCACTGCGCACCATCAATGACGCGTCAGAAGACACGGCCGCAATCGTCAATACCTGATGAAGACGCGCCGAACACGCCATCGCGTTGCGCCGATTGCCCACCTTTCATCCGTTCGGGTGAACGAGGTGTAGCCCCACGGGTGAGTCGAGTCGGATTGTCCGCGCCGCATATCGAGGGCTAGAGTCCCGGTTTGATCGCACATCGCTAGTACCCCCGACACGAAGGCGACTCACGTGACCGACGGCCGCTATCCGGACGGAGTCCCCTCCAGTCCCGGCGCCCCGGACAACGGCACGGCCTACGGAACCGCCACGTACGGCAGCGGCGACTACCCCGCTTACGACGCCTCTTACGGCAGTGGCGGGTACGCGGTCCCGGCCTATGAAGGCACCTACGGCTCCGGCACCTACGCGGCCAACGGCTACGACAGCGGCGCGTGGGCGACGGGCGGCTACGAGGCATCGGCCTACACCCAGGACGCCTACGCCGGCACGCAGTCCGGCTACGACGCATCCGGCGGCTACACCGCGGTGGCCTACGACGGTTCGAGTGGCGCCTACGCCACTCCCGCCTACGACGCCTCCTACGACAGCGGCGGCTACCCCGCCTACAACAGCGGCGCCTACGACACCACCGCCTACGCGTCGTACGACACCGGCGCCTACGGGCAAGCAAGCGTTCCGCAACAGGCCTCCTACGAGACCGCCGCCTGGTCCACCGACACCATGACGGCCGCGCCGGAGGCGCAGCCCGCCACCTGGTCCGACGACCCGTGGACCACCGAGTCGACCGGCGCCGCCTGGTCGGCGCCCGCGCCCGACATGTGGCACGGCGACAACCGCCGCAGCGCCGACGCGTTCACCGACTCCCGCAACGGCGCGCAGACCGCCGACTGGTACGACCAGCCCACCGCGCTGCAGGAGCCCGCGGACTACCCGGCCTGGTCGGCCCCCCGCACGGACCACGAAGACGACCCGGGTGCGACGCAGTTCGTCACCGCGGTCGACAGCGTGTCGCCGATGGTCGAAATCGACCCCGACAACGACGCGCGCACTCCGTCGACGCCCGACGAAGAAGGCACCGTCGCCTTCGCCGCGATCTACCTCGACGACGACACCGCGGCCGGCAAGGACGACAAGTCCGGCACTTCGAACTCGAACAGGGAAGCCAAGAGCGGCAAGCGCGACAAGGCCGAGAAGGCGGAGGCCGGTGCCGCCGTCCTGACCGCCGACGCGGCCAACAGCCGTGCCGAGCGGCGCAAGACGACGCGCCGCTCCCGCCCCCTGGCCCGAGTCGCCGGCGGCTCTCTCGCGCTCGTGGGCGTCGCGGCGGTCGCTGTGGCGGCCGCCGGCGGGATCCAGGCCGCCGACAAGCAGGACCAGGCCGACAGCCCGGTCGCCGCCGGTGCCGACGTGCCGCTGGCCGCGTCGCCGCTCGACCAGCAGTTCGCCGACCTCCGGGACGGCGCCGAGGACTTCGCCGGCCGGGCGAGCCGCGAGCAGACCCGCATCGCGCTCCAGGAGCGGCAGGAAGACCTCGCCAGGCAGCAGGAAGAGGACCGCAAGAAGCGCGAGGCCATGCGGCCCAAGTTCGTGCTGCCGGTGCAGCCGGGCCTGTCGGCGTACTTCGGCCAGGCTGGCGGGCGCTGGTCCCATCTGCACACGGGCATCGACTTCCCGGTGGACCGGGGCACGCCCGTCCGCGCGGTCACCGACGGCGTCGTGCGGACCGAGGTGAACTCCGCCTACGGCAACATGGTCATCCTGACCGCGCCGGACGGCACCGAGACCTGGTACTGCCACCTGACGCGGGCCAAGATCGCTTCCGGGCAGGTGAAGGCGGGCGACGTCATCGCCTACTCCGGCAACTCGGGCAACAGCACCGGCCCCCACCTCCACCTCGAAGTGCGCCCGGGCGGAGGCGCACCTATAAACCCCATACCGTGGCTGCGTGCCCGCGGTCTCGACCCGACGGGCTGACCTGACGTCAGTCAATCAGGCCGGACCGACACGGCACCTCCGAAAGACACACGATGGGCGGCGCTCCCGCGAGGGAGCGCCGCCCATCGTCATGTGCCCACACGGGCTACCAGGGCCTACCCGGCACTACAGCTTCTCCACCGGCGCATACCGCAGCAGCAGTTGCTTGGTGCCGGACGCGCCGAAGTCGATGCTCGCCTGGGCCTTGTCGCCCTCGCCTTGGGTGGCGACGACGGTGCCGAGCCCGAACTTGTCGTGCGTGACCCGGTCGCCGGCCTTGAGGACGATCACCGGACGGTCGACGATGCGGCTCGGCCCGCTGAGCCGGCCGTTGGACCCCGCGGACCGCGGCGCGGACACCGCCGAACGCGTCGCGGACAGCGTCTTGGCGGCGGACGGCGGCTTCCCGCGCCACTCGACGAGCTGCGCCGGGAGTTCCTCCAGGAACCGCGACTGCGGGTTGTAGGCGGGGGCACCCCAGGCGCTGCGGATGCGCGCGAGAGTGACGTACAGGCGTTCCCGGGCACGCGTGATGCCCACGTACGCGAGCCGCCGCTCCTCTTCGAGTTCCTTGGTGTCGCCGAGCGCCCTCATGTGGGGGAAGACGCCGTCCTCCAGCCCGGTGAGGAACACGACGGGGAACTCCAGGCCCTTGGCGGTGTGCAGGGTCATCAGGGTGACCACGCCGCCGTCGTCGTCGGGGATCTGGTCGGAGTCGGCCACGAGGGCGACCTGCTCGAGGAAGTCGGCGAGCGTGCCCTCCGGGTTGGCCTGCTCGAACTCCAGGGCGACCGCGGCGAGTTCCTGGAGGTTCTCGACGCGGGTCTCGTCCTGCGGATCGGTCGACGCGTGGAGTTCGGCCAGGTAGCCGCTCTGTTCGAGGACGGCTTCCAGGACCGTGGCGGGTCCGGCGCCGCCGTCGACGACCGCGCGCAGGTTGTCGATCAGCTCGACGAAACCGTTGACGGCGTTGAGCGAGCGGGTCGCCATACCGGGGGCTTCCTTGGCGCGGCGCAGGGCGTCGGCGAAGGCGATGCGCTCCCGGGACGCAAGGACCTCGACGCAGGCTTCGGCGCGTTCGCCGATGCCGCGCTTGGGCACGTTGAGGATGCGCCGCAGCGAGACGACGTCGTCGGGGTTGGCGAGCAGCCGCAGGTAGGCGAGGGCGTCGCGGACTTCCTTGCGTTCGTAGAAGCGGACTCCGCCGACGACCTTGTAGGGCAGGCCGACGCGGATGAAGACCTCTTCGAAGACGCGGGACTGCGCGTTGGTGCGGTAGAAGACCGCGACCTGGCTGGGTGTGACGTCGCCGGTGTCCGTGAGCCGGTCGATCTCGTCGGCGACGAACTGGGCCTCGGCGTGCTCGTCGTCGGCTTCGTAGCCGGTGATCGTGGCACCTTGGCCGGAGTCCGTCCACAGGTTCTTGGCGCGGCGGTTGGTGTTGCGTTCGATGACCGCGTTGGCGGCGGCGAGGATGGTCTGCGTCGAGCGGTAGTTCTGCTCCAGCAGGATCGTCGTCGCGTCCGGGTAGTCCTCCTCGAAGTCGAGGATGTTCCGGATGGTCGCGCCGCGGAATGCGTAGATGGACTGGTCGGCGTCGCCCACCACGCACAGCTCGGCGGGCGGCACCTCGGCGAGGCCTTCCGCGTCGGGGTTGACGAGGTCGCCGTCGACGGTGCGCTTGGGGGCCTGTCCGGCGGCGCCGCCGACCAGCTCGCGGACGAGCGCGTACTGGGCGTGGTTGGTGTCCTGGTACTCGTCGACGAGGACGTGCCGGAAGCGGCGCCGGTAGTGCTCGGCGACGTCCGGGAACGCCTGGAGCAGGTGCACCGTGGTCATGATGAGGTCGTCGAAGTCGAGCGCGTTGGCCTGGCGCAGGCGCGACTGGTAGAGCGTGTAGGCCTCGGCAAGGCGGCGCTCGGTGTCGTTCTGTGCCTGGGCGGCGAACGTCTCGGGGTCGATCAGCTCGTTCTTCAGGTTGGACACCTGCGCGTTGAACTTGCGCGGCGGGTACTGCTTGGCGTCCAGGTCCAGGTCGCGGCACACCATGGCCATCAGGCGCTGCGAGTCGGCGGCGTCGTAGATGGAGAAGGTGGAGCTGAGGCCGAGCTTCTTGTACTGCTGGCGCAGGATGCGGACGCAGGACGAGTGGAACGTCGACACCCACATGGCCTTCGCGCGCGGCCCGACGAGGGCTTCGACGCGCTCCTTCATCTCGCCGGCGGCCTTGTTGGTGAAGGTGATGGCGAGGATCTGCCCGGGGTGCACGTTGCGGGCCCCGAGCAGGTACGCGATGCGGTGGGTCAGCACCCGGGTCTTGCCGGAACCGGCGCCCGCGACGATGAGCAGCGGGGAGCCTTCGTGGACGACCGCGGCGCGCTGCTGCGGGTTCATGCCGTCGAGGAGGCGGCTGGGGTCCACCGCGGGCTTGGGAGCGCCGTTGCGGTAGTACTCCTCGCGCGGCTCGGCGGGCGGGTCGTAGGCGCCGTCGAAGAGGTCGTCGGGTACGGGGTCGTACTCGGGCGGCGGCGGCGGGACGTCGTCGTGCGCGGGTTCGGGCGGCAGCGGGATGTCGGCGTCGAACCCGGGCAGCGGCATGTCGTCGAAGAGGTTGCTCATCGTCTGCCGAGTCTACGAGCCGTGCGGGGTGCCGCGGCGCGCGCCCGGGGGATCCCGGGGCGGCCGCGGCGGCGGCGACGGCGTTGAGGCCGGTTCGGGGCGAACTCAGGTCCACATGACGGCGATCGCGATGTTCGCGATCGTGAGCAGGCCGATGGCGCCGAAGACGCGGGTGTCGACCTTGTCCTTGCCGCGGTTGGCCCAGGCCAGCAGCAGGATGACCACGAGGACCGCCATCTTGGTGCCGATCTTGGCGTTGTCGACGGGCAGGTCGAGGGCGCTGCTCTTGCGGACCGCGACGAGGGCGAGGCCGGTGACGAACATCGTGAGTGCGCCGTGCGTCACGGCGGGGGTGATCCGGACGTCGCCGGTCTTCATCCCCTTCATCTGGGTGAGGAATCCACCCAGCAGAGCTCCGATCCCGACGATGTGCAGTACGACCAGGAGTTGCCGGACGACGTCCACAGAGTGCTCCTCAGGCTCGGTTTCCGATTGAGCCTACAAAAATCACAATCCGGACATCGAAACGGGTCCCAAAGTAAAGACTTGGTAACGTCAGCGCGAAATCCGCGACCCGCGTGGGGGCCGTGACACCCCTGTGACTATTGTTCTCGGCCAGGCGGACGTACCCCCGTGCTCCATCCGGAGCGCACGCCCGCCACCGCCGAGTTCGGTATCGGCCGTGCGCCCGCCCCCCGTTGGCGCCCGGCACGCACCGGAGCCGGGGACCCATGTGTCACCCGAGGCGAATCGGCTGCCAGGGCCACCTGGCGCGCCGTAGGGCGTCTTCTTCCGCCCGAGCCTGTCAGCTAACCCGGTAGGCGGCCGAGGAAGGAGTGACGCTCGCGTGGCGTCTCATCGTCGTCCTGCGCAGCACCGCCGGTCGAAGGCGCTCGTCGCCTCCCGTGGTGCCGCAACCTTGGCCACCGCCGCCGCCACCATGACCGGTGTCATCGCGTTCGCCGGCCCGGCCAGCGCCGACCCGACTCCCACCTCCGCCCAGGTGCAGGAGCAGGTCAACCAGCTGAACCGCGAAGTCGGCAAGGCGACGGACGTCTACAACGGCGTCCAGGAGAAGATCGAGAAGCTCCAGAAGGAATCCAACGCCACGCAGGACCGGGTGGCCGAGGAACAAGCGTCCATGAACGCGCTCCGCGACCAGATCGGCCTGATCGCCGCGGACCACTACCGCAACGGGGGCCTGCCGCCCGAGCTGCAGCTCGCGCTGAGCGGCGACCCGGCGGACTACCTCAAGCGCGCGTCGATGCTCGACCAGCTCGACTCGCAGCAGGCCACCCGGCTCCAGCAGCTCGCCGCCCAGTCGCGGATGCTGCAGCAGGACCGCACCGAAGCCTCGACGCAGCTCGCCGAGCTGGAGAAGCTCCGCAAGGACCTGAACGACAACAAGAACACCATCCAGGAGAAGCTCAACAAGGCCCAGCAGCTGCTCAACACCGTCTCGGCGGCCGAGCGCAAGGCCATCCTGGAGTCCAACGACCACACGAACGAGCGGACGGACGACCGCAGCTCGCGCGACAACTCGCGCACCGACCTGCCGAACGTCCCGGCGTCCGAACGCGCCGCCAAGGCCATCGCGTTCGCCCGCGCCCAGATCGGCAAGCCGTACGGCTGGGGCAAGGCCGGACCGTCCTCGTTCGACTGCTCGGGCCTCACCCAGCAGGCGTGGGCCGCGGCCGGCGTCAAGCTGTCGCGCACCACGTGGGACCAGGTCAACGACGGCCCGCGGGTCGCCAAGTCCCAGCTCCAGCCGGGCGACCTGGTGTTCTTCAACAGCGACAACAGCCACGTCGGCCTGTACATCGGCGACGGCCTGATGATCCACGCGCCGCACACCGGCACGGTCATCAAGATCGCGCCGATCAGCGAGATGCCGTTCTACGCGGCCATGCGCCCGGGTTAAACCGACCGCGCCCGCAGCAGCCCACGGTGCCCCGTCCCCCGCGTGGGGGCGGGGCACCGTCGCGTTTCCCGCTCCTCCCCCGGCGTCGCCGGGCCGCCGGGCCGCCGGGACTAGACCAGCCGCCGGTCGGTGGCCCAGCGGGTCAGCTCGTGCCGGTTGGACAGCTGGAGCTTGCGCAGCACCGCCGACACGTGCGTCTCGACGGTCTTGACCGAGATCACCAGCCGCCGCGCGATCTCCTTGTACGCGTAACCGCGCGCGATGAGCCGCAGCACCTCGCGCTCGCGCTGGGTCAGCCGGTCGAGGTCCTCGTCGATCGGCGGCACGTCGGTGGCCGCGAACGCGTCCAGCACGAACCCGGCGAGCCGCGGCGAGAACACCGCGTCGCCTTCCGCGACCCGGCCGACCGCGCGGACGAGTTCGTCGCCGGTGATGGACTTGGTGACGTAGCCGCGCGCGCCGCCGCGGATCACCCCGATCACGTCGTCGGCGGCGTCGGACACCGACAGCGCGAGGAACCGCACCCGGGCCTGCACGTCGGCGCACTGCTTGAGCACCTCGACACCGCCGCCGCCGGGCAGGTGCACGTCCAGCAGGACGACGTCGGGAAGCTGCTCGTGCACCACCGCGACCGCCGACGCGACGTCCTCGGCCTCGCCGACCACGTCGACGGCTTCGCCGATCTCGGCGCGCACCCCGGTGCGGAACATCCGGTGGTCGTCGACCAGGACGACCCGGACCCGGCCTTCCGACGCGGCTTCACTCACGACTTGCTCCTGTTCGCCTCGCTGCGAGCCATCTCCAGCTCGACCTCGGTGCCCTCGCCGGGTTCGCTGCGGATCACCGCGGTGCCGCCGTTGCGGCGCATCCGCCCGAGGATCGACTCTCGCACACCCATCCGGTCCTCGGGCAGCGTGTCGGGGTCGAAGCCGGGCCCGCTGTCGCGCACGAACACCGTCACGACGGTGTCCTCCACCTCGGCGAACACCTGGATCGGCGCGCCCGACGCGTACTTCGCGGCATTCACCATCGCCTCGCGCGCGGCCGCGAGTTGGGCGGCCAGGCGCTCGTCGACGGCGCAGTCGCCGACCGGCACGATCTCGACGGCGACGCCGTGCATGTCCTCGACCTCGGCGGCCTCCTGGCGCAGCGCGGCGGCGAAGGTGCGGTCGGGCTCCTCGCCTTCGGGGCGGTACAGCCAGGCGCGCAGCTCGCGCTCCTGGGCGCGGGCGAGCCGGGCGACCTCGCGCGGATCGTCCACGTGCCGCTGGATCAGGGTCAGGGTGTGCAGCACGGAGTCGTGCACGTGGGCGGCGACCTCGGCGCGTTCCTGCGCGCGGATGCGGGCCCGGCGCTCGGCGCTGAGGTCGCGGGTCTGGCGGAGCAGGTAGGGGCCGAAGATGACGAGGAGCCCGAAGAGCAGCAGCAGGGCGCCGCGGAAGGCCGCGAAGACGTCGCCGAGGCCGCCGCGGTAGGCGACGAAGAAGCCGATGCCGGTGGAGAAGACGGCGACGCCGATGGCGGTGCGGACGATGCCCAGGGTGCGCCGGCGGCCGTCCAGGGACAGCCAGCGGGTGCGCTGCGCGTCGTCGGCCTGCCGCCACACCAGGGCGACGCCCGCGGCGGCGACCAGGAGCGGCCAGATGACCGCCTTGCCGCCCGCCGAGCTGCCGCCGATCATCATCAGCATCGTGAAGGCGAGCAACAGCGTGACGATGGCGAGCGCGGCATGCCGGCGGCGGCGTTCGCGCGCGGTGGGGACGGGTGGTTCGGCCGGGCCGCCTTCCGGGACGTTGAGCCACAGCAGCCCGTACACCGCGACGCCGATGCCCGTGCCGGTCAGCACGGCGAATCCCACGCGTATCCAGACCACGTCGACCGCGAACTGGTCGGCCAGCCCGCGGGCGACCCCGGCGACGATGCGCCGCGAGGGGTTGCGGTAGAGCGTGGGCGCGGCCCGGGGCGCGGGGGCGGGGGCCTCGGCCGGGTGGGCGGGGGGTGGTGCCGTAGTCACGCGACCGATCGTCACACGCGGCGGGCCCCGGGGGCATCAGGGTCCGACCCTGATTCCGTCTCAGGGTCGGCTCCGGGTACGACCCGGGGCCTTCCTGATGGGCGCGCCCGCGCGAGGCCGACACGATGGGTCCCATGAGCGACCCGACCTCGACATCCACGCAGACCCCGCCCCCGCCGGGTGCGGACGGCGGCACTCCGCCGCTGACCCGCGACACCCACGACCGTGTGGTCGCCGGCGTCGCCGGGGGCCTGGGGCGCCACTTCGGCGTCGACCCGGTGATCTTCCGCGTCGTCCTCGCCGCGGTCGCGCTGTTCGGCGGCCTCGGCGTCCTGCTGTACGGCCTGGGGTGGCTCCTCATGCCGTCCGACGACCGGCCGGTGCCGATGGCCCGCGACGTCCTCAACGGGCACCGGGTGAAGGAAGCCGTGCCCGCGATCGTGCTGACCGCGGTCGGCACGGGCGTGTTCTTCTCCTACTTCGACGACGGGTTCACCGGCTCCTGGCCGCTGCTGATCGTCGCGGGCATCGTGCTCGCCGCGTCCCGCAAGAAGGGCCTGCGGGACGCGGTCGCGGCGGCCGCGCCGCGGCCGGAGGCCGGCTCCGCCGAGTTCGCCGCCGCCCCGGGCACGGCCGAGGCCGCGGAGGCGGCCGGCGGGCAGCCGGTGGCACCCGGTCCGCCGCCGTGGTGGCAGAGCGGCGGGCAGCCCGAGCCCAAGCCTCCGGCCCCGCCGCGCAAGCCGGCGTCCTTCCTGACGCCCGCCGTCGTCTCGGCCGCGGCGTTCGCCGGGGGCCTCCTGTGGTGGCTCGACGCCAGCACCGACGTCCACGTGCCGCTCGCGGTCGGCCTCGCGGTGATGCTCGCGATCCTCGCGGGCGGCCTGCTGGTCGGCGCCTTCTTCGGGCGGGCCCGGTGGCTGATCCTCCCGGCCGTCGTGCTGGCCGCCATGCTCAGCGTCCTCGCCTACATCACCGTGCCGTTCACCGGCAGCAGCGGGAAGGAGTCGTACACCCCGGCGACACCGGCCGCGGTGCATTCGGCCTACCGCATGAAGTTCGGGGACCTCAGCGTCGACCTGACGCACCTCGACCCGATCGACGGCGTCCGGGTCACCGCGAGTGTGGGCGCCGGCAGTGTGCGGATCTCCATCCCCGACGACGTCCGTGTGGTGATCAACGCCAAGGCCGACATCGGCCTGGTGCAGCTGCTCGACCGCGAGAGCAGCGGACTCAAGGCCTCGCGTCAGGAGGTCGTCGAACCGGTCCACGGCACCTCGCGCGGAACCGTCACGCTGGACCTCCGGGTCGGCATCGGCGAGGTGAACGTGCACCGGGACGGCGCGGACGTCGAGATCGCGCCGCCGCCCCCGAGCCCCGCCGCGCCCCCGGCGGTGCCCGGCACTCCGACGCCTACCGTCACGCCCGCGGTCCCCGCCGTCCCGGCCGTCCCGGCCGTCCCGGGTGCACTCACCGGGGCGCCCTCGGCCGGATGACCGGCGACATGCCCGAGCAGACCGCCCCGTCCACCCGCCCGAACCCCACGCCGGCCGACCGTTCCCCCTGGAGGGTTTCCGTGGAACGCCACAAATTCGACCCCATGGCCCTGATCGCGGGCGCCATCTTCATGGCGATCGCCGTCATGTACCTGCTGGACGCGCACGGGTCGGTCGACGCCCGCCCGGGGGTCACCCTGGCGCTCGCGGTCATCGGCGTCGGCGCCTCCGGCCTGGCCGGCGCGGTGTGGGCCATGGTGTCCCGGCGCAAGCGCCGCACCGCCGAGTTCACCGCGTCCGACACCCCGTCCGCGCCCGTCGACCTGACCAAGTAGCAGCCGCAGACCCGGCCGAGGCGCCCGGTGTCCGGGGGATCAGTCGGCGATCTCGATCTCGTACGGGTTGGACTCCACTCCCGAGGCCGAGACGACGCACAGCTCCACCCGGCCCGGGTCCACGTCCAGCGGGATCGGCACCACGACCACCGCATCGCACGGGTTGGCGAAGCCGGTCTCCGTGGGGACCAGCGGGGCGTACTGGTGCATCGCACCGAACCGCACCACCACGCGGGCGAGTTGGTCGGGTTCGCGGACCCCCGCGCCGACCAGGTTGGTGCCGCGGATCTCGATGTCGTCGCCCTGCCGCAGCGCGTTGTCGAGGCTGCCGGGCACGTGCACGCGCACCACCGAGAGGATGACCGGCCGGTTGTTCTCGGTGAGCTTGGCGGCCAGGTACACCACCGCGGAGATCCCGGCGAGCACCACCAACGTAGCCGGGGCGTCCGGAAGTTCCTCCGGATCGCGGGCCAGGCCGACCAGCAGGAAGCCTGCGGCGACCAGGTTCACCAGGACGTACTGCGCGTCGGCGAGGGCACTGCGGCCGGTGTCGTCGGTGACCAGGTCGCGCAGGAACGCCCGGTCGGCATAGGGCTTCTGCAGCACCCGGCGGTTGACCTTGTCGCCGACCAGCCGGCGGACCAGCACCGCGACGAACAGCGGTACGGCGACCAAGACGATCTGGTCGGCCGCGACCTCGCCGAGGTGGTGCAGCAGCTCGGACCGGTCGCCGGGGCGGGAGGCGGCGGCAAGCCGGACGGCGAAGAAGACGAACACGTAGGTGAGCACGACGGCCCACAGTGCGGCGACGGCCTTCGAGGTGGACAGCCGTCCGTCGAGCCCGCGCACCGGCGCGTAGAGCCCGGCGCCCTCGCGGGTCCAGATCGCGACACCGGACAGCACGGCGACGGTGACCGCCGCGGCGGTGAGGGCCGCGGTGCGGGCCACCGTCCAGCCGGGGCCTATCGCGGTGAGGGCCTGCACCAGCACCAGGACGACCACGGCGGCCCACAGTCCGGCGAGGGTCCGGGTGCCGAGCAGGCGCAGCGCGGCGCGTCCGTGGGCGCGGCGCCGGGCGGCGACATCCTGGGAGAGGCCGCGCAGTTCGTCGTCGATCCACTGCCGGGTGGCGAACTCCGAGGGCGCGACCACGGCGGGGACGCCGTCGCCGCGGGCGAGGGCGCGCCGGTGCTCGTCGAAGCCCTCCTGGGCGCGCCGGTATTCCTCGCGGACCACGCAGTGGCAGTCCGGTCCGTGCACGCTCAGGCCGTGCGCCATCAGGAACCCTCCCCTGGGAACGGCGGCGCGGCCGTCGGATGCACGCCGCCGCGCACCGGACGCGCACGTGGGCCTCGTGCTGCCGGAGGGCGGCGGACGTACGGGAATCGCACCTGCCAGGGCGCATTCTGCCGTATCCACCAGCCCCAGGAATTCACTCTCGCCACAGCTTTCTTACCGTGGGAAATAGTTGGACTTCCTAGTATCTTGAGGGGAGAGCCCTTCGGCTCCTTTCCGCGCCACTACGTGTGTCCTCGGAGGCTCAGGTGCCCCTGTACGTCCCGGTTCGGCCCGTGCGGTTCGTCACCGCGTCCGCGCTCTTCGACGGGCACGACGCGGCGATCAACATCATGCGGCGGATCCTCCAGGCGCAGGGCGCCGAGGTCATCCATCTGGGCCACAACAGATCGGTGAGCGAGGTCGTCGACGCGGCCCTCGGAGAGGACGTGCAGGGCGTCGCCATCAGCTCGTACCAGGGCGGCCACGTGGAGTACTTCGAGTACCTCGTGGAGCGCCTGCGCGAGCGCGGCGCCGGGCACGTCAAGGTGTTCGGCGGCGGGGGCGGCGTCATCATCCCCGAGGAGATCGCCCGGCTCAAGGCGTCCGGCGTCACCGTGTTCTCCCCCGAGGACGGCCAGCGGCTCGGCCTCGCCGGGATGATCAACACGCTGATCGAGGCATGCGACGTCGACCTCACCGAGCGGCCCGCCCCGCTCGACGCGCTGCTCGCCGGCGACCGCGCGGCCCTCGCCCGCACCCTGACCGTCGTCGAGAACCGCGGGCTGGACGACGCCACCCGGCAGGCCGTCGCCGAGGCCGCGGGCGCCCGCCCCGTCCCGGTGCTCGGCATCACCGGCACCGGCGGCTCCGGCAAGTCGTCGCTCACCGACGAACTCGTCCGCCGGTTCCGCACCGACCAGCAGGACAAGCTCCGCATCGCGGTACTGGCCGTCGACCCGACCCGGCGGCGCGGCGGCGGCGCCCTGCTCGGCGACCGCATCCGGATGAACGCGCTGGACGGCGAACGCACGTTCTTCCGCTCCCTCGCCACCCGCAAGGCCGGCGCCGAACTCCCCGAGCGCATCGACGACCTGCTGCTCGCCTGCAAGGCGGCCGGCTACGACCTGGTGATTCTGGAGACCCCCGGCATCGGCCAGGGCGATGCCGCCGTCACCCAGCACGCCGACACCTCGCTGTACGTGATGACGCCCGAGTTCGGCGCCGCCTCGCAGCTCGAGAAGATCGACATGCTCGACTTCGCCGACGTGGTCGCGATCAACAAGTTCGAACGCCGCGGCGCGGAGGACGCGCTGCGCGACGTGTCCCGCCAACTCGTGCGCAACCGCGAGGCCTTCGGCTCCCGTCCGGAGGACATGCCGGTGTTCGGGACGAGCGCGGCGACGTTCAACGACGACGGCGTGACCGCGCTGTACCAGCACCTGGCCGGCCGGCTCACCGACCACGGCCTCCCGCTCGTGCCGGGCGTCCTGCCGCACGTCGAAGGCCGCACCTCGACCGGCGCCGCGCACATCGTGCCCGGCTCGCGGGTCCGCTACCTGGCCGACGTCGCCGACACCGTCCGCACCTACCACGCCGACACCGCGACGCAGTCCGAGGCCGCCGCCCGCCTCCAGCGGGTGTCCCTGGTGCGTGCCGAACTCCCGGAAGCCGTCCCGTCCGTCGAGGCCCTGCACAAGGACGCCGAAGCCGCCCTCGCCCCCGCGGACCAGGCGCTTCTGGACGCCTGGCCGGCCACCGTCGAGGCGTATTCAGGCGACGAGCAGGTAGTGCGCATCCGCGACCGCGAACTGCACACCGCGCTGACCCGCGAGTCGCTGTCCGGCAGCAAGATCCGCCGGGTGGCGCTGCCCCGGCACACCGACCACGGCGCGCTGCTGCGCTTCCTGCGCGAAGAGAACCTGCCGGGCTACTTCCCGTTCACCGCCGGGGTCTTCCCGTTCAAGCGGGACGGCGAGGACCCGGCGCGCATGTTCGCCGGCGAGGGCGACCCGTTCCGCACCAACCGCCGCTTCAAGCTGCTGTCGCACGGGAACGAGGCCACGCGCCTGTCGACGGCGTTCGACTCGGTCACCCTGTACGGCCGCGACCCCGACGAGCGCCCGGACATCTACGGCAAGGTCGGCACCTCGGGCGTCTCGGTGGCCACCCTCGACGACATGAAGGCGCTGTACGACGGCTTCGACCTGACCGCGCCGTCCACCTCGGTCTCGATGACCATCAACGGCCCGGCCCCGACGATCCTGGCGTTCTTCCTCAACACCGTCGTCGACGCGGAACTCGACAAGTTCCGCGAGTCAGAAGGCCGCGAACCCACCGTCCCCGAGGCCGAGTCGATCCGCGCGACCGCGCTTGCGACGGTCCGCGGCACCGTGCAGGCGGACATCCTCAAGGAGGACCAGGGCCAGAACACCTGCCTGTTCTCCACCGAGTTCAGCCTGCGCATGATGGCCGACATCCAGGAGTGGTTCATCCGCAACAAGGTGCGGAACTTCTACTCCGTCTCGATCTCCGGCTACCACATCGCCGAAGCGGGCGCGAACCCGATCTCGCAGCTCGCGTTCACCCTCGCCAACGGCTTCACCTACGTCGAGTCGTACCTGGCGCGCGGTATGGACATCGACGACTTCGCGCCGAACCTGTCGTTCTTCTTCAGCAACGGCATGGACCCGGAGTACTCGGTCCTCGGCCGGGTCGCCCGCCGGATCTGGGCCGTCGCCATGCGGGACCGCTACGGCGCCAACGAGCGCTCGCAGAAGCTGAAGTACCACGTGCAGACGTCCGGCCGGTCGCTGCACGCGCAGGAGATGGACTTCAACGACATCCGCACCACACTGCAGGCCCTGATCGCCATCTACGACAACTGCAACTCGCTGCACACCAACGCGTTCGACGAAGCGGTCACCACCCCCACCGAGGACTCGGTCCGCCGCGCGCTGGCCATCCAGCTGATCATCAACCGCGAGTGGGGCCTCGCGATGAACGAGAACCCCCTGCAGGGCGCTTACGTCATCGACGAACTCACCGACCTCGTCGAAGCCGCCGTCCTCGCCGAGTTCGACCGCATCAGCGAACGCGGCGGCGTCCTCGGCGCGATGGAGACCGGCTACCAGCGCGGCCGCATCCAGGACGAGTCGATGCTGTACGAGCAGCGCAAGCACGACGGCACCCTGCCGATCGTCGGCGTCAACACCTTCCGCAAGCCCGACGCCGACGACGCCCCGCACGGCCCCCTCGAACTCGCCCGCGCCACCGAAGCCGAGAAGGAGTCCCAGCTCACCCGGGTCCGCGACTTCCGCGCCGCCCACCAGTCCGACGCGGCCCGCGCCCTGGCCGCGCTCAAGCACGCGGCCACGCACGACGAGAACGTCTTCGCGGTCCTGATGGACGCCGCGCGGGTGTGCACGCTGGAGCAGATCACCAACGCGTTCTTCGAGGTCGGAGGCCAGTACCGGCGGAACGTGTAGCGGCTGCTACGCCGACTCGGACGCCGTGGCCGGCACCGCGGGCTCACCCCCGCCCGCGACCGGCCGCGACCCCGTCCGCAGCACGCCCGCCCCCGCGGCCAAGCCCACGGTCAGCGCCGTCACCACGCCGAACGACACGGCCAGCGACGTCGCGTGGGCAATACCGCCGATCAGCGACGGCGCCACCAGTCCCGACGTGTACGTCACCGTCGCGACGCCGGCGATCGCCTGGCTGGTGTTCGGCCCGCGGCGTCCGGCCGCGGCGAACGCCAGCGGCACCACCACGGCGACCCCCAGCCCCAGGAAGGCGAACCCGGTCATCGCCACGGCCGGGTGCGGCGCCGCCACCACCAGCAGCCCGCCCACCGCGGCCAGGAACCCGCTCGCCCGCACGGTACGCACGGCTCCGAACCGATCCACCACCCGGTCCCCGACCAACCGTGCGACGGCCATCGTGAACGCGAAGCCCGTGGTCGACGCCGCCGCCAACCCCGCCGACGAATCCAGGACATCCCGCAGGTACACCGCCGACCAGTCCAGACTCGCGCCCTCCGCGAACACCGCGCAGAACGCGACCCCGCCGATCAGCAGCGCCGACTTCGGCGGCAGCGCGAACCGCGGCGGCGGGTCCTCCTCCGGCTCCGCCCGCACGTCGAGCACGCCCTGACAGGCGATCAGCCCCAGACCGGTCAGTACCAGCGCCGCCACCACATGGTGCAGCCGCGCGTCGACGTCGAGGTGTGCCGCCAACGTCCCGACCCCGGAGCCGATCAGCACGCCGACACTCCACATGCCGTGCAGGCTCGACATGATCGACCGGCCGAGCCGGGTCTCGGTCTCCACCCCGATCGCGTTCATCGCGACATCCGGCATCCCGGCCGCCGCCCCGTACACGAACAACGCCGCGCAGAGCACCACGAGATTCGGCGCCAGCGACGGCAGCACGAGGGCCAGGCACCACAGCGACAACAGCCCCCGCAGCGCGGTCCTCCCCCCGAACCGGTGGCTGACCGCCCCGGCCAACGGCATGGCCAGCGAGGCCCCCATCGCCGGGAACACCAGCGCCAAGCCCAACAGCCCGGCCCCGACCCCGACATGCTCCTGAATCCACGGCACCCGTGTGGCGAAGTTGCCCGTCACGGCCCCGTGCACACAGAACACCGCGGCAATCGCCCACCGCGCCCGACGGATGAGCCGCGGGTTGACCGCACTGCGGGTTCCTCCTGTCTGCACCAATTCCACCCCAACCAATCCGATCATTCGAACGAGTGATCCACAACCATCTCCCTGCGCAACAAGACCCGAACGCAGTGCGATGGGTACGTCTCGACGGAGGAGGGCACATGACCGTCATGGTCGAAGCAAAACCCGACAACTACATCCCCCATCTCCTCGATGGCATCAACGCGGAGAACTTCCGCGTCGAGTACGTCGAAGGAGGGATTGTCGTGACGCCTGCACCGGCGCATTACCACGACGAAGCGGCGGACAACGTGTTCGAGCAGCTTCGGCAGGCAGGCCTGTCACACGCAAGACTCGGCAGCAAAGGTTTTTGCAAGGCAGCAAACTGCAGCGATCTCACGAAAGGCAACCACCTGGTTCCCGACTTTTGGGTTGCCTTCCGCGCTTTCACCGACCAGGAAATCGCCGCGTCTGAACTCCACAGCAACTGGATGACCACCGAAGCCCTTGACCTCGTCGGCGAGGTCACGAGCACCAACCGCCGCGCCGACACCCGTGACAAACTCACCGCCTACGCTCGCATGTCCATCCCCCACTACCTCCTCATCGACCGCACCGAGCACACCGTCACCCTCTACTCCGACCCCACCGGCGACGTCGACGTGCCCGCCTACGACACCAAGCACACGGTCAAGTTCGGCGAACCGGTCCCGATGCCCGACGGCTACCCGACGCTCGACAGCACCACCTGGCAATAAGCCGAAACGGCCCGCCGCCCCCGGAACTTCCGGGTTCGGCAGGCCGCTTCACGCCTTACGCGGGCGCAGGGGTCACTCCCACTCGATCGTCCCCGGCGGCTTGCTCGTCACGTCGAGGACCACGCGGTTGATCTCCCGGACCTCGTTGGTGATCCGGTTCGAGATGCGGGCCAGCAGGTCGTACGGCAGGCGCGACCAGTCCGCGGTCATCGCGTCCTCGGAGGACACCGGGCGCAGCACGATCGGGTGGCCGTAGGTGCGGCCGTCGCCCTGCACGCCCACCGAGCGGACGTCGGCCAGCAGCACCACCGGGCACTGCCAAATGTCGCGGTCCAGGCCCGCCTTCGACAGTTCCTCGCGGGCGATCGCGTCGGCGTCGCGGAGGGTCTCCAGGCGGTCGGCGGTCACCTCGCCGATGATGCGGATGCCGAGGCCGGGGCCGGGGAACGGCTGGCGCCACACGATCTCGCTCGGCAGGCCGAGGGCCTCGCCGACCGCGCGGACCTCGTCCTTGAACAGCTTGCGCAGCGGCTCGATGAGCTGGAACTGCAAGTCTTCCGGCAGCCCGCCGACGTTGTGGTGCGACTTGATGTTCGCGGTGCCGGTGCCGCCGCCGGACTCGACGACGTCCGGGTAGAGGGTGCCCTGCACCAGGAACTCGACCTGCTCGCCGTGCGCGCCCGCCTCGGCGACGACCTCGGCCGCGGCCTGCTCGAAGACCCGGATGAACTCGCGGCCGATGATCTTGCGCTTCTCCTCGGGGTCGGTGACCCCGGCGAGCGCGTCGAGGAACCGTTCGCGGGCGTCGACGACCTTGAGCGAGACGCCGGTGGACGCCACATAGTCGCGCTCGACCTGGTCGGCCTCGCCCTTGCGGAGCAGGCCGTGGTCGACGAACACGCAGGTGAGCTTGTCGCCGACGGCACGCTGTACGAGGGCTGCGGCGACCGCGGAGTCGACGCCGCCGGACAGGCCGCAGATGACGTGCTTGTCGCCGACCCGGGCCTGGATCTCGTCGACCTGCTCGTCGATGACGTTGCTCATCGTCCAGTCGGCGTGCAGTCCGGCGCCGACGTGCAAAAAGCGCTCCATGACCTGCTGGCCGTACTTCGAGTGCAGCACCTCGGGGTGGTACTGGACGCCGTAGAGCTTGCGCTCGTCGTCCTCGAACGCCGCGACGGGCGCGCCGTCGGTGGTCGCGGTGACCGCGAAGCCGGCCGGGGCGGCGGCGACCGAGTCGCCGTGCGACATCCACACGGACTGCGCGGCGGGCTGGCCGTCGAAGAGCGTGGACGCGGTGTCGGTGACGGTCAGGTCGGTCGCGCCGAACTCGGCGAGGCCGGTCTTGGCGACGTCGCCGCCGAGCGCGCGGGCCATCGCCTGGAAGCCGTAGCAGATGCCCAGGACCGGGACGCCGGCCTCGAAGAGCGCGCGGTCGACGCTCGGGGCGCCGTCCGCGTACACCGACGACGGGCCGCCGGACAGGATGATGGCGGCGGGCTTCTTCGCGAGGATCTCGTCGACCGGCATGGTGTGCGGGACGATCTCGCTGTACACCCGGGCTTCGCGCACGCGGCGGGCGATGAGCTGCGCGTACTGGGCACCGAAGTCGACGACGAGAACGGTTTCCGTTCCGCTCGCGTCCGGACTGGTCGAGGTCACGAAGGGCCTTCCGGCGATGGTGCGGGGGGTCGACCCCAATTCTACGGCCCGCCCGGGAGGCCCCCGGGCCCACCCGGGAACCGGCCGCCGCGGGCCCCGCGCCAACCGTTCCGGTCTCGGTATCCGGATGGCGGTGGCAGCGCTGTGTGACGGTACGGCATACTGGCGGGCATGTTCACGGCCGCGCACATCTTTACCTATGGTTCCGGGCACCCCGGCGCCATCGCTGCCGCCTGAGCAACAGGCTTCGACGACGCCCCGGGTTCCTGGAACCCGGGGCGTTTTCGCGTGCGCCGTCGGGGACCGGGACCGGGCTCCACCGACAGGAGAACGCCCATGACCGCGCCGCAGACCCCCACACCGACCGCCGACACCGCCGGCCCGGCCGACACCGCCGGGACCAAGGCCGACGACCGGACGCCGGACCAAGTCATCGCCGACGCCCGGGCCCGCATCGACGGACTCGACCGCCGCATCATCGACCTGATCGCCGAGCGCGTCGCCGCCTCGCAGGAAGTGCAGCGCACCCGGATCGCCGCGGGCGGCCGCCGCGTGCAGCTGTCGCGCGAGATGGAGGTCATCGCGCGCTACCGCGAGGCGCTCGACAAGCCGGGCACCGAGGTCGCGATGGCGCTGCTGGAACTGTGCCGCGGCCGGATCTGACCCGGGGCGGGCACCACCCGATCTGCCGATTTTCCGCGGCGGGACCGACAGGTTCCGCCCGCAACCCCCGGATCTGACATCCGTTCAGGCCGGGGAACCGCCGGGATACGGAGCGGACGTCACCTGAAAGAGGACGTCCGCTGACCCGACCGCGTAACCTCCCCGCGCCGCCGGTCGTTGTGCCTGCTGAGCCAGCCCGCCCGCAGGCGGCCCTGGTGCAAGACCGTCGGCGCGATGAGGCACGCCCGAGGAGGCTGCCGTGGGACCTCGCGTCGGCGCCGTGACCGGGACGCAGGGGACAGCAATCCGGTCACGACCCCGCCGGCGGCCGGTGTCGGGGACGCCCGACATCGGCCGCCGAGCCCAGGCGGAAGCACCACATACGTGACGCTCCGCCGAGAACCCCCACACTATCTGTAGTTGGGGCGGCCGTGGGAGAGACGGCGCACATTCCGGGACACCGCGCCCGCGGCGCGGCATCCCGGACCTCCCGGATCAGCGCACGCCGAGCGTCTTCATGATCCGCAGCGACAGCGTCAGCGAACGCGACCACTGCTCGTCGGTCATGCCGAACGGCGCCGCGATCGGGATGAGCCGCTGGGTGGCGACGGTCTGCGCTTCGGTGAACTTCATGATCCCGTCGACACCGTGCCGGCGGCCGAGTCCGGAGTCGCCCATGCCGCCCATCGGGGCGCCCGCGCTGCCGTAGGCGGCCGCGTAGCCCTCGTTGACGTTGACGGTTCCGGCGTGCAGGCGGCGCGCGACCTCCTCGCCGCGCCGGGTGTTGCGGGTCCACACGCTGGCGTTCAGGCCGTACGCGGTCCCGTTCGCGCGGGCGACCGCGTCGTCCGTGTCGGTGAACGTGTAGACGGACACCACCGGCCCGAACGTCTCCTCGGCGCACACCGCCATGTCCGGGTCGACCCCGTCCAGCACGGTCGGCTCGTAGAACAGCGGTCCGAGGTCGGGTCGGGCGCGGCCGCCGGCGAGGACGGTGGCGCCGAGTTCGCGGGCCTGGTCGACGTGCCGGGTGACGGTGTCGAGCTGGCGGCGGGAGACGAGCGAGCCCATGTCGGCGTCCCAGCCGTAGCCGGCGGCGAGGCGCATGCCTTCGACGCGGGCGAGGAAGCGTTCGAGGAACGGGTCGCGGATGTCGGCGTGCACGTACATGCGCTCGATCGACACGCACAGCTGCCCGGCGGACGAGAAGCACGCGCGGACGGCGCCTTCGGCGGCGCGTTCGAGGTCCGCGTCGGGCAGCACGACCATGGCGTTCTTGCCGCCGAGTTCGAGGGACGCGCCGACCAGTCGGGCGGCGGCCTGCTGGGCGACCTGGCGCCCGGTGCGGGTCGAGCCGGTGAAGCACACGTAGTCGGCGCGGCCGATGACGGCGGGGCCGATGACCGGGCCGTCGCCGACGACGATCTGCCACAGGTCTTCGGGGAGCCCGCATTCGGTGAGGACGTCGAGCGCCCACAGCGCGGTGAGCGCGGTCTGCGTGTCGGGCTTCATGACGACGGCGTTGCCCGCGATCATCGCCGGGATGGCGTCGCCGATGGACAGCGACAGCGGGTAGTTCCACGGCGAGACGAGGCCGACGACGCCCTTGGGGTGGCGTACCTCGACGGCCTTGGTGAGCACCGGCAGCGCGCCCGCGCGGCGCCGGGAGCGCAGGTAGCCGCGGGCCCGGCGGCCGTAGTGGCGGCAGGTGAGCGCGACGTCCAGGACTTCCTCGAACGCGTGCTTGCGGACCTTGCCGGTCTCCGTCTGGATGATGTCGAGGATCTCGTCCTGGCGGGCGAGGAGCCGGTCGTGGAAGCGGAGGAACACCGCGGCGCGGTCGGCGACCGGGCGTTCCGCCCAGCGGGCCTGCGCGGCGCGGGCCCGCTCGTAGGCGGTCGCCACGTCCTCGTCGGTGGACTCCGGGAGTTCCGCGATCGGCGCGCCGGTGAACGGGGCGCGCGTGGTGACGCGGGTCGGCATCGGGCCGGTGACGACGCGCCGCACGAGGCGGTCGACCGGGAGCACGGGGTGGATCGCAGAGGCCGCGTCGCGGGCAGTGTCCGTCATGCGATCAAGCCTAAGCGGGGCTACTTTCCGGTAACAAGAGCCCGGGGCAGGGAGTCGCGACCGGCGCGGGCCCGTGGTCCGGGCCCGCGCCGGTCGCGCTCAGTCCTGCCGGAAGTTCGCCACCACGTTGTTGAAGACCTTCTGCGACGGCGCCCAGTTGTCCTCGAACGAGGCGACGTAGATGGCGTAGTCCGAACCGCGGTCGGTGCGGATCCCGAGGTCCATCGCGTGGCTCGGCCGCAGGTCGCCGCTCTGCGGGTTGAACGGGTTGCCCTTCCAGGTGAACTCCCACACCGCGGCGTCCCAGCCGGGGACGCCGATCGGGTGCGGGCCGAGCTGGAGCCGCTGGTAGTTCTGCTTGATCTTCGCGAAGTTGGCGTCGATCTCGTTGAAGTTGTCCAGCGGCGCCTTGCCGACCGTGTCGGTGCCGATCCGCAGCAGGGTGCGCTTGTTCGGGTCGGTGTAGTCGATCTGGTTGCCGTTGGCGCTGCGCGTCCACCCGGTGGGGACGAACAGCGAGAAGCCGGCCGGGTCGTGCGTCCAGGTGTAGCCGGCGATCGGCGCGGGGTCGTTGCCGGCGCCCTGGCTCGCCCCGGTGGGCGGCACGATCGGCGGGCGGCTCGCGCCCGACGGCGGCGTGAGCGTCGGCTGCGTGCTCGCGGTCGGTCCGGTCTGGCCGCCGGGGCCCGGCTGCGCGCCGGGCGACGCCGTTGCGGTGGGGGGCGTGGTGGACACGCCGGGGCCGCTCGCGTTGTCCGACTTGTCGTCCTTGCCCTTGAGCACCACGACCGCCACGACGCCCGCCGCGATGACGGCGATGACCAGGGCGGTGACGCCCAGCACGAGCGGCTTGCGGGACGGCCGCGCGGGCGGGCCGGACGGGTTCGCCCGGGTGTCGGGCGCGGTGTTCCCGGTCACGTACTCGGCGGACGGCCAGGCGACGCCGGGCCCGCTGTCCGGGTGCGGCCCGCCGGGACCGTACGGTCCGGCGCCGTACGACCCGGTCGGCTGCTGCGGCACGCCCGGGTAGCCGCTGCCGGCCCCCGGGTACGTGCCGTGCGGCGGCCCGTATCCGCCCGACGCGGGCGGCATGCCCATGGCCCCGGCGGTCAGCGTCGGCGCCCCGGCGTAGCCCTGCGGCCCCGAAGGCGGACCCGACGGCGGACCCGAGTACGGACCGGGGTGACCCGAGTGGGGGCCCGAATGCGGACCCGAGTGGGGCCCGGACGGCGCGGCCGACGGCGGACCGGACTGCGGAGCCGACCGCGCCGATGCCGGGTCGGAGTCGGGCCCGGCCTCGGCACCCAGCCCCGCGACCGCACCCAGCCCGATGTTCGGCACACCCGACGGCACCGCACGGGGGTGGGACTGCGTGAGGTCGCCGCGGACGACGCCGGACAGCATCCGGTCCACGTCCTTGGCCGGCAGCCGCCGGTCCGGGTCCTTCTGCAGCAGTCCTTCGATGACCGGCAGCAGCAGGCCCGCGCGGCGCGGCGGGTCGGGCTCCTCGGTCAGGATCGAGTTGAGCGTGCTGATCATCGTCGGCCCGTCGAACGGGTTGCGTCCTTCGACCGCCATGTAGAGCACGACCCCGAGCGACCACAGGTCGGCGGACAGGTTGGGCCGCAGCCCCTGCGCGCGTTCCGGGGCGAGGAAGTTCGGGGACCCGACGAGCATGCCGGTCGCGGTCAGCGTCGCCGAACCGGCCTCGGTGGCGATGCCGAAGTCGGTCAGCACCACCCGGCCGGACACCGTGACCAGGATGTTCGCGGGCTTCACGTCGCGGTGCAGCACGCCCTTCGCCTCGGCGGCGAGCAGCGCGTTGAGGACCTTGAGGCCGACTTCGGCGGCTTCGGCCGGGGAGAGCGTGCCGCGGGTCTTGAGGATGTCCGCGAGGGACTCCGCCTCGACGAGCTCCATGACGATCCACGGGATGCCGCCGTCCTCGACGACGTCGTAGATCGTGATGACGTTCTCGTGGCCGATCCGGGCCGCGGTGCGCGCCTCGCGCAGCGTGCGCTGCTGCTGGATGTCGCGCTCTTCGTCGTCGAGGTGGTCGGGCAGCCGGAGTTCCTTCACCGCGACTTCGCGGTGCAGCATCTCGTCGACCGCCCGCCAGACCGTGCCCATGCCGCCGCGTCCGACCACGCTCGTCAGCCGGTACCGCCCCGCCACGATGCGCGCCTGACCGGGCGACGCAACGTCCGCCATCGTTCCTCCCCGCTCCTCGGTGGGCCGACCTCCCCCGAACGGCGCCACCGGGTTCCCTGTGTCGCCCGGTCAGACTACGGCCTACGCACCGCTCCGGTTGCGTGGCGGCCCTCTCCTGGGCCCGCACGGACCCCGGCAACCCGCCGATCCGGCACCGGGAAATCGCCGGTACGCTCGGTGCCGCTCATGACGCTCCCGCCACCGGACGCCACGTCCGTACCCCGCCTGGACCCCGGTTTTTCCGCCGCGGTCGTGGCCGCGACCGTGACCCGGCTTCGCGCCGCCGGCTGCGTGTTCGCCGAGGACGAAGCCGCGTTGCTCGCCGAAGCCGCGCACGACACCGTGCATCTCGACACCCTCACCGCTCGCCGGGCCGCCGGGCTTCCGCTCGAACACGTGGTCGGCTGGGCGGAGTTCTGCGGGCTGCGGATCGCGGTGGACGAAGACGTGTTCGTCCCGCGGCGGCGCACCCAGTTCTTGGCCCGGCACGCGGCCGCGCTTGCCACGTCCGGCGCGGTCGTCGTCGACCTGTGCTGCGGCGCGGGCGCGATCGGCGCCGCGGTGGCGTCCGCGGTGCCGGGTGTCGAGTTGTACGCGGCCGACATCCACCCCGCCGCGGTTCGCTGTGCCCGCGGCAACCTCGCCACCTACGGCGCCCGGGTGTTCGAGGGTGATCTGTTCGCGCCGCTGCCCGCGGACGTGCGCGGCCGGGTGGCCGTCCTGACCGCGAACACGCCGTATGTGCCCACCGCCGAGATCGGCCTGCTGCCGTCCGAAGCCCGCGACCACGAGCCGCTCGTCGCCCTCGACGGCGGCTCGGACGGCCTCGACCTGCAGCGCCGGATCGCCGCCGAGGCCGCCGGGTGGCTCGCCCCCGGTGGCCACCTGCTGGTGGAAACCAGCGAGGAACAAGCGGCCGAGGCCGTCGCGGTGTTCACCACGAGCGGCCTGACCGCGCGCGTGGTCGAGGACGAGGACTTGTACGCCACGGTCGTCGTGGGCACGCGCCCGGCCGCGGGGGCCTGAGCGGCGCACCCGAAGACCCGGCTCCGGCCCTCGTGCCCCCGCCTCTCACCCGGTCGCGTCGGCCTTGGCCCCCGCCCCCGCGGCGGGCGTGGAACCGCTTCCCGCACCGGACTTCGTGGCCCCACCGGAACCGGACGAGCTGCCCGAGCCGGCCGACGTCGTGCTGCCCGTCGGTGTCGTGGTCGGCGACTTGCCGGTCGTCGGCCACGTGGTCGAGCTTGTCGGCCTGCTCGTGGTCGGCTTCGGCTTGGTCGTCTTCGGCGCCGACTTCGTCGGTTCGGTGTAGTCGGAGTCGTCCTGGCCACCGGTCGGCTCGTAGGTGGCCTGCCCGGTCGTCGGCGTCACGGTGACGCCGCCGGCGACCGCGTTGTCGGACGGCGCGGCCGGCGACGACACCGTGCTCGCACCGGCGGACGTCCCCGTCCCCGGGTGCCCGTCGCCGCCCTTGTCGTTGCTGCCCAGCGCACTCGGCACGATCCAGAACGCCGCCGCGACGAGCGCCGCGGCCACCCCGGCGAGCACCGCGTACGCCCCGCGCGGCCGCCGCCGCGGATACCCGCCGCCCGGCCGGCCGTTCTCCTCGATCGGCCGCGTCGTCCCCTGGAACCCGCCGATCGGGAACGGCTGGGGTGTGTCCCCCGACCGCGGATGCCCGACCCCGCCGGGTCCGGAGTCCGCCGCCTGCCCGTGCGCCGCCGTCGCCCACGCGTCCGATCCGCCGTGACCGCCGGCCGGTGCCTGCTGCCCGGTCGGCCACCCGTCGGGCGGGTAGGCCGTCCCCCCGACCGCGGCCGCACCGGCCGCCGCGCCCACCGCCGCTCCGCCGAGGACCGCGGGGCCCTTGCCCGATCCGGAACCCGGTCCGGAGCCCGGCCCCGACCGTGCCCCGGGACCGGGGCCGAGGGTCGCGCCGAGCGGCCCGTGCGGGTCCTCGACCGTCGCGGCCGACGCGAACGCGTCGGGCGGCCGCGGCGGTGCCGGAATCGGCGGCGGAACCGCCGTCGCCCCGGCCGTCGCACCCGCCGCCGCGGCGGCCCCCGCGACCGCGCCGGTGCCGTGCTCCGACTTGCCCTTGAGCGCCGCGGTGAGCAGCCCTTCGACGGCGTCCTCGTCCGGCCGCTCGTCCGGGTCCTTGCGCAGCAGCGCGTCCAGCGCCGGGCCGAGCGCTCCCGCGTACCGCGGCGGCGCGGCCTCGTCCTGGAGCACCGCGGTGAGCGTTTCGATCGCCGACGTCCGCTGGAACGGCGAACGCCCTTCCATCGCCTGATACAGCGTCACGCCCAGCGACCACAGGTCCGAGGCCGGTCCCGGACGCCGCCCCAGGACGCGCTCCGGCGCCAGATACTCCGGCGAGCCGATGAGCATGCCGGTCGCGGTGAGCGTCGCCGAGCCGAGGACCGTCGCGATGCCGAAGTCGGTGAGGATGACCCGGCCGTCCGCACCGAGCAGGATGTTGCTCGGCTTGACGTCGCGGTGCAGCACGTCCGCCGCGCGCGCGGCGCGCAGCGCGGCGAGCACCTTCAGGCCCACCTCGGCGGCTTCGCTCGGGCCGAGCCGCCCTTCGTGCTCGATCACTTCGTCGAGGGAGCGGGCTCGGACCAGTTCCATGACGATCCACGGACGCCCGTCGTCCTCGACGACGTCGTAAATGGTGACGACGTTCGGGTGGGTCACCCGCGCCGCCGCGCGGGCTTCGCGCATCGCGCGTTCCCGCCGGACTTCCTGCTCGCTCGCGTCCAGGTCGTCCGGGATACGGACTTCCTTGACCGCGACCTCGCGGCGCAGCAGTTCGTCGACCGCCCGCCACACCGTGCCCATTCCGCCCCGGCCCAGCGCTTCGCCGAGCCGGTACCTGCCGCTGACGAGGCGGCTTTCGCCGCTGCCCTCCGTCACGGGTCCCTCCCCATTGGACCGTGGCTGCTACCCCCTGGGGACAACGTAAAGAGAACGCCGTTGGTTCGATAGCCGGGAAATCCGTTCAGAACCGCTTGAGGACCGCACCGTGACGGAACAGGGACAGACTCAACGGCTGGTGGTGAAGGTCGACTTCGCTTCGTCGAAGGCCGCGCGCAGGGCGGTCGACGCGCCGTCCGGGCCGGAGACCCAGAAGTCGTACGTGTGACCGCCTGCGGTGTAGCGCATGTTGATCGACCGGCGCTGCGTCCCGCCGTCGGACCAGGTGAACTCCCAGAGCACCGCCGGGTTTCCGCCGAACGTCGTGGAGTCGAGGCGGACCCGCTGGTAGCCGGGGTAGCTCGCGGTCGACGAGCTGCCGGTGCCGCCCGCGTCCTGCGCGGACAGGTCGGCGTACGGGTCGCCCGACGCGTCGCCCGGATCGATCCGCACGCCGAGCCGCGAAAGGCTGTCCGGCGAACGGAAGAAGATCCGGTCGCCCTGCGGATCCCGGCCGCTCCAGCCGTCCGGGACCGAGACGCTGAACCCCGCGGGGTCGTCGACCCGGCGGAAGCCGGAGCGCGCCGCGGGGCCGGAGCCGCCGGTCGGCGAGGACGTGGCCTGGTCGGCCGGCGACGCTCCGGACTCCGGGCGCCCGGTCGCCGAACCCCCCGATGCCACGGGCGAAGCCGTCGGCGACGCCGCCCCGCCGGACGTCGACGGGCCGCCCGTCGACGACGGCGGCAGGGCCGCCGGCGCGTTGCCGGCGGCCACGGCGCTTCCCGAGCTCTTCCCGCCGCTGTCGCTCCCCGTCGACTTGAGCAGCAGCGCGACGGCGATCACGACCCCGGCGAGGACGACCGCACCGACCGACAGGAGCAGCACGCGCCGCCGCGGGGCAGGCGCCACCGCACCGGGGTCGCCCGGCATCCCGACGCCGGGGGCCGAGGCGGGCATCGGCGGCGGTGCACCCGCACCGGCCACGCCGACGGTCGGCAACGAGGCCGGCATTGGCGGCGGCGCCGCGGCGCCGCGCGCGGGCGCGGCGGCCCGCGCCGCCGACGGGCCGCCCGCGGAGACCGCTCCGAATGCCGCGGACGCGCCCGGTTCGGGCCGCGTCGGCCGCGGCGCGGGCACGCCGTCCACGGTCACCGCGTCCGGGTGCTCCCCCGGAGCACCCGCACCGGCCTGCGGATCCCCGGTCGGTGTGGCGTCGTCCGCGGTACCCGCCACTCCCGCCGCCGGGCCCGGCCCGGCACCC
Source organism: Yinghuangia aomiensis (assembly GCF_039542225.1). NCBI lineage: Bacteria > Bacillati > Actinomycetota > Actinomycetes > Kitasatosporales > Streptomycetaceae > Yinghuangia > Yinghuangia aomiensis. Next base: position 120,850 of record NZ_BAABHS010000002.1, on the reverse strand, counting down.
GCACCCGCACCCGCACCCGCACCCGCACCCGCACCGAGCCACGTCGCTTCCGCGCCCGGCGCGGTTCCGCCCTCGGCTGCACGCCCGCCCGGCGACGACCCCGGTCCCGCGGCCTCCACCTCGGCCAGCAGCCGCAGGGCCTCGTCGGCGGTCATCCGGGCGTCCGGATCCGCGGTGAGCAGCCCGGCGATCAGCGGCGCCAGCGGGCCGGCGTGCCGGGGCGGGTCGTAGGTCGCGTCCAACACGGCCTGGAGCGTGGCGAACTCGCCGTTGCGGCGGAACGGCGAGCGGCCTTCGAGCATTTCGTACAGCGTCGCGCCGACCGCCCACAGGTCGGACGGCGGCCCGGGGCGCAGGCCCTGCGCACGTTCCGGGGCCATGTACTCCAGCGTGCCGATCGTCGTGCCGGTGGCGGTGATGGTCGTCGCGCCGACCAGCGTGGCGATGCCGAAGTCGGTCAGCACCGCGCGCCCGTCGCGGGAGAGCAGCACGTTGCCGGGTTTGACGTCGCGGTGCACGACGTCGGCCGCGTGCACCGAGCGCAGCGCGTCGATCAGCTGCCGGGTGAGGCGTGCCGCGTCGCGGACCGGCAGGCGGCCTTCGTCGAGGTCCTCGGCGAGGGTGCGGCCGGGCACGAATTCCATGACGATCCACGGCCGCCCGTCGTCCTCGACGACGTCGTAGACGACCACCACATTGGGGTGCACGACCAGCGCCGCGGCACGGACCTCGCGCATCGCCCGGGCCGAGCGGCGGGCGCGTTCCTCGTCGTCGAGGCCCTCCGGGACGCGGACTTCCTTCACCGCCACATCGCGGTCCAGGACGGTGTCGGCAGCCCGCCACACGGTGCCCATCCCGCCGCGGCCGAGCATCTCGGTCAGCCGGTAGCGGCCCGCCACCGTGCGGTCTCCGGTCGGACCTGTCATCTGCGCTACCCCGCCCCGCGAACGCCGCCGATTGTCCCGCCGACCCACCGTACCGGGCAGTCGCGGCGGCGGTCAGCGGACGATCGCCAGGTTCTCCTTGGCGTGGTCGAAGTACGCGGCGGCCGTCGGCCACAGCTCCTCGCGGCAGCGCACCGTCATCCAGTAGCGCACCCCGTCGCCGGTCCGCACGACGAGGTCCTTGCCGTGGAACGCGGCGCCGTCCGGGCCGCGCCACACGTACTCCCACTCGGCGGCGTCGTGCCCGCGGTAGTCCATCGAGGCGAGTTCGACCCGCCGGTAGCTCTCGCTGTCCCGGTAGTCGCGGGACGCGAGCGTGCCGTGCTCGCGGTGCAGCACGGACTCCTCGGGCGGCATGACGATGCCGCGGTCCACGGTCACCGTCACCGAGATGAGCCGGTCCGGGTCGTGCACGGTCAAGCCGCTGTCGCTGGTCGTGCAGCTCCAGCCTTCCGGCACCGGCAGCGCGAACCCGAGCCCGGAACCGGTGCGCAGGCGGCGCAGCACCGCGCCGTCGATGAGCGGGCCGAGCAGCAGGCAGCCGCCGACCACCGCGAGGACTTCGACGAGGTTGGGGTTGATGTGCCGGAGTTCGAGGACGCCGCCGCCGATGGTGCCGATCAGCATCGCCGCCGGCACCGACCGGGACAGCCGCCGGTGCGGCAGCACCAGCCACACCGCGAGGACCGCGGCGAGCAGCGAGATCGTGTACATGCCGGCCCACGAGCCGTAGTCGGCGAGCCACCGGGCCACCGCCGCGCTCATGATCGCGACGACCACCAGCACGGTCGCCCAGTGCCGGATCCACCAGCGCGGCCAGCGCCGGTAGCGGGCCCGGAAGCCGCCGCCGCGCCGGGCCCGCGCGCGTTCCCGGCGGCCGGGCCTGCGGTCCTGGCGGCGGTCCGGCTCGGCCGGCCGCTCGTGCTCGCGGACGGTCTCGCCGACGTGCGTGCGCTGCACCCGCAGATTGGTCTCGGTGACGGACCCGTGCGCGACCGGCTCCTCGGCGGCGGGTTTCGCGGTGCCGCCCGTGGCGCGGCCGCCCGGGTGCCCGCGCGGCGCGGTCTCCTCGACGGTGTGCCGCACGGCCCGTCCCGGCGGCCCGTTGTGCACGGCATGCCGGCGTCCCGTGGCGCCGGTGCCCCGGGCCCGGCCGGGCAGCGCGCGGCCGGGCTGGGTGCCGGCGGGGGCTGTGTCGGCGGCCTCGATCAGGCGTTCGCGCAGCAGCGGCGCGTCGGCGCGCGCGGTCGGGTCCTGCACGAGCACGCTGCGCAGCGCGGGCATGAGCGAGCCGGCCTGCTCCAGTTCGGGGAACTTGGCGGCGGCGACCGCGGCCAGCGTCGCGGCGTGGGTGGCGCGCTTGTACGCCGGTTTGCCTTCCACGGCCTCGTAGAGCGTCACACCGAGCGACCACAGGTCCGCGGCGGCCGTCGGCTGCTGGCCGTCGACCTGCTCGGGGGCGAGGTACTCGGGGGAGCCGACGAGCGCGCCGAGCTGGGTGAGCGTCGCGCTGTCCTCGACCGAGGCCACGCCGAAGTCGGTGAGGACGACGCGGCCGTTGCGGGCCAGCAGCACATTCGCGGGCTTCACGTCGCGGTGCAGCACGCCCGCGTCGTGCGCCGCGTCGAGCGCGGACAGCAGCCGGAGGCCCATCTCGGCGGTCTCCCCGGCGGGCAGCGGTCCGTCCTTCTCGATCGCCTGGGCCAGCGACAGGCCGCGCACCAGCTCCATGACGATCCACGGGCGGCCGTCCTCGTCGACCACGTCGAAGATCGTCACCACGTTGGGGTGGTCGATCCGGGCCGCGGCGCGGGCCTCGCGGAGCATGCGGGCGGACAGCGTCTCGCGTTCGTCGTCGTCGGTGTGGCCGGGGACGCGCAGCTCCTTGACCGCGACCTCGCGGTCGAGGACCTCGTCGAGCGCGCTCCACACGGTGCCCATGCCGCCCCGGCCCAACCGCTCGCGCAACCGGTACCGGCCCGCGAGCAACCGCCCGTCGGCGTCCGCGTCGCTCATGCGCGTGCTCCTGTGCTGGGGTTGCCGAACCCCGTGCGCGGACGGGATTCGCGACCATTCCAGTCAACCATCCGAACCACCGGTACAACGCACTGTCGGCGCCGAAGGTGCCCGGTTCGCCGAACCGGTCAGGCGAGCGGGACGACTTCCTCGGCGCCCATCCGGACCGCGTCCGCCGTCCGGTCGTCCGGCTGCTCCTGCGATTCGCGCTCCGCTTCGACGCGCTTGAGGTAGTAGTCGACCTCGCGGCGGACCTGCTCGTCGGTCCAGCCCAGCACCGGAGCCATCAGCCGCGCGCACTCCTCGGCGACGCGCACGCCCCGGTCGAACGTCTCGATCGAGATGCGGGTGCGCCGGTCCAGCACGTCCTCCAAGTGGAGGGCGCCCTCGTGGGTGCACGCGTACACGGCCTCGGCGCGCAGGTAGTCGTCCGCGCCGGGCAGCGGCCGTCCCAGCTCCGGGTCGGCTTCGACCAGGGCGAGGACCTCGTCGATCAGGGAGCCGTACCGGTTGAGCAGGTGTTCGACGCGGGCGACGTGCAGGCCGCTGCCCGCGGCGATCGACGTCCGGGCGTTCCACAGTGCGTGGTAGCCCTCGGCGCCCGCGAGCGGCACGGTCTCGGTGCAGCTCGGCGCGACCTTGCGGTCGAGCCCGTGCACGGCGGCGTCGACCGCGTCGGCGGCCATCACCCGGTAGGTCGTGTACTTGCCGCCCGCGACCACCACGAGGCCGGGCACCGGGTGCGCGACGGTGTGCTCGCGGGACAGCTGGCTGGTGGCGTCCGACTCGCCGCGCAGCAGGGGCCGCAGGCCGGCGTAGACGCCTTCGACGTCTTCCCGGCTGAGCGGTACCGCGAGCACCGCGTTGACCCGTTCGAGCAGGTATTCGATGTCGGTACGGCTGGCGGCCGGGTGCGTCTTGTCGAGGTCCCAGTCGGTGTCCGTGGTGCCGATGATCCAGTGCCGCCCCCACGGGATGACGAACAGCACGGACTTCTCGGTGCGCAGGATCAGGCCGGTCGACGAGTGGATCCGGTCCCGCGGCACGACCAGGTGGATGCCCTTGGAGGCGCGGACGTGGAACTGGCCGCGCTCGCCGACCAGCGCCTGTGTCTCGTCCGTCCACACGCCCGTCGCGTTGACGACCTGCCGGGCGCGGACCGCGTACTCGCGGCCCTGTTCGACGTCGCGCACCCGCACGCCCACGACCCGCTCGCCCTCGCGCAGGAACCCGGTGACCGTGGCACGCGACGCGACGTGCGCGCCGTAGCCGGCCGCCGTGCGGACCAGCGTCATGGTGTGCCGCGCGTCGTCGACCTGCGCGTCGTAGTACTGCACGGCGCCGACCAGCGCGTCCTTGCGCAGCGCGGGCGCCAGCCGCAGCGCGTGCCGCCGCGACAGATGGCGGTGCCCGGGCAGACCGCGGGTGTGGCCCGTGGAGAGGCCCATGGTGTCGTACAGGGCGACGCCGGAGCCGACGTAGGCGCGCTCCCACCCGTGGTGCTGCAGCGGGTACAGGAACGGCACCGGCCGCACCAGGTGCGGCGCCAGCCGCTGCACCATCAGGCCGCGCTCCCGCAGCGCCTCGCGCACCAGCGCGAAATCCAGCATCTCCAGGTAGCGCAGGCCGCCGTGGATCAGCTTGCTCGACCTGCTCGACGTGCCCGACGCCCAGTCGCGCGCCTCGACCAGCCCGACGCTCAGGCCGCGGGTCACCGCGTCCAGCGCGGTCCCGGCGCCCACCACGCCACCGCCGACCACGACCACGTCCAACTCCCGCTCGGCCATCGCCTCAAGCGCCGCCTCGCGTGCCCGCAACCCCAACGCCGTGGTCTTCAACGCGCCGTCACCCGCTCCCGTCGCCCGCCGTTCCGCTGCCCCGATCATCACCCGGCGGCGCGCCCGCCGCTTCCCCGCCGCGCTGAGCACGCACCCCTTCCGTGTAGGCCATTCGGGTGAACGGCCGCCAACGGGCGGGTACCGTGAAATACCCGCGCGAGAGCGAGGTACCCGTGACGCCGTCCTTACCCGACAGTCCGCTGGTGGTATGCGACCTGGACGGCACGCTGCTGCGATCGGGCGGCACGTTGTCGGACTACTCCCGCACGACGCTCCAAGCCCTGACCGCGGCGGGCGTGGCGCTCACCGTCGCCACCGCACGCAGCCTCCCGGCCATCACCGCACTGCTGGCCGGCGTCGAATTCCCGCTCCCGGTCATCGAGTTGGGCGGCTCGTACCTGTCGGACGCGGCCACCGGACGGCATGTCTCGCGGCATTCCCTCGACCGGGCCACCGCCGCAAAACTCGTCGCGGCCGTCCTGGCCGCGGGCCTCGAACCGGCGCTCACCACTTGGGACGGCCGCACCGACCGGCTCCACCACGGCGATCTCGCCGACGAAGGCGCCGCCTGGTACGTCGACGAGAAGCGCAAATACGGCGATCCACGGCTCCGGCACAGCCCCGACTTCGGCCGGGTCGCCCGCGAGGAAGACGTCGCGCTGGTGCGCTTCGCGGTACGCCGGGACCGCGAACCCGAGGCCCTCGAGCTGCTCGCCGGCCTCGGCAGCGCCGGAACCACCGTCCAGAGCTATCCGATCGGCTACCTGCCCGGCTGGGTCGAGTTCGCCGTCCACAGCGCACGCGCCGACAAGGGCCAGGCCGTCCTCGCACTCCGCGACCGGCACGCCCTCACCGGCCCGGTCGTGGCGTGCGGCGACCACCTCAACGACCTGCCGATGTTCGCGGTGGCCGACCGCCGCGTCGCGCCCGCCAACGCGCACCCGGAGATCCTCGCGTCGGCCACCGACGTGGTCGGCCCCAACGACGAGGACGGCGTCGCCCGGTTCCTGGCCCGCGAGTTCCTCGGGACCTGAACCCGCGGCCCGCCGTCACGGCGACCCGTCGGCGCACGAAAACGGCCCGGCTCCCCCTCGGGAAGCCGGGCCGTTCCGCGCCCGTGCGGCCGCGAAGCCGCACATGCTCAGCTCTGCGGCGCCACCGTCACCTCGACCTGCTGGAACTTCTTCAGGTCGGTGTAGCCGGTCGTCGCCATCGCCCGGCGCAGCGCGCCGAACAGGTTCATCGAGCCGTCCGACACGTGCGACGGCCCGTTGAGGACCTCGTCCAGCGTGCCGACCGCGCCCAGGTCCATGCGGCGCCCGCGCGGGAGTTCCGGGTGGTGGGCCTCGGAACCCCAGTGGTGGCCGCGGCCCGGCGCGTCGGTGGCACGGGCCAGCGCCGAGCCGATCATCACGGCGTCCGCGCCGCACGCCACGGCCTTGGCGATGTCGCCGCTGGCGCCGACGCTGCCGTCCGCGATGACGTGCACGTAGCGGCCGCCGGACTCGTCGAGGTAGTCGCGGCGCGCCTCGGCCACGTCCGCGACCGCGGTGGCCATCGGCACCGCCACGCCCAGCACGCGGCGGGTGGTGTGCGCCGCGCCGCCGCCGAAGCCGACCAGCACGCCCGCCGCACCGGTGCGCATCAGGTGCAGCGCGCCCTGGTAGGTCGCGCAGCCGCCGACGATGACCGGCACGTCGAGGTCGTAGATGAACTGCTTGAGGTTGAGCGGCTCGGCCCGGCCCGACACGTGCTCGGCGGACACCGTGGTGCCGCGGATCACGAAGATGTCGACGCCCGCGTCGATGACCGCCTTGTGGTACTGCGCGGTGCGCTGCGGCGACAGCGCCGCCGCGGTGACCACGCCGGAGTCGCGGATCTGCTTGATGCGCGCGCCGATCAGCTCTTCCTTGATCGGCTCCGCGTAGATCTCCTGCATGCGGCGCGTCGCGGCGGCCTCGTCGAGGCTGCCGATCTCCTCGAGCAGCGGCGCCGGGTCCTCGTAGCGCGTCCACAGGCCTTCGAGGTTGAGCACGCCGAGCCCGCCCATCCGGCCCACCGCGATCGCGGTGTCCGGGGACACGACGCTGTCCATCGGCGCGGTGAGGAACGGCAGCTCGAACCGGTACGCATCGATCTGCCAGGCGATCGAGACCTCTTCGGGGTCGCGGGTCCGCCGGCTCGGGACGATGGCGACGTCGTCGAAGTGGAAGGCACGCCGTCCTCGCTTGCCCCGCCCGATCTCGACCTCAGTCACGTTGCGCCTCTCCTGCCGTTCTCGGTGGTGGGAACCCTGCACGCGCACGTGCGGCGCTCATGCGCCGCGCGTGTCCGGGCGCCTGTCCTGATTTCCGCCCGGATGCCCCCGGACAAGCCTACGGGGCGGCCCGAACCCGAAGGTTCCCGACCGCCCCGTGACCGCAAACCCCGGGTGCGGGGCGGGTGCCCCGCACCGGCTGCGGCGAGCGCCGCCGCGGCTCAGCGGCCGTGGTAGTTCGGCGCCTCGACCGTCATGTGGATGTCGTGCGGGTGCGACTCCTTCAGCCCCGCCGACGTGATGCGGACGAACCGGCCGCGCTCCTTCAGGTCCGGCACCGTCGGCGCGCCCGCGTAGCCCATGGACGCGCGCAGGCCGCCGATGAGCTGGTGGGCGACCGCGGACAGCGGGCCGCGGTAGGGCACCTGGCCCTCGATGCCTTCCGGGACCAGCTTGTCCTCGGACAGCACGTCGTCCTGGAAGTAGCGGTCCTTGGAGTACGACTTGCCCTGGCCGCGCGACTGCATGGCGCCCAGCGAACCCATGCCGCGGTAGCTCTTGAACTGCTTGCCGTTGATGAAGATCAGCTCGCCGGGGCTCTCCTCGCAGCCCGCGAGCAGGCTGCCGAGCATCACGGTGTCCGCACCCGCGGCGATCGCCTTGGCGATGTCGCCGGAGTACTGCAGGCCGCCGTCGCCGATGACCGGGACGCCCGCCGGGCCGCACGCGCGCGCGGCCTCGTAGATCGCGGTGACCTGCGGCGCGCCGACGCCCGCCACCACGCGGGTGGTGCAGATCGAGCCGGGGCCGACACCGACCTTGACGCCGTCGACACCGGCGTCGATCAGCGCCTGCGCGCCGTCCCGGGTCGCCACGTTGCCGCCGATGACGTCGACCTTGGTGTTGGCCTTGACCTTCGCGATCATCTCCAGGACGTTGCGCGAGTGGCCGTGCGCGCTGTCCACCACGATGAAGTCCACGCCCGCCTCGACCAGCGCCTGCACGCGGCGGAAGCTGTCGTCGCCGGTGCCGACCGCGGCACCGACCACCAGGCGGCCGTCGGCGTCCTTGGTCGCGTTCGGGTACTGCTCGCTCTTGACGAAGTCCTTGACGGTGATCAGGCCGCGCAGCTTGCCGTCCGCGTCGATCAGCGGGAGCTTCTCGACCTTGTGGCGGCGCAGCAGCTCCATCGCGTCCGCACCGCTGATCCCGACCGGGCCGGTGACCAGCGGCATCGGCGTCATGACCTCGCGCACCTGGCGCGCGTGGTCGACCTCGAAGCGCAGGTCGCGGTTGGTGACGATGCCGAGCAAGCGGCCGTTCTCGTCGGTGACCGGGACGCCGCTGATGCGGTAGCGCCCGCACAGCTCGTCGGCGTCGCGCAGCGTCGCGTCCGGGCCGATGGTGATCGGGTCGATGACCATGCCGGCCTCGGACCGCTTCACCAGGTCGACGTGGTTCGCCTGGTCGGCGATCGACAGGTTCCGGTGCAGCACGCCCACGCCGCCCTGGCGCGCCATCGCGATCGCCATGCGCGACTCGGTGACGGTGTCCATCGCCGACGACAGCAGCGGGATCCGCACGGAGATGTTCCGGGTCACCCGGGACGTCGTGTCGACATCGCTCGGCACGACGTCGGACGCGCCGGGCAGCAGCAGCACGTCGTCGTAGGTCAGCCCGAGCATCGCGAACTTCTCGGGTACACCGTCGACTGCACGGTCGGCCGTGAGACTCATGACACCTTCCGGTTGTTCCGGTTCGAGGGGTACGCCCGGGAGCCGCCCGCTCGCCTTGATCGACACCGTGGCCGCGCGAATACGGCGGCTCCACCGGAGCTGCTGGTCGGACGCGCGGGTACGACAGCCCGGTGGTGTGCCAGGGGGATGGCCCCCCATGCTACTCGGCTCCAACACCGCCCGGTCCCGGGAGCTTCCCGCTCCCGTCAAGGCCTTCGCGGGCCCGGGATTCGGCCCGTTTCCGCGAACCGCACGCGCCGGGTTCGCAACCGGGCCCGGATGCGCGTCCGAGCCGGGGCCGGGTCAGCAGCGGTCGGTCACCGCGCGGCGTCCGGACGGCACGCCGTCGACCTCCGCGACCAGCGCGTGGAACAGCCGGGCCAACCGGTCCGTGTTCGGATGCCCGGCGGTGCGGGCGCGCAGCGTCTCGACGAGTTCGTCGTCGCGGCGCAGGAGTCCCAGATCGGCGAGCGCTCGCGACGATGAACCGCCGACGTGCACATGCCGCATCCCGGGAATCCCCGCTTTCACGCCGTCTTCTCCTCCTCGGCGAGCGCCCGCAGCCTGGACAGTGCGCGGTGCTGCGCGACCCGGACCGCACCCGGCGACATGCCCATCGCCCGGCCGGTCTCCTCGGCGGACAAGCCGACGGCCACCCGCAGCACGAGGAGTTCGCGCAGATTGTCGGGAAGACGGCCGAGGAGCGCCCGCGCCTGCGCGGCGTCGCTGCGCCGGACCACCTGGTCTTCCGGGCCCGGGTCGTCGTCGATCGCCTCGGGCAGGTCACACGTCGGCACGGCCGCACGGACCGCGGCACGCTGCACGTCGACGACCTTGTGCGCGGCGATGCCGAACACGAACGCCTCGAAAGGCCGGCCTTCGTCGCGGTAGCGCGGCAAGGCGGACAGCACCGCCAGGCACACTTCCTGCGCCGCGTCGTCCGCCGCGTGCTCCGCGCCGGGCACCCGGCCGAGCCTGGCCCGGCAGTACCTCAGCACCAGCGGGCGTACATAGGCCAGCAGTTCGTCGGTGGCCTGGAGGTCGCCCGAAACGGCCCGGACGACCACGGCACGCATGCCGTCATCGACCCGGGTCTCGGCCCTCTCCGGTCTGTCCGGCATGCGCTCGGCGATCCCGCCCATGAGATTCAGTATGCCGGGCTCCGGCCCCTGCGGTTCGCGCCAGGTCCGTCGCGGCGCGAATCGCGGGGCCGGAAACCCCGCGCGGTCACCGCACCAGACCCCAGCGGAAGCCGAGCGCGACCGCGTGCGCGCGGTCCGAGGCACCGAGCTTTTTGAACAGCCGACGCGCGTGCGTCTTGACGGTGTCCTCGGAAAGGAACAGCTCACGGCCGATCTCCGCATTGCTGCGGCCGTGGCTCATACCCTCCAGCACCTGGATCTCCCGCGCGGTCAGCGTCGGGGCGACGCCCATGTCCGCCGAGCGGAGCCGGCGGGGCGCGAGCCGCCACGTCGGGTCGGCGAGCGCCTGGGACACCGTCGCGCGCAACTCGGCGCGCGACGCGTCCTTGTGCAAGTAGCCGCGGGCCCCGGCGGCGACCGCGAGGGCCACTCCGTCGAGATCCTCGGCCATCGTCAGCATGATCACCCGCGCACCGGGGTCGCCCGCGAGGAGCCGGCGTACGGCCTCCACGCCACCGAGCCCGGGCATGCGCACGTCCATCAGCACCAGGTCCGAGCGTTCCGCGCCCCAGCGGCGCAGCACTTCCTCGCCGCTCGTGGCGGTGGTCACCCGCTCGACGCCGGGGACCGTGGCCACCGCGCGCCGGAGCGTCTCCCGGACCAGCGGGGAATCGTCGCAGACCAGGACGGTCGTCATCGCCGGCCTCCGCAGCAGATCCGCGTCACGTTGAGCCTCCACGCCTGTACGTTCCGTTGCCTACGCGGTCGGTGTTCCCGGAGTGTCCCCGGTGTGCCCCGGCTCGTCGTGCCCGGGACTTGCGAACCGCCGACCATCTCACCCACCCCAACGACCATCACTCGAAAGGGTTACGGGGTTTCTTCGGGGGCCGTGGGGCCGCCCGCTACCACAACGAGCCGACCCCTCCGAAGGGCACGCCGACACAGTGACCTTTCCGAGCGACACGACCTCACTCTCGCGATCGACCCGGCGGGCGGCGCGCCACGGGTGCGCCAGGCGGGGGCTCGTCGGCTGCGCCGCAGCAGGCGTTACGCCCGGGACGCGTATTTTTTACTGGTTTTCGCGCATAAGACCGATATCTGCATGGAACTGATCATTCTGTGGCGCTTTCGGTTCGTCGTTTGATCGATCGGCCCGCATCCCCGCCACACCCCGCGACACCAATTGCCCCTGAAACCGAGGGACGACTCATGGCTGATTTCTCACGGCTCCCCGGCCCCAACGCCGACCTGTGGGACTGGCAGCTCTCCGCCGCCTGCCGCGGCGTCGACAGCGCACTGTTCTTCCACCCGGAAGGCGAACGCGGGGCCGCGAGGGTCGCGCGGGAGGCCGCTGCCAAGGAGGTGTGCCAGCGCTGTCCCGTGCGCGCCCAATGCGCCCAACACGCCCTCGCCGTACGCGAACCCTACGGCGTCTGGGGCGGCCTCACCGAGGACGACCGGGTCGAGATGGACGGCCGTCGCCGCATGCTCAACAGGACCGATGTGACGACCGCAGGCTGATCGAGCGCAGACGACGGTGACCCCGCCCCGGAGGCATCCGGGACGGGGTCACCGTCGTGGTGTGCACGTCGCGTGCTGCTGCCCGCTGCCGCGTGTGCGGTCGTACGCGCCCGTCGTACGCCGGGTGTCACGTGTCACCCAACGCGTGATCGTTTTTGATCATCTCCGATCCGGATTGCTCGCCGCGGCGCGCGCTCCGGCGTGTGCTCCGGGGTGCGCCTCGGGCGCGCGCCGGGGTCGGCTCCGGCGCCGGGTGCCCCGCGTGCGCTCCGGTTCAGCCGCCGAACGCCGACAGGTCCAGCTCCCAGACCTTCGGCCAGTCCTTGGCGTGGAACAGCGCATCGGTGCCGCCGTCGCAGAACAGCACCGAGCCGACGAAGAACGACGAGGTCGGGCCGAGCAGGAACGCGGTCAGCTCGGCGATCTCCTCGGGGCGGCCGCCGCGGCCGATCGGCAGCGGGAACATCTTCATGCCCTCCGCGGTCAGCGGGTCGACCTTGCCCGCCGCGACCATCGGCGTCTCGATGAGGCCCGGCGCGATCGCGTTGAGGCGGATGCCCGCGCCGATCCACTCGTCGGCGACGGCCTTGGTGCGCACGTAGTACGCGAGCGCCGCCTTGGCCGCCGGGTAGGAGCCCATCGGGTCCTTGTCGGCCGCCTCGCGGGCCGCCGCCTCGTCGCCCGCCAGGCACAGCTCGGCCAGCTCCACCGGCCAGTTCGGCTGGCAGGTCGTCGAGTTGGAACTGATCAGCACCACGGACGGGTTCGTGCCCTTGGCGAGCAGCGGGTAGAGGCCCTCCAGCACCTCGATCGCGCCGAAGTAGTTCACCGACACCATCAGCGAACCGGGGCGGCCGGTCGCGGCGGCCAGGCCCGCGAACGGCACGAAGCCGTCGAGCGATTCGCCGGCCAGCTCGGTGACCTTGGCGATCGCCTCGGCGCGGCCTTCGGGGGTGGAAAGGTCCGCGTTGACGTCGGTGTTGTGCAGGTCGACGCCGATGACCCGGTGGCCGTCCGCCTCAAGGCGGGCCTTCGTGGCGGCGCCGATGCCGGATGCCGCACCGGTGATCGCGTACGTGCCCATCGTTCTCCCTCTGTTCGCCGCGCTGTTCGCGCAGGTCCGCGCTGTACCGGACCGGAACCCGTCTCTGACGACCAGTCAGACGACCGGCCCAGGCGCACTCTTCCAGAACATCCGTGCACCTGGAAGAACCGACCCGCTAGATGCCTGCGCACATACTTCCCGGGGGTACCTGCCGCGCCGGGTACGACGCCGGGCTGAGCGGGCATGCCGAAGGGCCTCGGCCTGCCGGGGAGGCAGGCCGAGGCCCTTCGTGGGTACCGCGCGGGGTACCGCGTGACCCGCCGGTCGACGGATCGGGGTGCGTCAGTGGCTGTGGCCGTGCCCGCCGTGGCTGTGGCCGTGGCCGTTCGCCTCGGCCTCGGCCGGCTTCTCGACGACCAGCGACTCGGTCGTGAGCAGCAGCGACGCGATCGACGCGGCGTTCTGCAGCGCGGAGCGGGTCACCTTGACCGGGTCGATGACGCCGGCCTTGAGCAGGTTGCCGTACTCGCCGGTGGCGGCGTTGAAGCCCTCGCCGACGCCCAGCTCCTGCACCTTGTTGACGATGACGTAGCCCTCGAGGCCGGCGTTCTCCGCGATCCAGCGGAGCGGCTCGACGGCGGCGCGGCGCACGACCGCGACACCGGTGGCGACGTCGCCGGACAGGCCCAGGTTGTCCGCGAGGACCGCGGAGGCGTGCACGAGCGCGGTGCCGCCGCCCGCCACGATGCCCTCTTCGATCGCCGCGCGGGTCGCGGAGACCGCGTCCTCCAGACGGTGCTTCTTCTCCTTCAGCTCGACCTCGGTGGCCGCGCCGACGCGGATGACGCACACGCCGCCGGCCAGCTTCGCGAGCCGCTCCTGGAGCTTCTCGCGGTCCCAGTCGGAGTCGGTGTTCTCGATCTCGGCCTTGATCTGGCGGACGCGCTCGGAGATCTTCTCCGCGTCGCCGGCGCCGTCGACGACCGTGGTGGCGTCCTTGGTGATCGTCACGCGGCGGGCGGTGCCGAGCACGTCCAGGCCGGCCTGGTCGAGCTTGAGGCCGACCTCGGGCGCGATGACCTGGGCGCCGGTGAGGATGGCCATGTCCTCCAGCATCGCCTTGCGGCGGTCGCCGAAGCCCGGGGCCTTGACCGCGACGGCGTTGAACGTGCCGCGGATCTTGTTGACGACCAGCGTGGACAGCGCCTCGCCGTCGATGTCCTCGGCGATGATCAGCAGCGGCTTGTTGCCGCCCGACTGGATGACCTTCTCGAGGATCGGCAGCAACTCGGCGATCGCCGAGATCTTGCCCTGGTTGATCAGGATGTACGGGTCGTCGAGGACGGCCTCCATACGCTCCTGGTCGGTCACCATGTACGGCGACAGGTAGCCCTTGTCGAACTGCAGGCCCTCGGTGAACTCGAGTTCGAGACCCATGGTGTTCGACTCTTCGACGGTGATGACACCGTCCTTGCCGACCTTGTCCATCGCCTCGGCGATCAGCTCGCCGATCTGCCGGTCCTGCGCGGAGAGCGCGGCGACATTGGCGATGTCTTCCTTGCCCTCGATCGCGCGGGCGGTGCCGAGCAGCTCGTCCGACACGGCCTTGACCGCGGCGTCGATGCCCTTCTTCAGGTCCATCGGCGCGGCACCGGCGGCGACGTTGCGCAGGCCCTCGCGGACCAGCGCCTGCGCCAGCACGGTCGCGGTGGTGGTGCCGTCACCCGCGATGTCGTTGGTCTTGGTCGCCACCTCCTTCGCGAGCTGCGCGCCGAGGTTCTCGTACGGGTCGTCGAGTTCCACCTCGCGGGCGATGGTCACGCCGTCGTTGGTGATCGTCGGCGCGCCGAACTTCTTGTCGATGACGACGTTGCGGCCCTTGGGGCCGATCGTCACCTTGACCGCGTCCGCGAGCGCGTTGACGCCACGCTCGAGCGAACGACGGGCGTGCTCGTCGAACTGGAGAATCTTGGCCATGGGATGTGAATCCTCTGTTCCTCTTCGGCTTGGTCAGCCGTTTTTCAGCGCGTGATGCGGCGCGTGTGCGGTGCGCTGCCGTGCGGGTGCGAAGCGATGCGTTCCGGTTCGCCTCGCACCGCCGCGCGGACCGTCACGGCGCCGCGGGCCTTGCCTGCGCAACGACACCGCCCCGGGCGCCCCAGTCGGGGTGCCCGGGGCGGGTCGTTGGCTCAGCGGGTGGCTGCGATCGTCACTTCTCGATGATCGCGAGAACGTCGCGCGCCGAGAGGACGAGGTACTCCTCGCCGTTGTACTTCACCTCGGTGCCGCCGTACTTGCTGTAGAGCACGGTGTCGCCGACCTTCACGTCGAGCGGCAGGCGCTGCCCGTCCTCGAACCGGCCCGGGCCCACGGCCAGGACAGTGCCCTCCTGGGGCTTCTCCTTCGCCGTGTCCGGAATGACCAGGCCCGAGGCCGTGGTCTGCTCGGCTTCGAGCGTCTGGACCACAATGCGGTCCTCGAGCGGCTTGATGGCAACCTTGGTGCTGGCGGTCGTCACGATCCGACCTCCCCCTTCGGAGATCTCACGGGGTAATTGTCAGGTGGCGACCAGGTAAGCCCGTCGTCGCGGGTGCCGGACCTGCCCGTCGCGTTGGCACACTCATGGGGAGAGTGCCAGTCACAGACCCTAGGCTTCGGTTAGCACTCCGTCAACTAGAGTGCCAATGAGCCGGGGGGCGTGTTGCACCTGTGTCCCCTGCGCCAAACGCGCCGCGAGCGGTAACGGAACGCATTCGTGCGGATCCGATCGATCGTGATCGGGCACGCGTGCCGTCAGTTCAAAGCGCTGGCGGGGGCACGTGCTGCGGACGATAATCCGGCCATGAGCTACCCGGCAAAGGTGCGGTGAGGCGGCCGCCGCGTGTGGCAGAGCTGCTGCCGGAACTGTGTGAGGAAATCTGCCGGCTCCTGCGTGACGAAGGGGAGTACGGCCTCGCCGCGTTTCTCCCGTCCATGCCCGTCGTCGGGCCGTGCGAGTGCGACGGCGACCACTGCCAGAGCTTCTACACCGCTTCCAGACCCGCCGGCAGATACGGCTTGGGGCACCGGAACATCGCGTTGTCCCCCGAGAGCGGCATGGTCATCCTCGACGTCGTCCATGGCGCGATCATGTTCGTCGAGGTCCTGGGTCGCCCCGGGGTGAAGGTGGCCATTCCCGCCTGCTGAGCCCGTTGCCAGTCCACGGGTGAGGTCGTGCGGTTGGTGAAGTCGCTACGCATCAAGCGATTCTGCGAACGGGACGGCGGATGCGCGCAAGGTTGTCGGGGCTCGTCGGTAGCGCCACGGTCCTCTTTGCGAGGGAGCCGCCCGGACAATGCTTCACCCCCCTTCCGCACCATCACCGTGCGTAGGTGGGGAGTGCGCGGGGGCCGGGCGGGCCGCTTCGGGGGCGCGTGTGGAGCGGCGCCAGTAGTCGAGGGCGACGCCTGTGCCGATGAGTGCGGCGAGGATCTGCGCGGAGATGTGCAGCACGCGGGTGCGGCCGGAGTAGGCGAACCAGGAGTCCACGCCGGCGGCGCAGATGGCGACGGTGAAGGCCGCCCAGGCGTAGGCCGCGCGGCGCAGGCCTTGGCGGGTGGGCGGCCGGTTTCGACGGGGGCGCTTCCGTAGGCCGCCCGGTCGGCGGCTCCGGTGGTCCGCGGGGCCCCGGGCCCCCCGGTTCTCACGCGCCACGCCGATCCCCCCACATTCCCCCGTGCCTACGCCGCCATTGCCGCTCCGCCCCACCGCGCGACAACCATACGGTCGGCAAAGTGCCGGGGGTGATCGGGGCGGGCGCACCGACCGGGAGAATGGGTGGGTGGATACCCAGACCTTTGCGTTGTTGATGGCCGATGAGGGGCGCGGGCTGCTCGAGCGGGTGCGGGGGTTTGGGGCCGGTGACGAGATCGCCCTGGCGACGAGGCTGCGGAAGGAGTTCCCGGCGGAGCTGGTCGCCGCGGCGATGACGCAGGAGCGGTTGCGGCAGCGGGGGAAGGCGAAGTTCGGGGACGACGCCGCGCGGATGTTCTTCACGGCGCACGGGGTCGAGCAGTCCACCCGGGTGGCGGTCGCCGATCACCGGGCCGCACGCATCGCCGCCGCGGGCATCCGTACGGCGGTGGATCTGTGCTGCGGGATCGGGGGTGACGCGCTCGCACTCGCGCGTGCCGGGGTACGGGTGGTGGCCGTCGACCGGGATCCGCTGACGTGTGCGGTGGCTGCGGCGAATGCCGAGGCGCTGGGGCTCGCCGAGCGGGTCGAGGTGCGGTGCGCCGATGTGACCGAAGTCGAACTCGCCGGATACGACGCCGCGTTCCTCGACCCGGCGCGGCGGACGGCACGGGGACGGGTGTTCGATCCGGAGGCCTACTCGCCGCCGCTGTCGTTCCTCGACACGCTCGCCGCGAAGGTGCCGTGCGGCGCCGCGAAGGTCGCGCCGGGGATTCCGCACGAGGCCATCCCGTCGGGGATGGAAGCCGAATGGGTGTCCTACGCCGGGGACGTGAAGGAAGCCGTCCTCTGGTGGGGCGAGGAACTCGTCGAACAGCCGCTTCGGGCAACGCTGTTGCCGCAGGCCGCGTCCCTCGCGGCAGCCACCCCGCGGCAGGCACCGCATGGGCCCGTGGGGCGTTACCTCTACGAGCCCGATGGCGCCGTCATCCGCGCCCACTTGGTCGCCGAGGTGGCCGAGGAGGTCGGCGGCGTACTGGTGGACGAGTCGATCGCCTACATCACCGCCGACACTCTCGTGCCGACGCCGTTCGCGCACGCGTACCGGCTCACCGACGTGCTGCCCTTCAACCTCAAACGGCTCAAGGCCCTGGTCCGGGAACGCAATATCGGCACGCTGACGGTGAAGAAACGCGGGTCGGCCGTCACGCCCGAGGAAGTCCTGAAGAAGGTCAAGCCGTCCGGGCGAACGTCGGCGACGGTGTTCCTGACGCGGGTCGACGGCGCGCCGACGATGCTGCTCGGCCACCCCGCGTAAGGCGGGCCCGCCGGAATCCGGCCACGGGCCACCCCCGACGAGCCCCGCACTCACCACACGACGGACTCACACGTAGTCGTCCAACCGGGCAATGGTGAACCCCTGTTCCTGGATCTTCTTGAACAGGTTCGCCATCATCTGCGTCATCGTCGTGCCCTTCAGCTCCGACGGTCCGCGGAAGTGCGCCAGGATGATGTCGCCCGGATGGAGCTTCTTCAGGCCCTCGTCGTACTGCATGTCGTTGATCTGCATCGACTCGCGCCACAGGATGATCGCGCCCATCCCGCATTCCCCCGCCGCCTTCAGCGTGGCGTCGTTGTAGTTCCCGAACGGCGGCCGGAACAGCACCGGGCGCTTGCCGTACGCCGCCGCGATCGCGTCCGAGTCGCCGCAGATCTCGCGCTTCTGCGCCTCCGCCGACAGCGTCTTCAGGTTCGGGTGGTCGACGGTGTGGTTCTGGATCGTGTTGCCGAGTTGCTGGAGCTTCTTGAAGTAGTCCGGGTTCTGCTTGATGTACGTGTCGTTCAAGAACATCGTCACCGGCACGCCGAGGTCCTTCAGCATGTCGAGGAACTTCGGGTCCTTCTCCGCCCCGTCGTCGAGCGTGACGAACACGATCTTCTGGTCGGTGGGGACCTGCCGGACCACGACCGGTGCCGACAGATTCGCCTTCACCGGCTTCTGCGCGGGCGGCTTGGGGGGTGCGGCGAACGGCTTGATGCCCCAGCGCGCTGCTGCCGCCTGGACGTCGCCCGGAGCCGGAGCGGCCTGCGTGTTGTTGCCGGGCGCGACCGAACCGGAGGGCACCGCACCGGCGCTGGGCATGTTCTGTCCGAACGGCTTCGGCTTGTTGTCGTCCCCGCACCCCGCCAGGAGCAGCGCCGCGACGACCGCGCCCACCACACCGAGCCGCACCCGGGCCCCCGTCCGAGCTGCCCGAGCCGCCCGAACTGCTGTACGTACCGCCACGGTTCCGCGCCCTTCATCGATCCACAGCGTCACACCGGCGTCCCACCGTACGCGGCTCCGCATACACCATCGCGCAACCGACCGGCCCGGGAATGTCGATACGGGTGTATAGGTCGGCGTGCACAGGGCACACTCAAGTCCTGAAGGCATGGCGCGTGCGGCGGCGCGTCGCCATGCGGTGCGGCCGTCCCGTCCCCGGCTTGTGAATCAGGCCTCCTCGTCGGGGACGGGCCGGATTTCTCGGCAGGTCGCGGGAAGACACGCGAAGCGCCCTCAGGACCACCGCGGTTCCCCGGGCCGCCCGCGTACGGACGGCTCCGAGCACTACACGCGCGCGAGGCCGCCCACCGTTGCACCCGAACACCAACGCGAGTAGCGACGCGAACACCAGCGCGGGCACCGGCCCGGGCGGCAGCCCGATATCCGACGGCTCAGCGCTGCACCTGCTCGAAGTCCCACGCATGCGGCGGACGTGCCAGCAGATCCGCCGGCGGATCCGGCAGTCCGGCCGGGTCGCCGGTCCACAGGCTGATGACCACGACGCGGCTGTCCGCACTGCGGAACACTTCGGCGCGCGTCAGCCCGGGGGCGCTGCGCAGCGACGGGAGCGCCGTCGCGTAGACCCATTCGACCAGGGCGTCGGCGCTGCCGGGTTCGGCTTTCGCCTCCCACATCGACGCGGTCACGGGTGCGGTCACAGCTGACTCCTCAGGCCTGGGTGACGGTAACCGGCATCGACGAATCCGCCGGAATGTCGAGCAGTGACGGGCGCCGGTTGCGGTTCACCATTTCCGCGCCCAGCGCCGCGACCATCGCGCCGTTGTCCGTGCACAGGCCCGGACGGGGCACGCGCAGCGAGATCCCGGCCGCCGCACAGCGTTCCGCGGCCATCGCGCGCAGCCGCGAGTTGGCCGCGACGCCGCCGCCGAGCAGCAGGTGTTCGACGCCGTTCTCGCGGCACGCCCGGATCGCTTTGCGGGTCAGCACGTCCACGACGGCTTCCTGGAACGACGCGGCCACGTCCGCGACCGGCACCGGCTGTCCGTCCCGCGCCCGGCCCTCGACCCAGCGCGCTACCGCGGTCTTGAGTCCGGAGAAGGAGAAATCGTAGGCCGCGTCGCGCGGGCCGGTGAGTCCGCGCGGGAACGCGATCGCGTCCGGGTCGCCCTCGCGGGCCTTCCGGTCGATCACCGGCCCGCCCGGGAACCCGAGCCCGAGGACGCGGGCGACCTTGTCGAACGCCTCCCCCGCCGCATCGTCGATGGTGGAGCCCAACGGCCGTACATCGGACGTCACATCGGGCACCATCAGCAGCGACGAATGCCCGCCCGACACCAGCAGCGCCATGCACGGCTCGGGCAGCCGCCCGTGTTCGAGCTGGTCGACGCAGACGTGGGCGGCGAGGTGGTTGACGCCGTACACCGGCTTGTCGAGCGCCATCGCGTAGCCCTTGGCCGCGGCGACGCCGACGAGCAGCGCGCCGGCCAGGCCCGGGCCGGAGGTGACCGCGATCGCGTCGATGTCCGCCATCGTGACGCCTGCGGTCTTCAGCGCGCGGTGCACGGTGGGAACCATGGCCTCCAGGTGCGCGCGGCTGGCCACTTCGGGGACCACGCCGCCGAAGCGGGCGTGCTCGTCGACGCTGGACGCGACCGCGTCGGCGAGCAGCGTGGTGCCGCGGACGATGCCGATGCCGGTCTCGTCGCACGAGGTCTCGATGCCGAGGACCAGGGGTTCGTCAGCCACCGGCGGGGGCTCCGTTCGAGTCGGGCGAAGCAGCAGCAGAAGAGGGAGCGGCGGAAGGAACAGGGGTGCGGCTCAGGTCGCAGCGCATGACCAGCGCGTCGACGTTGGCGGGCTGGTAGTAGCCGCGGCGGATGCCGAGCGGC
The DNA here is from genome assembly GCF_039542225.1 of Yinghuangia aomiensis. Taxonomy (NCBI): domain Bacteria; kingdom Bacillati; phylum Actinomycetota; class Actinomycetes; order Kitasatosporales; family Streptomycetaceae; genus Yinghuangia; species Yinghuangia aomiensis. The sequence continues at coordinate 100,503 of NZ_BAABHS010000002.1, read as the reverse complement.
GCGAACCCGAAGCGTTCGTAAAGGCGTTGCGCGCGGACGTTGTCCACGCGGACTTCCAGCAGCACGTGCCCGCAGCCGTGCGCGCGGGCCGCGGACAGCAGGTCGGCGAGCAGGTCGGCGCCGAGGCCGGTGCCCCACAGGTCGCGCCGGACGCCGATGGTCTGCACGTCGGCGTCGCCGCCGGCCACGGCCAGGCCCGCGTAGCCGGCGATCGTGCCGGACGCGTCCTCGGCGACCACGTAGTGGTGGGTCTCCGGCTCCGCGAGTTCCGACCAGAACATGCCCTCGGACCAGGCGTCTTCGGGGAACAGGTCGTGTTCGAGCACGAGCAGCGGTGCGATGTCCCACCAGCGCATGGCGCGGAGCGTGGGGGCGGAGTCCATGCCGCGAGTCTACGGCGGCGAAGCGGACACTCCGGCCACACGAAGGCCACACGAAGGCGACACGAAGGCCACGCGCACCCCGCGCGAAGACCGCACGAACACCCCACCAAGGCCGCACGCAGGCCACGCGGAGGCCCGGACAAGCCTGGTCCAAGGCCCCACGAAGATCCACACAAACGCCACGCAGAGATCCCCACCGCGATCCGCGCGACCGCGCGACGGCCGCGCGCGCCCCCGCGCCCGGCAACCCGCTCCTCGCGCCCCCTGGGATTCCACCGCCCGACCTGCTTCGATTCCCTCGGGGTCTACGCGCGGAGAAACCCGCCGTGCCCGGCCCGCCGAGTTGTCCGCTTTCCCGCTCGTTGTTCCGCCCCGCACGGCCCGGCCGTCGTTCCGGCGACGGCCCGCGTTCACCAGCGCTCCCGAGGATTTGCCCGTTCGGCCCACCGCCCCAGGAGGATCAGGAGGATCCGGGTGACATCTCGACCGACGCCGCCACGCAGGCGCCGATCTCCCCGCACGCTCGCGACGGCCGTCGCGGGCGTGCTCGCCGTGAGTCCCGTGCTGATCGCCGCGCATCCGGCTGCCGCGGCCCCCTCCCCCGACGTGCTCGTCGCCGAGGTCTACGGCGGCGGCGGCAACGCGGGCGCCGCCCTCACCCACGACTTCGTCGAACTCGTCAACAAGTCCGCCGCCGCCGTCGACCTGACCGGCTGGACCGTGCAGTACCGCTCGGCGACCGCCGCCGCGGGCACCGCGTGGCAGGCCACCGCGCTCACCGGCAGCATCGCCCCGGGCGGGCGCCTGCTCGTCGCCGAAGCCAAGGGCCAGAACGGCACCGTGGCACTGCCGACACCGGACGTCGCCGGGTCGATCGCGATGTCCGCGACCGCCGGCACCGTCGCGGTGGCCGCCACCGCCGACCGGCTGACCTGCTCGACGCCCGACGAGTGCGCCGCCGACACCCGGATCCGCGACGTCGTCGGCTACGGCAACGCCGCCGTGCGCGAAGGCTCGCCCGCGACCGGCGCGTCGAACGGTGCCGCGGTCGCCCGCGACGCGTCGTCCGACGACACCGACGACAACGCCGCGGACTTCACCGCGGGCGCGCCCACACCGGTCAACGCCCGCGGCGAGGTCCCGGGGACGCCGGGCGGCGAGCCCGCGCCGACCGCGCGCATCCACGACATCCAGGGCACCACGCGGGTCTCGCCGAAGAACGGCGCCCAGGTCTCCGCGGTCCCCGGCATCGTCACCGCGATCCGCCCGTTCGGCTCGTCGCGCGGCTTCTGGATCCAGGACCCGCAGCCCGACGACGACCCGCGCACCTCCGAGGGCCTGTTCGTGTTCACCGGCAACGCCACGCCGCAGGGCGTCGCGTTGGGCGACGCGGTCACGGTGACCGGCAAGGTCGAGGAGTACTACCCGGGTTCCGCCGACGCGGCGCCGCAGTCGCTGACCGAACTCACCGGCGCGTCGTGGACGGTCGCGTCGTCCGGCAACCCGCTGCCCGCGGCGGTGGTGCTGGACGCGGCGTCCGTGCCGGACGTCTACACGCAGGACGGTGCGCCGGACACGCTGCCGCTCCAGCCGTCCGCCTACGCGCTCGACTTCTACGAGTCGCTGGAGAGCGAGCGTGTGCAGGTCGCCGACACGCGCGTCGTCGGCGCCACCAACACGCACGGCGAGCTGTGGGTCACCACCGAGCCGGGGCAGAATCCGACGGCGGGCGGCGGCACGCTGTACGGCTCGTACACCGCGCAGAACCCGGGCCGGATCAAGGTCGCGTCGCTCATCCCGTTCGCCGAGCGCCCGTTCCCGACGGCGAACGTCGGCGACACGCTCTCCGGCCCGACCGCGGGCCCGATGACGTACGACAGCTTCGGCGGCTACGGCATCGCCGCCACCACGCTCGGCAACCTGACCTCCGCGGGCCGCACGCCCGAGGTGACCCGCGATCAGAAGACCACCGAACTGGCGGTCGCCACGTACAACGTGGAGAACCTGTCGCCGAAGGACACGCAGGCGAAGTTCGACCGCCTCGCCCGCAGCATCGTCACGAACCTGGCGACGCCGGACATCGTGGCCCTGGAGGAGATCCAGGACAACAGCGGCCCGGACGACGACGGCACGGTCGCCGCGGACCAGACCCTGAGCCGGCTCGTCGCCGCGATCTCGGCGGCCGGCGGCCCGGCGTACCAGTGGCGGTCGATCGCGCCGCAGGACGGGAAGGACGGCGGCCAGCCGGGCGGCAACATCCGCACCGCGTTCCTGTTCGACCCCAAGCGCGTGCAGTTCGTCGACCGCCCCGGCGGCGACGCGACGACCGCGGTCGACGTGCGCAAGACCTGGTACGGCCAGACCCAGCTCACCGCCTCCCCCGGCCGCGTCGCGCCGACCGACGAGGCGTGGGCGAACAGCCGCAAGCCGCTCGCCGCCGAGTTCCTGTTCCGCGGCCGGACGGTGTTCGTGATCGCGAACCACTTCGCGTCCAAGGGCGGCGACCAGGCGCTCGACAGCCGCTTCCAGCCGCCGACCCGGACCTCGGAGGTGCAGCGGGTCCGGCAGGCCGCGGTGCTGCACGACTTCGTGAGCAAGCTGCTGGCGTCCGACCCGAAGGCCAATCTGGTCGTACTCGGCGACCTGAACGACTTCGCCTTCTCGCCCGCACTGCGGCAGCTGACGTCGGACGGATCACTGCGCAGCCTGGTCACCACGCTGCCCGCGGACGAGCAGTACGGCTACGTCTACAACGGCAACAGCCAGGTCCTCGACCACGTGCTGACCAGCCCGCGGATCACCCGGTTCGAGTACGACATCGTGCACGTGAACGCCGAGTTCGCGGACCAGGCCAGCGACCACGATCCGCAGGTGCTGCGGATGCGGCCGAGCACAGGGAACGACTTCCTCGACGCGATCGACCGGCTGTTCGAGGACTGGCTGGACCGGCACCCGCCGCAGTAACCCGCACGAGTGATGGCACGACCAACCGGCACGACCAACCGGCATACCCGACCGGCATGCCCAACCGGCACGCAGTCCCGCGGTGGCATCCCCGCCGCGGGACTGCGTGCCGGGTTCAGGTGCTCAGGGCTGCGAGACGGCCTTGTAGTTGGCCGGCACCTTGGCGTCCGGGCGCCGCAGGTAGAGCGGCTCGGGCGGCAGCAGCTCGCCGCCGTCCTTGAGCCGCTCGACCGCGAGATCGGCCAGCGCGGCGGCGTCGACGTGTTCCGGGCCGGCGACCTCGGCGAAAGCGTCGGCATACAGCGCGGCGCCGGCGCCGATCGCGGGCAGTCCGGCGACGGACTCGGCGATGTCGGCGGCGCGGTCGACGCCCGGGCCCGCGGTTCGGGTGCGGGCGTCGGCGTACCGCGCCCAGTACACCTCCTTGCGGCGCGCGTCGGTCGCGGCGACGAACGGTCCGCTGCGGCCGGATGCGTACGCGAGGGCGTCCAGGGTGCAGATGCCGTGCACCGGGATGCCCAGGGCGTCGCCGAGGGCGCGCGCGGTCATCAGGCCGACGCGCAGCCCGGTGTAAGGCCCGGGGCCGACACCGACGGCGATGTCCGTCAGCTCCGTCCGGTCGCGGCCCGCCTCGGCGAGGACGGTGACGATCCCGGGGGCCAGCAGTTCGCCGTGCCGACGGGCGTCGATTTGCGTGCAACCGGACACGATGCGGGATCCGTCGTGTAGAGCGACGGTCACTGCGGGGGTGGCGGTATCGAAAGCGAGCAACAGCACCGGCCCAGGCTATCCCGCCCGAGAGGGGCCGCCGGGACGGTCGGGAGCACCCCGGGCCGGGAGACACTGGAGCGCCGCCGCCCGACAGGCGCAATTCCGGTCACTCGTGGGGCAGGACACGACAGCCGCGCACGCGAGACGACAGCGCGACAGGAAGCAAGGAGCACTCCCCATGGGTCCAGCCGGGACGCCGTTCATGTGGCTGACGGTGTTGCTGGTCGTGGCCGCTCTGGTCGCCACCGTGGCGCTGTGGCCGAAGCTGGCGAGCCGCACGCCGCTGCACGTGGCCGGGCGGGCCGGTCTCCTGGTGACCGGGCAGGTGTGCGCCGCGCTGTGCGCGCTGATCATCGTCAACAAGTCGCTCGGCCCGTTCTACGTCACCTGGGCCGACCTGTTCGGCCAGGACGTCGGCGACGTGTCCGCCGAACAGGCCTCGGGCGGCGGCCCCGACCTGCCGCCGTCGGTGGCCGGGAAGAACGCGCCGGGCGGCCCGCACGGGGGCCCGCACGGCGGCAATCAGAAGTTCGACCCGTACTCGGGCCGGTTCGTGAAGACCAGCTTCACCGGCCCCAAGTCCGGCGTCACCGGCGAGGTGGACGTCTACACGCCGCCGCAGTACGACGACCCCGCGAACAAGAACCGCGAGTTCCCCGTCGTGATGCTGCTGCACGGTATCCCGGGCACCAACTCCGGCTGGGTCGGCGGCGGCGCGATGAACGTGCAGAAGCAGGTCGAGCCGCTGTTCGCGAGCGGCAAGTCGCAGCCGTTCGTGCTGGTCGTCGCGGACATCGGCAACAACTCGAACAACACCCAGTGCAGCGACGTGCCCGGCAAGGGCAAGCGCGGCACGTGGCTGGCCGACGACGTGCGGTCCATGGTGGTCGGCAACTTCCGCGTGTCGCCCGACCCGAAGAAGTGGGCGACCCTGGGCTACTCGACCGGCGGCACCTGCGCGGTCAAGCTCGCGGTGCAGCACCCGCAGGCGTTCCGCTACGGCATGAGCATCGCGGGCGACGACTTCAAGGGCGACACGTCCGTGTTCAACGGCGACACCGCTCTGCGCGACAAGAACAGCGCCATGTGGCTGCTGAACAACCAGAAGCCCGCGCCGGACGTGGCGCTGTGGCTGATGACCAGCAAAGAGGACCAGGTCGGGCTGACCAGGTTCAGCGACGAACTGGTGCTCGCGGCGCGGCAGGCGGGAGTGCCGGCGGAGTCGTTCACGGTGCCGCGCGGCGGGCACGTGACCGGCACGTGGCGGCAGCTCGTGGAGCCCGCGTTCGTGTGGCTGAACGGCAAGATGCAAGGCAGCTGACCCGGGAAACCCCACGGAACCCCGCGGAACCGGGGGCGCCCCGCAGGCGTCGCCGGTACCGCGGGGTTTCGTGCTGTCCCGGCACGGACGCCGTCACCCGCCTGGCACGATGTGGGTGCACGGTACGGCGCCTCGCGGCGCACACGGTCACCGAAGGGCATGGTCATGGCGAATCCCGGTACGACGGTCGCGAGCCTCACGGTCGCGGCGCTGATCGGCGTGGGCGCGCTGGCCTGGAAGGCCGCCGATTCGGCACCGGACGACCGCCGCGCCGCGGTGTCGGCGACCAGCCCGGCACCGGCCCCGCCGGGGCAGCCGCAGGCGCCCGCGTCGCCCGCGCAGCCGCCGGTGCCGGCGAACTCCGGGACCGGCATGCGGGTCGTGTACTCGGTCGGGCAGAACCTGGTGTGGCTGGTCGACGCCAACGAGAAGGTGCCGCGCTACTACAAGGTGGCGCCCGGCTCGGTCCTCACGCCGGTGGGCACCTACCGGGTCCAGGGCAAGACCCCCGGGCCGCAGAACGGCGGCGACGGCCTCAAGATCGTCTACACGGTGCGCATAGGTTCCGCGGGCAGCGTGATCTACGGCTTCAGCGGCACGGACACGCCGCTCGACGACATCATGGCGGCCAACGCGCCCCAGCCTTCCGGCACGCGCAAGCCCACCGGGAAGACCACGACGTCGCCGCGCACCACGACCGGGTCGAAGAAGCCGAACGCGGGCGTCCGCGAAACGGTGGACGACAGCAAGGCGCTGTACGAGTTCGTCGACGTGGGCACGTCCGTCGTCGTCGTCGCCTGACGGCGCGCGGCGCGGACCACCCGTTCGCGCCGTACAACATCACCCCACCCGATTTATCCACATATCATCGCCTTCGAGATCAGGCAGATATGCGGTGAGCGGAAGCGGTGACGCAGTGTCAGATCACACGCCGGGCCCCGGCACCCCCGCGGGCGGCCCGCCTGCCGCCCCGTCGGTCACCGTGCCGCGCCGGCGCCGCGCCTTCGACTATCCGCGGGCCGGCAAGTCCAAGTTCCGCCGCTGGATCCCGTCGGTGAAGCAGTTCCTCACCGCACTGCTGTTCGTGATCGGCCTGCTGTTCCTCGGCGCGGGCGTCGTCTACGCGATCACCCCCATCCCCTCGCAGCCGAACGCCAGCGCGACCAAGCAGAGCAACATCTACCTGTGGAGCGACGGCAGCGAGATCGCCCGCACCGGCACCACCAACCGGCAGAACGTGCCGCTGTCGTCCGTGCCGCTCCAGGTCCAGCGCGCCTTCCTCGCCGCGGAGAACCGCACCTTCTACTCCGACTCCGGCATCTCGCTCACCGGCACGATGCGCGGCCTGGTCAACTCGGTGACCAGCGGCGGCGCCTCGCTGCAGGGCGGCTCGACGATCACCCAGCAGTACGTCAAAAACCTGTACCTCACCCAGGCGCAGACCGTGTCGCGGAAGCTCAAGGAAGCGATCATCGCGGTCAAGATGGACCGCACCGAGTCCAAGGACGACATCCTCGAGGGCTACCTCAACACCGTCTACTTCGGCCGCGGCGCCTACGGCATCCAGGCCGCCGCGCAGGCCTACTACGGCGTCGACGCCTCGCAGTTGACCGTCGAACAGGGCGCCTACCTGGCCGCGCTGATCAACGCGCCGGGCGCCTACGACGTCAAGAACACCACCCAGCACGGCCGCGCCAAGGCCGTCGCCCGCTGGAACTACGTCCTCGACGGCATGGTCAAGTCGAAGTGGCTGACCCCGCAGGAACGCGCCGCCATGGTCTTCCCCGAGCCCCTCGACCCGAAGACCCAGCCCGGCCTCGCCGGCATGAACGGCTACCTCGTCGAGACCGCCAAGCAGTACCTGCTCGACAACGACGTCGTCGACGAAGACCTGCTGGCCGCGGGCGGCTACACGATCACCACGACGTTCGACAAAGCCAAGACCCAGGCCATGTACGACACCGTGCAGAGCACGCTCGCGGGCAGCCTCGACCCGGCGGGCAACAGCGCCGACGTGGGCGTCCGGGTCGGCGGCGCGTCCGTCGACGTGGCCACCGGGAAGATCGTGGCGATCTACGGCGGCCCCGACTACGTCAAGCAGTTCGTCAACAGCGCGACCCGCCGCGACGTCCAGGTCGGCTCCACGTTCAAGCCCTACGTGCTGGCCGCCGGACTGCGCGAAGGCGTCCTCAAGGGCAGGAAGCGGGTCCCGATCACCCCGCAGACGGTGTACGACGGCAACAACGACGTCGTGATCACCTATCCGAACGGCAAGCCCGTCCTTGAGAACGGCAAGCCGTGGCAGCCCGGCAACGAGGACGGCCGCAGCTACGGCATGATCACGCTGTCCCGCGCCATGGACGTGTCCGCCAACACCGTCTACGCCCAACTCGGCATGGACGTCGGCCCCGACCTCGTGGTCGCCGACTCCATCCGCACCGGCCTGGACAAGGACACCCCCGGACTCGAACCGAACCCGTCGGTGTCGCTGGGCACCGCCACGCCGAGCGCGCTCGACATGGCCGGTTCGTATGCCACGTTCGCCGGCCAAGGCACCCGCATCGCCGCGTACTCGGTGGCGAAGCTGAGCCGCAACGGCGAGGACGTGGGACTGCCCGGGCACGGCTCCGAACAGCCGTACACCGCGGACCAGGCGAACAGCATCAACCAGGTCCTGCAGTCCGTCGTCGAGAACGGCACCGGCTTCCGCGCCCAGCAGCTCGGCCGCCCGGCGGCCGGCAAGACCGGGACGACGGACGACAACCGGTCCGCCTGGTTCGTCGGCTACACGCCGCAACTGTCCACAGCGATCGGCATGTTCCGGCAGAACCCGACCACGAACGCCTTCGAGTCGATGAACGGGACGGCCGGGCTCGCCCGCGTCGACGGCGGCAACCTGCCCACGCGGATGTGGACGTCGTACATGACGAAGGCGCTGTCCGGGGCACCGGTCGCGGACTTCGCCGTACCGCCGGACAACGGCGGCGGAAGCGCCCCCGAGACCAGCGAGCCGCCCACGTCCACCCCGCCGAGCAGTTCGGCACCGCCTTCCACGCCGGAAACGTCGGCACCCGCGACGAGCAGCGCTCCCGGGACGTCGGCACCGCCGACCGGGGGCTCGCCGTCGACGGGCGAGACCGCGACGCAGTCGCCGAGCAGCGGAGGCGGCGGGTCGTCGGGGCCGTCGGAGGGAGCGGAGGGACCGGCGGAGCTGGCCGGGCGGCGCTAGGCCGTGCCTGGGACGACCATCGGCTTGTCAGGTCATATGCGCTGGGGGGATCCCCTTCGATCATTCAAGCGCAGACCCGCGAACCCGTGCTTCGCCCCGTCCACAGGGCCGAAATCGTCCCCAGGTCACACGTTGTCCTCCGCCAACGCCGCCCCGAAGTCCACCCCGGCCCAGCGCTCCCCGATGCCTTGCAACGTCACGACCCGCACGTCGTCGCCCTCGGCCACGTCCTGGCCTTCCGCCCGGGCGATCAGGATCTGCAGGCGCTCCTCGGAGAGGTCCTCGACCTTGCCCTCGCCCCACTCCACGACCGTGACCGACTCGTCCAGCGACGCGTCCAAGTCCAGGTCGTCCACCTCGGCCGCGACATCGGCGCCGCCGAGCCGGTAGGCGTCCACGTGCACCAGCGCGGGCCCGTCCGCCAGCGACGGGTGCACCCGGGCGATCACGAACGTCGGCGACGTGACCGCCCCGCGCACGCCGAGCCCCACCCCGAGCCCCTGCGTGAACGTCGTCTTCCCCGCGCCCAGGCCGCCCGACAGCACCAGCAGGTCGCCGCCGCGCAGGACCGCGGCCAACCGCCGCCCCAGTTCGCGCATCGCCTCGCCGGTGGGCACCTCGATCTGCTCGGTCCGCACCGTCTCCACCGTTTCCTGCCCCACTGCTCTGTCCTGTCGTCCCGTCCGAGTCCGTGCCGCCGGACCGTCCGGCGGGTCCGCTCGCCGCACCGGCCGAGCGGCCGGGTCAACCGGCCGCGTCACCCGCCGCGTTCTTCCCGGCGGCGGAACCCGTCGATCCGCTTCGCCGCCGTCCACCGCCGCCACCGCGCCGGGCGGCTTCGCGTGCGGCGCGCGCGAGAAGGCCGCGCAGCGCCGCATCCACCACCTCCGGATGCTCCAACGGGGTGAGATGGCCGGAGTCCGGCACGATCACCAGTTCCGCGTCCGGCACCGCGTCGTGGATGGCCTCGCTGTGCGACGCCGGGGCCATCATGTCCCCCGCGCCGCCGACCACCAGCGTCGGTACGCGGCCGAGCACCGGCAGCGCGGCCAGCTTGTCGTGCGTCTCGAACGCGGGGAAGAACTCCGCGATCACGTCGATCGGCGTCGCGGAGATCATCCGGTCGGTGAACCGCACGACCGCCGGGTCCACGTCGGAGTCGAACGCGTACCGCTCGGTGAACACGTACACGAGGTCCCGCGCCGCCCGGCGGGTCGCCTCGACCAGCGCCGCACGCTTGCCGAGAGTGCGCATTACCCCGGGCGCGACCCGGTGCATCAGCCGGGCGCCCGCGGCGGGGATGCCGAGGGTGACCGTCGCCCACCGCCCCGCCGAAGTGTTGAGCAGGCCGACGCCGACGACCCGCGTCCCGAACAGCTCGGGGTGCCGGTCGGCGAGCGCCATGATCGTCATGCCGCCCATGGAGTGCCCGACGAGCACCATCGGGCCCTTCGGCACGAGCGCCTTGATGACCGCGTAGAGGTCGTCGCCGAGCTGGTCGATCGTCGCGCTCTCCGGCGTGCCGCGGCCCGAACGGCCGTGGCTGCGCTGGTCGAACAGGACGAGGCGGTAGTCGTCGCCCAGCGCCTCGCGCTGGTGGTGCCAGCAGTCCATGTTGAGGCAGTAGCCGTGGCACAGGACCACGGTGAGCGGCGCGCGCGGATCGCCGTCGACTTCGGCGTACAAGTCGACGCCGTCGGGCGCGGTGACGATGTGCGGCTCGCCGCGCAGCATCCCGTACTCGCTGACCGCGTCCATCTCGGCTTCCGCGCGGCGGCGGACCCGGCCGACCGTCATGCGCTCTATGGCCACCCCGGCCGCGGCACCGACCGCGAGCACGCCGACGGCCGCGCCGAAGATCCCGGCCCGGCGCGCCGCGTTGGCTCCCGCGGTGGGGTCGCTCACGCGCACGACCCCCAACAGTGAGCGGTCATCGCGCCCCCAGGTACACGCGCGGCACGCGCGCCCCGATCCGGGTGACGATCTCGTACGCGATGGTGCCGGCGGCCCGCGCCCAGTCCTCCGCGGTCGGCTCGCCGCGGTCGCCGGGGCCGAACACCAGGGCTTCGTCGCCCGGTTCGACGGTGTCGCCGCCGAGGTCGACGACGAACTGGTCCATCGCGACGCGGCCGACGACGGTGCGGCGGCGGCCGCCGACCAGCACGGGCCCGGTACTGCTGGCGTGCCGGGGGATGCCGTCGGCGTAGCCGAGCGGGACGAGTGCGAGGTTGGTGGCGCGTTCGCTGTGCCAGGTGTGGCCGTAGCTGACGCCGTGGCCTTCGGCGACGTGCTTGACGTTGGCGACGGTCGCGGCGAGCGTCATCGCGGGGCGCAGCCCGAGGTCGGCGGGGCCGTGCAGGTCCGGGACGGGCGAGACGCCGTAGGTGGCCAAGCCGCTGCGGACCAGGTCGAAGTGGCTCTCGGGGAGCAGCAGCATGGCCGGCGAGTTGGCCATGTGCCGGACCTCGGGGACCACGCCGTGCTGTTCGGCGCGGGCGACGGCGTCGTGGAACACGGCGAGTTGGCGCGGCACCGACGGGTGGCCGGGCTCGTCGGCGCAGGCGAAGTGCGACCAGAGCCCGACGACGTGCACGAGCCCGTCGGCTTCGGCTTTGAGCGCGGCTTCGACCAGGTCGTCCCAGTCGTGCGGCTGGCAGCCGTTGCGGCCGAGGCCGGTGTCGGCTTTGAGGTGGACACGTGCCGGGCGGCCCGTCGCCCGGGCCGCGGCCTCGACTTCGGCCAAGGCCCACCGGGCGCTCACCGAGATGTCGATGTCGGCGGCGATCGCTTCGGCGAACGGGTCCCCGGGCACCCACAGCCAGGTGAGGATCCGCCCGTCGAGGCCCGCGGCGCGCAGCGCGAGGGCTTCCTCGGGGACGGCGGTGCCGAGCCACGTCGCGCCGGCCTCGCGGGCGGCGCGGGCGCACGGCACCAGGCCGTGGCCGTACGCGTCGGCTTTCACCACCGCCATGACCTGGGCCGCGCCGACGCGGTCCCGGACCGCGGTGATGTTGTGCCGCACCGCGTCGAGATCGATCCGGGCTTCGGCACGCATAGGGCGGTGGATCCCCTCATTCGGCGGTCGTCGTTCGGCGGTACATGGCCCGCGGCAGGCTGCGGGCGGGAGTCCCAGTGTGGCAGGCGCACCCGCGTCGTGCTGGCGGGGACGCTCCGGTGGTCAGGCCCGGCGGACCTCCGCCCAGGCGCGCGGGGCGGCCGCGGCGACGTCGGAGGCGGCGCACGGCACGCCGTCGGCGGAGGCCAGCCGTCCGGCGAGGCCGTGCAGGTAGGCCGCGCACACGGCGGCGTCGACGGGGCGCAGTCCGGTGGCCAGCAGGGCGCCGGCCAAGCCGGTGAGGACATCGCCGCTGCCCGCGGTGGCCAGGTAGGGGGTGCCGGTGGGGTTGGCCCAGGTCTCGCCGTACGGGTCGGCGATCACCGTCGTGGAGCCCTTGAGCAGCACCGTCGCGCCGTAGCCCGCAGCCAGTTCGGCGGCGGTGGCCAGTCGTTCGGCTTCGACGTCGGCGCGGGTTGTCGCCAGGCCGAGGCCGGCGAGGAGGCGGACGGCTTCCCCGGCGTGCGGGGTCAGCAGCGCGCCGGGGACGCGCGCCAAAGCCGACTTGCCAAGTTCCGCCAAAAGGGTGAGTCCGTCGGCGTCGACGAGCACCGGGACGCCCGCGTCGAGGACGGTGGCCAGCCGGGCGCGGGCCTCGCTCCCGGTGTCCAGGCCCGCGCCGACCGCGTACGCCTGCACGCGCCCGTCGCCGACCAGGACTTCCGGGTGGGCGGCGAGCACCGCGTCGCCGACCGGGCGCGGGCCGACGTACCGGACGGCGCCCGCGCCGCCGCGGAGCGCGGCGCCGGTGGCGAGCACGGCCGCCCCCGGGTAGCGCTCGGACCCGGCGACGAGGCCGAGCACGCCGCGCGCGTACTTGTCCGACTCGCGGGCCGGGACGGGCAGCAGCCTGGCGACGTCGGCGTGCTGGGCGGCGCGCAGCACGGGTGCGGGTGGCGTGAGTCCGATGCCGACGAGTTCGACCACGCCCGCGTACTCGGCGCCCGGGTCGACGAGCAGGCCGGGCTTGTACGTGCCGAAGGTGACGGTGACGTCGGCGCGCACCGCGGTCAGCGCCATGCCGGTGCCGAACACGGCGTGCGCGTCGCCTTCCGCGGGGGCCTGCGCGGCGGTGCCGTGCGCGGTGAGGTCGCCGCGGGCGGCGGCGCCGGGCAGCCCCGGGCCCGCGGGCCGCGGCGGGGCTTCGTGCCAGGCGCCGCCGACGCCTTCGACGGCCTCCGCGGCACCGGCGACGGGGCCGGGTGCGGCGCCGGGCGCGTCGAGCCCGGCGGGCCCGGCGGCGCGGTCGGGTCCCGGGGGCGGGGCGGCGACCGCGCCGGTGTCCGCGTCGATGCCACTGGGCAGGTCGACGGCCACCACGAGCGCGCGGGACCGGGCGGCGGCCGCGGCGAGGACGTCGGCGGGCGGCCGTAGTGCGCCGCGTCCGCCGATGCCGACGATGCCGTCGAGGACCAGGTCGGCGCCGCCGACGAGGGCTTGTGCGTCCGCGAGGAAGCCCGGCGCGTCGGCCGGATGGATTCGCCCGCCCGCGGCGCGCAAGGCCGCCAGACCGGCCGTGTGGGCCCGCTTGGGGGCCAGCAGGAGCGCGTCGACCCGGGAACCGCGGCGGGCGAGGCGTTCCCCGGCGAACAGCGCGTCGCCGCCGTTGTCGCCGCTGCCGACCAGCAGCACGACCCGGCTGCCGGGCACCCGCCCGAGCAGCCCGGCACACGTCGCCGCGAGCCCCGCGGCGGCCCGCTGCATGAGCGCGCCGCCCGGCAGCACCGCCATCAGCGCCGCCTCCGCGGCCCGCACCTGCTCGACACTGTGGGCTTCCCGCACCGCCGCACCTTCCCTTCGCTCCACCCGACCGGCACCGGCGCACCCGGCCGACGCGGCTTTCGCCGCCCGCACGGCGCCGCACGCGCACCAGCCGAGGCGATGCCCGCGCGGGGAGAGAACCACACCGACGGAAGGCGGGGGAATCCGGGCCGGGTGGGGACCGGACGAGGGACGGGCCCGGGCGGCGCGTCGGTCGAGGGGCGGGCGGGGGCCGGGCAGGCGGGCGGACGACCGACCGCGGCGCTGGCCGGTCGAGGCCGGGCGTCCAGGCGTCGCCCGCACGGGCGAACCGCCCACCCGGGCGTTCCCGGAGGGCCGTGCGATCTCGCCGACCCGCGTCACTCCGCGCCCGCGGACGCCCGCGACCCCAGCCGCCCGGACAGGGACGGCATCCGTCCCCGGTCGGACGTCGGCCACGCCGCGAGGTCGGGCGTTTGGCGGGAAGTGCACCCGAGCCTGCGCTCGTCTGCGCCGCCCGCCGTAACCGAGCCGACCGGCACGCCCCCGGGTGTCGCCCGGGCCTCACCCCTCCGCGATCACCACCGCCGACGCGATCCCCGCGTCGTGGCTCAGCGAGACGTGCCAGCTTCTGACCCCCAGCTCCGCGGCGCGCGCGGCGACCGTGCCGCACACCGTCAGGCGCGGCTGCCCGGAGTCCTCGGTGCGGATCTCGGCGTCGTGCCACTGGAGCCCGCGCGGCGCCCCCAGTGCCTTCGCGAGGGCTTCCTTGGCGGCGAACCGGGCGGCCAGCGACGCGATTCCGCGTTCCTGGCCGGGCCGGACCCAGCGCTCCGCGTCGGTGAACAGCCGGTCGGCCAGCCCCGGCGTCCGTTCCAGGGACTTCGCGAACCGGTCGATGTCCGCCACGTCGATACCCACGCCCACGATCACGCGCGCCAGCATCCCACGCGGCCCCGTACAGCACCCGGCCGTAGGCCGCCGCGCCCGCACACGCGACGAGGGCGGGACCGGTGATCCGGCCCCGCCCTCGTCCGTTCAGCGGCTCGGCGTCCGTTCGGCGGCAGTGTCCCCGCCGCTCAGCGTCCGGCCGCGACCGCCCCGCTCCGCTCCGACTCCGCAGCCGCGGGCTCCGCCGCCGGCTGCCCGCCCTCGGCGACCACCGCCGTGCGGCTCTTGGCGGGCGCCTGGCCGGCCAGCATCGCACCGAGGGCCAGCAGCAGCCCGAGCACCTGCCACACCGTCAGCGTCTGGTCGAGGACCACGATCCCGCCGATCGTCGCGACGGCCGGGTTGACCAGCGACAGGAAGGACACCGGGCCCGCGCCGAGCCGGTCGATCCCGCGGAAGAAAAGCACGTAGGCGACCGCCGTGCCGAACAGCCCCAGGTAGGCGAAGCCGATCCAGTTGTCTGCCGTGAACGCCGGCGGCGCGCCTTCGGTGACCAGGGCCAGCGGCGCCAGGAACAGGCCGCCCGCGGCCAGCTGCCACGCCGTCAGGTCCAGCATGGTGACGCCTTCCGGCTTGCCCCACTTGCGGGTGAGCACCGTGCCCAGCGCCATGATCACGATCGCGGTCAGCATCGCGGCTATGCCGATGCCGTCCAGCTTGGCGCTGCCCTTGAGGACCAGCAGCGCCACACCCGCCACGCCGACCAGGCCGGCGATCACGGCCCGCCGAGTCGGCCGGGCGCCGAGGATCATCGCCGAGAACCCGATGACCAGCAGAGGCTGGATCGCCCCGATCGTGGCGGCGACGCCGCCGGGCAGGTGGTACGCGCCGACGAAGATCAGCGGGAAGAAGAACCCGATGTTGAGCATCCCGAGGATCGCCGCCCGGCCCCACCACTTGCCGTGCGGCAGCTTGCGGCCGAGCAGGAGCAGCAGGAGGCCCGCCGGGAGCGCCCGCATCGCGGCGAGCAGCATCGGGCGGCCGTCCGGCAGCAGCTCGGTCGTCACCAGGTACGTCGTGCCCCACGCCGCCGGCGCGAGCGCAGTCGCCGCCGCGACGCCGATCCGGCCGGCCGAACCCATCCGCATGCCACCCATGGCCCCGATCCCCTCAACGCTGATTATCTGAACGTTGAGATAGTTCTACGTCAGGGAAACGCGAACGTCAAGTATGCGAGCGTTGAGATAATGAAGACTGATAGAACTGCCGCAGCACACCACACACAGCACAGCCCCAGCCCCAGCCCCACGACCACGACAGCCACGACACCCGGAAGGACCCGAGACATGCCCACCCCCGGCCCCACCCCCGGCCCCACCCCCGGCCGCGAGCGCGACGCCGTCGACGACATCGTCGAACAGTGGGGCCGCGAACGCCCCGACATCGACGCCACCGCCATGGCGCTGATCGGGCGCTTCAACCGCTTCCACGTCTTCGTCGAAGCCGCGCTCCGCGAGTACTTCGCGCAGCACCAGCTCGACTTCTCCGAGTTCGACGTGCTCGCCACCCTGCGCCGCTCCGGCGCGCCCTACGAGCTGAACGCCCGTGCGCTGCTCAAGTCCGCGATGGTCACGTCCGGCGCGATCACCAACCGCGTCGACAAACTCTCCGCCAAGGGCCTGGTGGAACGCCGCCCGTGCCCGGACGACCGCCGCGCCGTCCTCATCCGGCTCACCCCGGACGGCAAGGACCTCGTCGACCGCATCGTGGCCGGCCACGTGCAGAACGAGGAACGCCTCATCGCCGTCCTCACCCCCGACGAGCAGCGTCAGCTCGACGCGCTCCTCAACAAGCTGCTGGTCTCCCGCGGCGACACCAGCCTCGGCGGCTGACCGCACGCGGCCCCGACCCGCAGACCGCTCCGGAACGCCGGGCCCGCCCCCGCCCGGCCACCGGCCGCCCCGAACGCCCTACAAGGCGCCGACGCCCCGGCTTGCGAGCGCCATCCGCAAGATGTGCTGCGGCCCCGCGTCACCGCCCAAGTACAGGTCGCCCGCGTCCACGAACCCGCCCGCGAGATACGCCGCCCGGGCCCCGGCGTTCCGCACGTTGACGGTCAGCATCAGCGTGTCCGCCTCCGGCACGACCGTCCGCGCCGCCTCCGGAAGCCGCGCGATCGCCGCGCCCCCGAGGCCGCGGCCCTGGAACGCCGCGGCGACGTAGAACGCCCGCAGCAGCACCGGCCGTCCCCGCTCACCCGCGATCTCGTCGCGGTAGCCCTGCGCGTCCAGCACCCCGAACCCCACCGCGGCGCCGTCGTGCACGATCGCGAACGGACTGCGGTAGGGGTCCCCGTCCGCGACCGCCAGCGTGTCCGCCGCCCGCCCGGAGAACTCCTCCTGGTCCACCCGCGGCGCCAACCCCCGCACCGCCGACCGCAGCCCGGCGATCCACGGCTCGGCATCCGCCTCCGCCGCCCCCGCCGGCAGGCTCAGATCGACGAGTTCCACCACCGGACGCGACCGCGCCGCCATGCCCACACGCCTTCCCGCAAACGCGGACGGGCCGGCACCCGGCCGGCCCGCCCCCACGAACGATCGAACGCGACGACCGAACGAAACCCCTACTCGACGGTCACCGACTTCGCCAGGTTCCGCGGCTGGTCGACCTCGTGCCCCTTGGCCGTGGCCAGCTCACACGCGAACACCTGCAACGGCACCGTCGCCACCAGCGGCTGCAGCAGCACCGGCGTCGCCGGGATGCGCACCAGGTGGTCGGCGTACGGCACGACCGCCTCGTCGCCCTCCTCGGCGATCACGATCGTCTTCGCGCCGCGCGCCCGGATCTCCTGGATGTTCGACACGATCTTGTCGTGCAGCACGCTGCGGCCCCGCGGCGACGGCACCACGACGACGACCGGCAGGCCGTCCTCGATCAGCGCGATCGGCCCGTGCTTCAGCTCGCCCGCCGCGAAGCCCTCGGCGTGCATGTACGCCAGCTCCTTGAGCTTGAGCGCACCCTCCAGCGCCACCGGGTAGCCCACGTGCCGGCCGAGGAACAGCACCGACGTGGCGTCCTTCAGCGACCGCGCCAGGTCCCGCACCGGGCCCATCGTGTCGAGGACCTTCTCCACGTGCTTGGGCATCTCGGCGAGCTGCTGGATCACCTCGGTGATCTCGTCGCCCCACTTCGTGCCGCGCACCTGGCCCAAGTACAGCGCCACCAGGTAGCACGCCACCAGCTGGGTGAGGAACGCCTTCGTCGACGCGACCGCGACCTCCGGGCCCGCGTGCGTGTACAGCACGGCGTCGGCCTCGCGCGGCATCGTCGAGCCGTTGGTGTTGCAGATCGCCAGCACCTTGGCGCCCTGCTCGCGGGCGTGGCGCTGCGCCATCAGGGTGTCCATCGTCTCGCCGGACTGCGAGATCGTGACGACCAGCGACTGCTTGTCGAGGATCGGGTCGCGGTAGCGGAACTCGCTCGCCAGCTCGACCTCGCACGGCACGCGCGTCCAGTGCTCGATCGCCAGCTTGGCGATCATCGCGGCATGGAACGACGTGCCGCACGCGATGATGACGACCTTGTCGATCTCGCGCAGCACCTGGTCCGGGATGCGCACCTCGTCCAGGTGCAGGCGCCCGTCGGTGCCGATGCGGCCCAGGAGCGTGTCGGCGACCGCCTTCGGCTGCTCGGCGATCTCCTTGAGCATGAAGTAGTCGTAGCCGTCCTTCTCGGCGGCCGACGCGTCCCAGTCCACGTGGTACTCGCGGAACGTGCCCGGGTTGCCCTCGAAGTCGGTGATCTCGACACCGCCGCGGCGCAGCTCGACGACCTGGTCCTGGCCCAGCTCGACCGCCTCGCGGGTGTGCGCGATGAACGCGGCGACGTCCGACGCGAGGAAGTTCTCGCCCTTGCCGCGGCCCACGACCAGCGGCGAGTTGCGGCGCGCGGCGACGACCACGTCCGGGGCGTCCGCGTGCACGGCCACCAGGGTGAACGCGCCCTCCAGACGGCGGCACACCCGGCGCATGGCCTCGGCCAGGTCGCCGTCCGCCGCGCCGAACTCGTCGGCGAGCAGGTGGCTGACCACCTCGGTGTCCGTCTCGGACAGCAACGTGTGGCCGCGCTCGGCCAGCTCGGCGCGAAGCGCGGCGAAGTTCTCGATGATGCCGTTGTGCACGACGGCGACCTTGCCCGCGTTGTCCAGATGCGGGTGCGCGTTGACGTCGTTCGGCGCGCCGTGCGTCGCCCAACGGGTGTGCCCGATGCCCGTGGTCCCCTCGGCGAGCGGCGACTCGTCGAGGGCCTTCTCCAGGTTGACCAGCTTGCCGGCCCGCTTGTCGCTCACCAGGCCGCCGTCGGCGAGCACTGCCACGCCCGCCGAGTCGTAACCCCGGTACTCGAGGCGCCGCAGACCCTCGATGACGACGTCGAGCGCCGACTTGTCACCTACGTATCCGACGATCCCACACACAGACTGGTATCCCTTCCGTGGGGTTTGCCCACGAGCCGCACTGGAGTGTCAGCCTACGGGGTGGAGCGCCGGATCCGCCCCGGAGGCGACCGCCGGACGGCCCCGGGGAGAATGTGTGCCGTGCACACCTCTGTCACGCCCGGCACGGCACGCGACCTGTCTCCGTACGTCGAACTCGACCGCGAGGCGTGGAGCCGGCTTCGGGCGAACACACCGCTGCCGCTGACCGCCGACGAACTGGAACGGCTCCGAGGCCTCGGCGACGTCGTCGATCTCGACGAGGTCAGCGACGTCTACCTGCCCTTGTCCCGGCTGCTGAACCTGTACGTGGGCGCGACCCGCGGCCTCAATTCCGCGCTCACGACGTTCCTCGGCAACGACGAGCGCCGCCCCACGCCCTTCGTCATAGGCGTCGCGGGCAGCGTCGCCGTCGGCAAGAGCACCACCGCGCGCATCCTGCGCGAACTGCTCGCACGATGGCCGGACCATCCGCACGTGGCGCTTCTCACCACCGACGGATTCCTGTACCCCAACGCGGAGTTGGAGCGGCGCGGCATCATGCACCGCAAAGGCTTCCCGGAGTCGTACGACCAGCGCGCGCTGGTCCGTTTCGTCTCCGACGTGAAAGCCGGCAAGGCCGAAGTGTCCGCCCCCGTCTACTCGCACCTGTCGTACGACATCGTCGCCGACGAACGCCTCGTCGTCCGGCAGCCCGACATCCTCATCGTCGAAGGCCTCAACGTCCTGCAGCCCGCGCTGGTCGGCGCGGACGGCCGGCCCCGCCTCGCGGTCTCCGACTTCTTCGACTTCAGCGTGTACGTGGACGCCCGCACCACGGACATCCGCCGCTGGTACCTCGACCGCTTCCTGAAGCTGCGTCAGACCGCGTTCCGGGACCCCGCGTCGTACTTCCGGCGCTATGCGGCGATGACCGAACCGGAAGCCGTCGCCTACGCCGAGGGCATCTGGCGGGACATCAACGAACTCAACCTGGTGCAGAACGTGTTGCCGACCCGCGGGCGCGCGACGCTCGTGCTGCGCAAGGACGCCGACCACTCGGTGAGCCGGCTGCGGCTCCGCAAGCTCTGACGCGCCCCGATCGCACCCCACACCCCCACAGCTGCACATGCGGAAATGCGGAACGGCCTCCGCCCGGGAATCCCGGGCGGAGGCCGTTCGGCAAGAAAACGGCGGCTCAGACCGCCAGCTCGACCCGCACCACATCGGCGAGCAGGTTCGCCTCGTACTCGGCCTGCTCGTGCGTCTGCGCCTCGACCATCACCCGCACCAGCGGCTCGGTGCCGGACGGCCGCAGCAGCACCCGGCCGCCGCCCGCGAGGCGCTGCTCGGCCTCGGCGACCGCCGCGGCCAGGCCCGTCGACACGTGCACGCGCGCCCGGTCCACGCCGGACACGTTGATCAGCACCTGCGGCAGCCGGGTCATGACCGACGCCAGCTCGTGCAGCGGCTTGCCGGTCTGCGCGACCCGCGCCAGCAGCTGGAGCGCCGTCAGCGTGCCGTCGCCCGTCGTCGCATGGTCCAGCAGCACCACGTGCCCGGACTGCTCGCCGCCCAGGGTGAAGCCGGCGCCCAGCATCGCTTCGAGCACATACCGGTCGCCGACCGCCGTCTCGACCATCTTCACGCCCGCGCTCTGCATGGCGAGCTTGAGGCCGAGGTTCGACATCACCGTGGCGACGAGCGTCTCCTCGCGCAACTTGCCCAAGTCGCGCATCGCCAGCGCCAGCACCGCGAGGATCTGGTCGCCGTCGACCTCGTTGCCGTGCGCGTCCACCGCGAGGCAGCGGTCCGCGTCGCCGTCGTGCGCGATGCCCGCGTCGGCGCCGTGCTCCAGCACCGCGGCCTTGAGCCCGCCCAGGTGCGTCGAGCCGCAGTCCTCGTTGATGTTCAGGCCGTCGGGCTCGCAGTGGATCGTCACGACCTCGGCGCCCGCCTGCCGCAGCGCGTCCGGGGCGACCCGTGACGACGCGCCGTTCGCGCAGTCCAGCACGACCTTCAGGCCGTCGAGGCGGTGCGGCAACGTGGCCAGCAGGTGCTCGACGTACCGGGCATGGCCCTCGGGGTGGTCCTGCACGCGCCCGACCTGGGCACCGGTCGGACGGTCCCACTCGGTGCCGAGCAGCGCCTCGATGCGGTCCTCGACGTCGTCGGGGAGCTTGTGGCCGCCGCGCGCGAAGAACTTGATGCCGTTGTCCGGCATCGCGTTGTGGCTCGCGGACAGCATCACGCCCAGGTCCGCGCCCAGCATGCCGGTCAGGTAGGCGATCGCGGGAGTGGGCAGCACTCCGGCCCGGTACACGTCGACACCCGCGCCCGCGAGGCCCGCGACGACCGCGGCCTCCAGGAACTCGCCCGACGCCCGGGGGTCGCGCCCGACGACCGCGAACGGCCGACGGCCGTGCCCGGTGCGTTCCGCACCCAGGACCCGCGCGGCGCTGACCGCCAGGTCCAGGGCCAGTTCGGCGGTCAGCCGGCCGTTGGCCAGGCCGCGTACCCCGTCCGTGCCGAAGAGTCGTCCCACCTTCGGACCTCCCGTGGATAGAAGTGCAGAAGTGCTGAGGGTGCTGCTGAAGTGCTGCCACAAAAGCATCGGACCCCGGGGCACACAACTGTGCCCCGGGGTCCGATGCAATATGCAGACCAGCCGGCGACTTAACGCTTGCTGTACTGCGGAGCCTTACGCGCCTTCTTCAGACCCGGCTTCTTGCGCTCGGTGGCGCGGGCGTCACGGGTCAGGAAGCCGGCCTTCTTCAGCGCCGGACGGTTCAGCTCGACGTCCGCCTCGTTCAGCGCACGGGCGACACCCAGGCGCAGCGCGCCGGCCTGGCCGGACACGCCGCCGCCGGAGATGCGGGCGATGACGTCGTACTTCTCGTCCAGCTCAAGGATCTTGAACGGCTCGTTGACGAGCTGCTGGTGCACCTTGTTCGGGAAGTAGGTCTCGAGCGTGCGCCCGTTGATCTTCCACTTGCCGGTGCCCGGGACGATGCGGACACGGGCGATGGCCTCCTTGCGGCGGCCCGTCGCGGCGCCCGGCTGCGGCTCGCTGAAACGCGAAGCCACGGACTCGGACGTGTAGCTCTCGAGGGTGACCTCTTCGGTCTCCTCGACGGGGACCTCGGCAGTGGTCTCGGCCACGATTCTCCTCTTTGCGATCCTCAGCCGTTCACACGGCTGCTCAAAACTTCGATCGTCAGGCTGTGGCCGTGACTACTGCGCGACCTGGGTGATCTCGAACGGCACCGGCTGCTGGGCCTGGTGCGGGTGCTCCGGACCGGCGTACACCTTGAGCTTCGACAGCATCTGCCGACCCAGGGTGTTCTTCGGGAGCATGCCCTTGACGGCCTTCTCCACGGCCTTCTCGGGGTTGTTCGCGAGCAGGTCGTCATAGCGCACCGAGCGGAGGCCGCCCGGGTGACCCGAGTGGCGGTAGGCCAGCTTCTGGGTCCGCTTGTTGCCGGACAGGTGGACCTTGTCCGCGTTGATGATGATGACGAAGTCGCCGGTGTCGACGTGCGGCGCGTACACCGGCTTGTGCTTGCCCCGGAGGAGGGCAGCAGCCTGGGTGGACAGACGGCCGAGCACGACATCGGTCGCGTCGATGACGTGCCACTGACGCTGGACGTCGCCGGGCTTAGGGCTGTACGTGCGCACGGTCGATAGCCTTCGCTTCTTCAGTGAGTGTGTGCTGACGGGATGGCGCATGGGCTGAGCCCGGCGACTTCCGCGAATGATCCGGAAGTACAGCCGGGGGCCTCGTGCGGCCCGGCGTACCGACTTCACTCAAGCAAGCCAATACGCACAACGAACCGGCAGAATACCGGGTTTCCGGGGTGCCGGTCAAAACGAGCGTCGGGGGGCTGTGCTCCCCGAGCCCCCTCCGAGGGTTCCATGCTATCCGGCCCGCGGAGCGGTTCCGACCACCGGCGGCGAACCCGGGCCCCCGCGCGCCACTATGCTGCCGCGCGAAGAAACGGACTGTGACCGACGGGCGACCGCGGGGAGGCTGCCGTGAGCGGAGACCATACGGGCCGGGGCGGCCGCGGCCGCCGCCGTGCGCACGCCGGACGCAGCGGTGTGGCGGAGACCACGAACCGCGGCGACGGCGTCGACGGCGCGGCGGGCACGGGATCCGCCATGCCCGACGAGAGCCCGTCGGAGACGACGATGGCGTGGTCGGTGCGCCCCGGCGGGCCGGAATTCGGCGCCGCGGCCGACCCGTACGACGGCACCGGCACGACGCCCCAAACCCCGTACGCGGCAAGCCGGTCCGGCTCCGGGACACCCGACTGGAACGCCATGGCGGACCGCGAAACGCGCCGCCGCAGACGCCGCAAACAGCGCCTCCGCACCGCCGCCACGCTGCTGGGCCTCGCCCTCGTCAGCGGCGGCATCACCGCCTGGGCCCTGTGGCCCGACGGCGGCACGGACAAGCAGCCCGCCTCGGCGCCCACCGCGGGCGGCAAGCCGACGTTCAAGCCGGTGCCGGTCGTCGCACCCCCGCCGGGCAGCGCCGCGGTGCTGGCCGACCCGGCCAAGGACACCGCGCCGTTCACCGCCGAAGGGCTGTTCCCGGACGCCACGATCGCCGTCCAGGGGCGGGTCTACACCGTCGTCGCACGGCAGTTGGACAACACCTGCGCGGACGCCGCGAATCCGTCGCTCGGCATGATCCTGCGCCGCCACCAGTGCGTGCAGCTGGTCCGGATCACCGCGTCCGGCCCGGACGGCGTCGCGGCCACCGTCGCGGTCGCGTCGTTCGCGAACCCCGGCGACGCGCAGGCCGCCGCGGGCGACGGCAACGCCGACCCCGCCTCCGCCCTCACCGCGCTCCCCGGCGGCCCCGTGCAGGTGCTGTGCCCCGACCCGGTCGCCGGAACCCCGGGGGTGGTCTGCCTGCGGCAAACGAACTCCCTTGGCCGGTACGGCATTTTCCTGATCGGCGGCTACCCCGGCACGGAGAACCGCATCACCACGGGCAGCGACCCCAAGGTCGACCAGATGGGCGCCGACCTCGACGCCGCCGCCCAAGGCGTCCTGACCGCCCGCGGCGAACAGCGCTCCCAAGAGATCTACAACGCCGCGAAGTCCGCGGCCGAAAAGGCCCTCAATAATTGACGGAGCGTAACCGTCACACCACGTCGAGCCGGTGCCGCTTGGCCTTGGCCGCCCGCTCCGCCAGTTTCTCGTCCGACGGGTAGGCCACTTCCTCCAGCACCAGGCCGTGCGCCGGCGCGACGTGCACCGACGAGTCGCGCTTGCCCGCGGCGAGTATCCCGGCCGGCCACTCCACCGGCCGCCGCCCCGACCCGACGGCCAGCATCGCGCCCACCAGCGACCGCACCATGTTGTGGCAGAACGCGTCCGCCCGCACCGACGCGATCACCAGCGGCGTATACCCCGGCCCCGCATCGGACTCCCCCGGCGTCTCGCGCACCCAGTGGAACTCCTTCAGGCACCGCACCGTCGACGCGCCCTCGCGCCGCTTGCAGTACGCCGCGAAGTCGTGGTCGCCGAGCAGCCGCCCCGCCGCCTCGTTCATCAGCGCCACGTCCAGCGGGTGGTCGTGCCACACCACGTGGGCCCGCCGCAGCGGGTCGACGCCGCCCGCGGCGTCGCTGACCCGGTAGGCATACCGCCGCCACTCCGCGGCGAACCGCGCGTCGAAGCCGTCCGGCGCCTGGGACACCGCGCGCACCCGGACGTCCCGCGGCAGCGTCCCGGACAGCCGCCGCACCAGCTGGTGGCCGTCCATCGTCCACTTGTCCACGGGAATGTCGACGTGCGCGACCTGCCCGCGCGCATGCACCCCGGCATCGGTACGCCCTGCCACGGTCAGCTGCGCGGGCTCGGGCAGCCGCAGCACCGTGGTCAGCGCCTGCTCCAACGTGCCCTGCACGGTCCGCAGCCCAGGCTGGCGCGCCCAACCGGAGAACTCGGCGCCGTCGTACGCCAGATCGATCCGCAGCCGCAGCAGCCCCGCGTCGGCAGTCACCCTCAACCCCATTCACCGGGCGCGGCAGGGTGCCGCGCGGAAAGGACACACGCGCAAAAGCCACAGGCCCGCTCCCCCACCCGAAGGGGGAAAGCGGGCCTGCGTTACATCAGCGGTGAGACGCTCAGGCGTCCTTCGCCTCCGTGTCGGCGGCAGCCTCGGTCTCCTCGGCCTTGGTCTCCTCGACCTTCGCCTCGGTGGCCTTGGCGTCCTGCTCCTTGACGGAGCGCTTGGTCGCGGCCTCGGCCTCGCCGACCGCGGTCTGCGCCACGGTCAGGGCCTCGACAAGCTCGATGACGGCCATCGGCGCGTTGTCGCCCTTGCGGTTGCCGACCTTGGTGATACGGGTGTAGCCACCGGGACGGTTCGCGTAGCGCGGGCCGATCTCCTCGAACAGCGTGTGCACGACGCTCTTGTCGCGGACGACGGTGAGCACCTGGCGGCGCGCGTGCAGGTCGCCGCGCTTCGCCTTGGTGATCAGCTTCTCCGCGACCGGACGCAGCCGACGCGCCTTGGCCTCGGTCGTGGTGATCCGACCGTGCTCGAACAGCGCCGTCGCGAGGCCCGAGAGAAGCAGGCGCTCGTGAGCCGGGCCGCCACCGAGGCGCGCACCCTTGGCGGGCTTGGGCATTTCTTTCTCCTTGATATCCCTGCACCGGCCGTATCAGGTACCGGTGTCAGTCCGTCCGTGCCGGACGGCACGGACGTGAGCCCCCGGCATGCCTGCCGGGGGCGGTCCGCCCGGAGCCGGAGCCCCGGGCGACGATCAGCGGTGATCAGTACAAGTCAGTCAGCGAAGGCTGCTGCTCAGTACTGCTCGGTCTCCGCGTTGCGATCCTCGACGGGAATCCGTCGCTCAGTACTGCTCGGTCTCCGCGAACCCGTGGTCGTCCTCGTCGCCGAAGCTGTCGGCCGCGGCGGTCGGGTCGAATCCGGGCGGGCTGTCCTTGAGCGCGAGGCCCATGCCGGCCAGCTTCGCCTTGACCTCGTCGATGGACTTCGCACCGAAGTTGCGGATGTCCAGCAGGTCGGCCTCGCTGCGCGCGACCAGCTCACCCACGGTGTGGATGCCCTCGCGCTTGAGGCAGTTGTACGAGCGGACGGTCAGTTCCAGCTCTTCGATCGGCAGCGCCAGGTCGGCTGCGAGCGCGGCGTCCGTCGGCGACGGGCCCATGTCGATGCCTTCGGCGTCGACGTTCAGCTCGCGGGCCAGGCCGAACAGCTCGACCAGGGTCTTGCCGGCCGAGGCCATCGCGTCGCGCGGACGCATCGACGGCTTGGTCTCGACGTCCACGATCAGCTTGTCGAAGTCCGTGCGCTGCTCGACACGGGTCGCCTCGACCTTGTACGTGACCTTCATGACGGGCGAGTAGATCGAGTCGACCGGGATCCGGCCGATCTCCTGGCCCGCCTGCTTGTTCTGCACCGCGGAGACGTAGCCGCGACCGCGCTCGACGGTCAGCTCCATCTCCAGCTTGCCCTTGGCGTTCAGCGTCGCCAGGACCAGCTCGGGGTTGTGCACCTCGACCCCGGCCGGCGGCGCGATGTCGCCGGCGGTGACCACACCCGGGCCCTGCTTGCGCAGGTACATCACGACCGGCTCGTCGTGCTCCGAGGAGACGACCAGCTGCTTGATGTTGAGGATGAGGTCGGTGACGTCCTCCTTGACGCCCGGCACGGTGGTGAACTCGTGCAGGACGCCGTCGACGCGGATGCTCGTCACGGCGGCACCCGGGATCGACGACAGGAGCGTACGGCGGAGCGAGTTGCCGAGGGTGTAGCCGAAGCCCGGCTCCAGCGGCTCGATGACGAACCGGGAGCGGTACTCGTCGACGACGTCTTCGGTCAGCGTGGGACGCTGCGCGATCAGCATGGTCTTCCTCCATGTCTCCGGTGCCCGCTATATGACACCGATGGCTATGGCAAGGGTACGGGCGGACCGGTGAAACCCGGCCCGCCCGACCCGAAAATCCGTCCTACGTTCCCGAAGGAATGCGCGGAAAACCGCGGATTACTTCGAGTACAGCTCGACGATGAGCTGCTCCTGCACCTGCGTGTCGATGACCTGACGCGCGGGCAGGGAGTGCACGAGGATCCGCATCTTGCTCGGGATGACCTCGATCCACGCCGGAACCGGGCGCTCGCCGGCCTCGGCACGGGCGACCACGAACGGGGTCAGCTCCAGCGAGTCCTTGCGGACCTCGACGATGTCGTTCTCGCTGACGCGGGCCGACGGGATGTCCGTCTTGACGCCGTTGACCGTGATGTGGCCGTGGCGGACCAGCTGGCGGGCGTGGTCGCGGGACTTGGCGAAGCCCGCACGGTAGACCACGTTGTCGAGACGCGACTCGAGGATGCGGAGCAGGTTCTCGCCGGTCTTGCCCTGCTTGCGGTTCGCCTCCTCGTAGTAGCCGCGGAACTGCTTCTCGAGGACGCCGTAGATGCGCGCGCACTTCTGCTTCTCGCGCATCTGCAGCAGGTACTCGCTGTCCTTGGTACGGCCGCGGCCGTGCTCACCCGGCGGGTACGGGCGGATCTCGATCGGGCACTTCGGCCCTTCGCACTTGCTGCCCTTGAGGAACAGCTTCATCTTCTCGCGACGGCAGCGCTTGCAGTCAGCGCCGGTGTAACGCGCCATGGTTCTTTAACTCCTACTCGGACTCAGGTCAGACGCGGCGGCGCTTGGGGGGGCGGCAGCCGTTGTGCGGCACGGGGGTGACGTCCTGGATGGAACCCACCTCAAGGCCGGTCGCCTGGAGCGAGCGGATGGCGGTCTCACGACCCGAACCCGGGCCCTTGACGAAGACATCAACCTTGCGCATGCCGTGCTCCTGGGCACGGCGGGCCGCCGACTCGGCAGCCATCTGCGCGGCGAAGGGGGTCGACTTGCGCGAGCCCTTGAAGCCGACGTGGCCCGCGGAAGCCCACGAGATCACGTTGCCCTGCGGGTCGGTGATCGACACGATCGTGTTGTTGAACGTGCTCTTGATGTGGGCGTGCCCGTGAGCGACGTTCTTCTTTTCCTTGCGGCGCACCTTCTTGGCGCCGGTGCGGCTCTTGGGAGGCATCTGCTGGAAACTCCTGAGGTCGTCGGTCCTGCGTAACGCGAACCGTGTGATCCGGCGTTAGCGGACTACTTCTTGCCCGGCTTCTTCTTGCCGGCGATGGCGCGACGCGGGCCCTTGCGGGTACGCGCGTTGGTGTGCGTGCGCTGTCCGCGGACCGGAAGGCCGCGGCGGTGGCGCAGGCCCTCGTAGCAGCCGATCTCCACCTTGCGGCGGATGTCGGCCTGGACCTCGCGGCGCAGGTCGCCCTCGACGCGGTAGTTCGCGTCGATCCAGTCGCGCAGCTTGACGAGGTCGTCCTCGGTCAGGTCGCGGACGCGGGTGTCCGGGTTGACGCCGGTGTTGCTCAGGGTCTCCAGCGCGCGGGTGCGACCGACGCCGAAGATGTAGGTGAGTGCGACCTCGACCCGCTTGTCGCGGGGCAGGTCAACGCCGACAAGGCG
This sequence comes from Yinghuangia aomiensis, assembly GCF_039542225.1. NCBI lineage: Bacteria > Bacillati > Actinomycetota > Actinomycetes > Kitasatosporales > Streptomycetaceae > Yinghuangia > Yinghuangia aomiensis. Next base: position 72,091 of record NZ_BAABHS010000002.1, on the reverse strand, counting down.
TGCCATGTACGTGGCTCCTGGGTTCGTCGAAGGTTCTGCACAGCACCGATCCGGAAGGTCCGTTCACAGGGTCCTTCGGTCCCCGGCCTTCGTCCGGGGGTGGCGTCCCGCGCTCGACTACTGCGGGGGTCGGGTGCTGCGACTCTTACGTGGTGCGTGCGTCGCGCGACGATCGCGTGCCGCGTGCGCGGTGACTGCTCAGCCCTGGCGCTGCTTGTGGCGCAGGTTCTCGCAGATCACCATGACCCGGCCGTGACGGCGGATCACCTTGCACTTGTCACAGATCTTCTTGACGCTCGGCTTGACCTTCATGATCTCTCCGGTACGTGCTGACGAGGGCGCCCTGGGGCACCCTCGTCGCCGAGGCGGTTATCGGTTCGCACCCGCGCTTGCGCGACGGGGCTCGCCTACTTGTAGCGGTAGACGATCCGGCCGCGGGTCAGGTCGTACGGGCTCAGTTCGACCACAACCCGGTCGTCCGGAAGGATCCGGATGTAGTGCATCCGCATCTTCCCGCTGATGTGCGCGAGGACCTTGTGCCCATTCTGCAGCTCGACGCGAAACATGGCGTTGGGGAGAGACTCGATGACAGTGCCCTCGATCTCGATGGCCCCTTGCTTCTTGGGCATGTCCTCCGCGCTTCATCTACTCGGGATCAGCTACCTGTGGCTGTCGTGACTGCCGCAGCCGGACCTCGCGAAACCCGCACAGCGGGCGCTTCGTCTAAGGCGTGGTGAAAAGCGGCACAGACAAGCCGACGAGTCAGTCTAAGCCACATACCCACGAGATGGGAAACCGAGCCGGGCACGGTACCGCATCCCCAGCCCACGACACGCCGCACGACCGGCTCAATCGTCCACGGAATCGGCGGGTGACCAGCAAGGACGTACGAGGCCGGCCCGTGGGTGGGCGTCAGGTCGACTCAGGCGTGTGCGCCCCGTCAGCCCGCCCGCTTCGTCCACCCGGCCGCCGCGCACACCGCGGCCGACGCCACGACGAGCATCGCGGCCGCTCCCCCGCACCCCGCGCGCTTGGCGCCGCCCGCAGCCTGCTCGGGTGCCGCCTCGGCCGACGGGCTCGCGGCCGCGTGCGGCCGCTCCTCCCCGTCGCCGTCGTCGCGTCGGCCCGGCAGGTCCCGCAGCACCGCGTCCAACTCCCCCACGGTCGCCGCGGCACGCACGCGCCGCAGCCGGGCCTGGTAGTCGGAAAGCGCCAGGCGACCGGACGCCATCTGCTCCCGCAGAATGCCGGTCACCCGCTCGCGCTCCGCGTCGGTCACCGGCCGTGCCGCGTCACTGTCCATGCGCACAGGGTAGGACGGGGCAGACGCCCACGGCAGCCTCGCCGGGGGCGTGCCGGGCGACACCCGAACTCCCCGACCGACGGCCTCGGTTCACGCCGCGGCAACGGCACCGTGGGCCGACCGCCGGCACACCCCGCCCGACCGCACCCGACGCGGCCGTCCGACCCGCGGCGCCCAGGGCTCCGCGGCGCCATCCGCGCCACAGCCCGCAGTGCGGGCCGACGGGATCCGTGACTCACCGCGCCCGGAGACCTCTTGCCCGTCGGAGGGCAGATCCTGTCGCCCCGTCGTCCCGCTCCGCGACACCCCTCGTCACAGCCGACCCCGGCCCGGCGACCAGGCGCGCCGACCGACCGCTCCCCCGCCGCGACTCCGCCCGTCCCTCAGTCCAGCGGGCGGGTCAGGATGACCGGGCCGTCGGCCGTGACGGCGATGGAGTGCTCCCAGTGCGAGGCGAAGCCGCCCGCGGTGGTCTTCACCGTCCACTCGTCCGGCATGGTGAAGGTGTCCGGCTTGCCCAGGGTCACCATCGGCTCGATGGCGAGGCACACGCCCGGCAGCAGTTCCGGGCCCAGGCCCGGACGCCCGTAGTTGAGGATGTGCGGGTCCTGGTGCATCTCGGTGCCGATGCCGTGGCCGCCGTAGTCCTGCACGATGCCGTATTGCCCGCCGCCCGCCGGCGCGTTCGCACGGATCGCCTTCTCGATCGCGTGGCTGATGTCGGTCAGCCGCGCGCCCGGCACCGCCGCGGCGATGCCCGCGTACATCGACTCCTCGCACACCCGGCTCAGCTCGGCCAACTCGTCGGACACCGCGCCGACCGCGACGCTGATCGCCGAGTCGCCGTGCCACCCGTCGAGGATCGCGCCGCAGTCGATGGAGATCAGGTCCCCGTCCCGCAGCGGGGTGTCGTCCGGAATCCCGTGCACCACCACGTCGTTCACGGACGCGCAGATCGACGCCGGGAACCCGTGGTAGCCCTTGAACGACGGCACCGCCCCGGCCCCCCGGATCGACGCCTCCGCCAGCGCGTCGAGTTCCCGCGTGGTGGCCCCCGGCACCGCGGCGGCGCGCAGCTTCGCCAGCGTGTCCGCGACGACCGCACCCGCCCGGCGCATCTTCTCGATCTGCTCCGGGGTCTTGCGCTCGATCTTGCTCCGCCGCCTCTTGATCACCGGGTTGCTGTCCTTCCGCGCCGCGTGCGGCGTCGCCTCGTCGGTCATGCCCTGGTCCCCCGATACCCGCTCCGAAACGCGAACATGGGCGACCCGGATCTCCCGGATCGCCCATGCCGCACGGCGCTGGGTGTACGCCCCGAAGGGCCCCCGCGTCAGTCCTGCTTCGCGAAGGGCTTCAACGCGGTCATCGCGCGCTCGGTGACGTCGCCCACCCGTCCCGTCGCGTCGATCACCACGAGGATCGCCTTCTCGGAGTAGTAGCCGATCAACGGCTCGGTCTGCTCCTTGTACACGTCGAGACGGTGCTTCACCGTCTCCTCGCGGTCGTCCTCGCGCTGGTACAGCTCGCTGCCGCACTCGTCGCAGACGCCCTCGGTCTTCGGCGGATCGAACACTATGTGGCAGACGTGGCCGTTCGCCCGGCACTGCCGGCGCCCGGACAACCGCTGGATGATCTCCTTCGACGGGACCTCGAGTTCGAGGACCGCGTCGAGCTGCGTGCCGTGCCCGGCCAGAATCTCGTCGAGCACCTTGGCCTGCGCGGTGTTCCGCGGGAAGCCGTCCAACAGGAAGCCGTCGGCGGCGTCCGGCTGGGCGAGCCGGTCGCGGACCATGCCGATGGTCACCTCGTCGGGGACGAGGTTGCCCGCGTCCATGTACTTCTTCGCTTCGAGGCCGAGCGGAGTGCCCTGGCCTACGTTGCTGCGGAACAGGTCACCCGTCGAGATCGCGGGGATCGACAGGTTTGTCGCGATGAACTGGGCCTGGGTTCCCTTACCCGCGCCGGGGGGGCCCACAAGAACGATACGCATTTAGCGGAGGAAGCCTTCGTAGTTGCGCTGCTGGAGCTGGCTCTCGATCTGCTTCACGGTTTCCAGACCCACTCCCACGATGATCAGGATGCTCGTACCACCGAACGGGAAGCTGTTGGTGGAGTTGAAGAGCACGAGCGCGATCATGGGTACGAGCGCGATCATGCCCAGGTAGAGCGATCCGGGCCACGTGATCCGGGTAAGGATGTAGTTCAGGTACTCCGCAGTCGGTCTGCCGGCGCGGATGCCCGGGATGAAACCACCATACTTCTTCATGTTGTCGGCAACTTCCTCGGGGTTGAACGTGATCGCCACATAGAAGAAGGCGAAGAACACGATCAGGAGGAAGTACGTGATCATGTAAAGCGGGTGGTCACCCTTGACGAAGTTGTTCTGGATCCACACCGCCCAGCCCGACTTGCTGCCGGAGAACTGTGCGATGAGCGCCGGAATGTAGAGCAGCGACGAGGCGAAAATCACGGGGATGATGCCCGCCTGGTTCACCTTCAGCGGGATGTACGTCGACGTTCCGCCGTACGCACGGCGCCCGATCATCCGCTTGGCGTACTGCACCGGGATGCGGCGTTGCGCCTGCTCGACGAAGACGACCAGCGCGACCATGAGCAGGCCGACCGCGATGACCGTGAAGAAGGCCACCCAGCCGCCGCCCAGCGTGCCGGTCTGCTTGATGTTCCACAGCGCGGACGGGAAGCCCGCCGCCACGGAGACGAACATCAGCACGGACATGCCGTTGCCGATGCCGCGGTCCGTGACCAGTTCGCCCAGCCACATGATCACCGACGTACCGGCGGTCATCACGGCCACCATCACGACGATCCGGAACAGGCTCTGGTCCGGAACGATCTGCGACGGGACGCACTCACCGCCGCCCGCGCTGTTGAACAGCGCGCCGCTCCGCGCCGTCGCGACCAGCGCGGTCGACTGCAGGATCGCCAGGGCGATGGTCAGGTACCGGGTGTACTGGGTGATCTTGGTGGTGCCGGCCTGGCCCTCCTTCTTGAGGGCTTCGAGGCGTGGGATCACCACCGTCAGCAGCTGAAGGATGATGCTCGCGGTGATATACGGCATGATGCCGAGCGCGAAGATCGTGAGTTGCAGCAGCGCGCCGCCGCTGAACATGTTCACCAGACCGAAGAGGCCGCCCTGGTCCGCGGCATCGACGCACGTGCGGACCATCTGGAAGGACACGCCTGGAACGGGGATGTGCGACCCGATCCGGAACAGGACGATGATCCCCAGCGTGAAGAGCAGCTTCTTGCGCAGGTCGGGCGTGCGGAACGCCCGGCCGAAAGCGGTGAGCACACTGCCTCCTGCGCCTCGCTCAGGCGAGCGAGTCGTTTGATCGATCGGTCCCGCGTTGTACGGGCCGGTACCGGTTGGAACCTCACGGACAATAACAGCGTCGGACCGCGGAAGTGTCGCACGGACCGGGGGAATTACGGCGGGCCCGGAAGTGGAATCCGGGGTTCCGACCGGGGACCCTGGTGCTGTGTGCGGCCTGGCCGCAGACGACGCAGGGGCGCCACCACCTTACCGGTGAGGCGCCCCTGCCAAACAGCCGTTGCTTTACAGCTCGTCGGCCGAGCCGCCGGCCGCCGCGATCTTCTCCTTCGCCGCACCGGAGAAGGCGTGCACCTTCACTCGGACGGCAACGGTGATCTCGCCCTGGCCGAGCACCTTGACCAGCTGGTTCTTGCGAACCGCACCCTTGGCCACGAGTTCGTCGACGGTCACGTCGCCGCCCTCGGGGAACAGGGCACTGAGCTTGTCCAGGTTCACGACCTGGTACTCGGTGCGGAACGGGTTCTTGAAGCCCTTCAGCTTCGGAAGCCGCATGTGGAGGGGCATCTGCCCACCCTCGAAGCGCTCCGGAACCTGGTAGCGGGCCTTGGTGCCCTTGGTACCGCGACCGGCGGTCTTACCCTTCGACGCCTCACCACGACCCACACGGGTCTTGGCGGTCTTGGCGCCCGGGGCGGGCCGCAGGTGGTGCACCTTCAGCGGGTTCTCCCCAGCCATGTCAGTCCACCTCCTCGACGGTGACCAAGTGCTTCACCGTGAAAATCATCCCGCGGATCTCCGGACGGTCTTCCTTCACGACGACGTCGTGAAGGCGCTTGAGACCGAGGGACCGGAGCGTGTCCCGCTGGTTCTGCTTGCTGCCGATCTTGGATCGGACCTGGGTGACCTTGAGGCGAGCCATCACGCACCCACTCCCGCGCGGGCGCGCAGGAGAGCGGCCGGGGCCACGTCCTCGAGCGGAAGCCCGCGGCGAGCCGCGATCTCCTCGGGACGCTGGAGACCCTTGAGGGCCGCCACCGTCGCATGGACGATGTTGATCGCGTTGTCCGAGCCGAGCGACTTGCTCAGCACGTCGTGGATGCCCGCGCACTCGAGCACGGCACGCACCGGGCCACCGGCGATGACACCGGTACCGGGGGAAGCCGGCTTGAGCAGCACGACACCGGCCGCCGCCTCACCCTGGATCGGGTGCGGAATGGTGCCCTGGATACGGGGGACCTTGAAGAAGTGCTTCTTGGCCTCCTCCACACCCTTGGCGATGGCGGCCGGCACCTCCTTGGCCTTCCCGTAGCCGACACCGACGGTGCCGTCGCCGTCGCCCACCACGACCAGCGCGGTGAAGCTGAAGCGGCGGCCGCCCTTGACGACCTTGGCTACACGGTTGATCGCGACAACGCGCTCGACGTACGCGGTCTTCTCGGCGGCGGCTCCGCCGTCCCGCCGATCCCGCCGGTCCCGACGCTCGCCGCCGCCGGCGCCGCCACCGCGGCGCTGGGGTCCAGCCATCAGAAAATCCTCATCTGTCGTACGAAGCTTGTCCGGACCAGCGGGCTCAGAAAGCCAGCCCGTTCTCACGCGCGGCATCGGCCAACGCGGCGATACGGCCGTGGTACTTGTTGCCACCACGGTCGAACACCACGGTCTCGATGCCCGCGGCCTTGGCCCGCTCAGCGACGAGCTCGCCGACCTTGCGCGCCTTTGCGGTCTTGTCGCCCTCGCCGCCGCGGATGGACTCGTCCATCGTCGAGGCGGACGCCAGGGTGACACCGGCCAGGTCGTCGATCACCTGCACCACGATGTGGCGCGTGGAACGGGTCACGACCAGACGAGGCCGCTGCGGGGTACCGGAAACACGCTTCCGGACCCGGATGTGCCGGCGCTTGCGGGACGTCGACTTCTTCGCGACGCCCTTGCCGATCTTCACACCGACGGCCATGCCTACTTACCAGCCTTTCCGACCTTGCGGCGGATGACCTCACCCGCGTACTTCACACCCTTGGCCTTGTACGGGTCGGGCTTGCGAAGCTTGCGGATGTTGGCAGCGACCTCGCCGACCTTCTGCTTGTCGATGCCCTCGACCGAGAACTTGGTCGGGCTTTCGACGACGAAGGAGATGCCCTCGGGGGCGTCGACGACGATCGGGTGGCTGTAGCCGAGCGCGAACTCCAGCGAGGAGCCCTTCGCCGCGACACGGTAACCGACACCGCTGATTTCGAGCTTCTTGACGTATCCCTGGGTCACACCGGTGATCATGTTCGCCACCAGCGTCCGGGACAGCCCGTGCAGGGCCTTCGAGAGGCGCTCGTCGTTCGGGCGGGTCACCGCAAGGGTGCCGTCCTCGGACTTGGCGATCTCGATCGGAGCAGCGAGATTGTGCGACAGGGTGCCCTTGGGGCCCTTCACGACGACCTCGCGGCCATTGATGGTGACGTCCACGCCGGTGGGAACCGGGATGGGCAGCCGTCCAATACGCGACATTGCCTATCCTCCTTTCCCGTTACCAGACGAAGGCGAGGACTTCCCCGCCCACGCCCTTCTTGGCAGCCTGACGGTCGGTCAGCAGACCCTGCGACGTCGAGATGATCGCGACGCCGAGGCCTCCCAGCACCTTCGGCAGGTTCGTGGACTTTGCGTACACCCGCAGACCGGGCTTCGAAACGCGGCGGATGCCGGCGACCGAGCGCTCGCGGTTCGGGCCGAACTTCAGGTCGATGACGAGGTTCTTGCCGACCTCGGCGTCCTCGACGCGCCAGCCCTGGATGTAACCCTCCTGCTGGAGGATCTCCGCGATGTGCGACTTGATCTTGCTGAACGGCATCACGACATCGTCGTGGTATGCCGAGTTGGCATTCCGCAGACGCGTGAGCATGTCTGCGATGGGGTCGGTCATGGTCATGACGGCCTCAGGGCCTTTCTCGCCGCGGTTTCCCGAAATGCGATCTGTCCCGGGGCCGCCCCTCCCGGAAGAGGGGCGGCACCACAGGCGACTGCGGGACGGGACCTACAGCGTTTGAAACGGACACCCCGCCGAGGCGGAGTGGTGCCGGCAAGCGGGGTTCGCTTACCAGCTGCTCTTGGTGACGCCGGGCAGCTCGCCGGCGTGCGCCATCACGCGAAGGCACACGCGGCAGAGGCCGAACTTGCGGTACACCGAGTGCGGACGACCGCACCGCTGGCAGCGCGTGTAACCGCGCACCGCGAACTTCGGCTTGCGAGCGGCCTTGGCAATCAGGGCCTTCTTCGCCACTTCAGCTCTCCTTATTGCGACGCTCAGCCTAGACGGCTGCTCACGCTTCCTTGAACGGGAAGCCGAGGTGGCGCAGCAGAGCCCGGCCCTCGTCGTTGTTCGTGGCCGTGGTCACCACAGTGATGTCCATGCCGCGAACCCGGTCGATCTTGTCCTGGTCGATCTCGTGGAACATCGACTGCTCGGTGAGACCGAAGGTGTAGTTCCCGCGGCCGTCGAACTGCTTCGGCGAAAGCCCGCGGAAGTCGCGGATACGCGGCAGCGCGACGGAGACCAGGCGGTCCAGGAACTCCCACATGCGGTCGCCGCGCAGCGTGACGTGCGCGCCGATCGGCTGACCCTCGCGCAGCTTGAACTGCGCGATGGACTTGCGGGCCTTGGTGACCTGCGGCTTCTGGCCGGTGATGGCCATCAGGTCCTTGATCGCACCGTCGATCAGCTTGGAGTCGCGGGCGGCGTCGCCCACACCCATGTTGACGACGACCTTGACGACGCCCGGGATCTGCATGACGTTCTCGAACTGGAACTCGTCACGCAGCTTGCCCTGGATCTCGTCCCGGTAGCGCTGCTTCAGACGCGGAAGCGCCCGTGCCTCAGTGGTGACAGTCATCAGATGTCCTCACCGGTCCGCTTGGCGATCCGGATCTTGTTGCCCTCGTCGTCGAACCGGTAGCCGACGCGCGTGGGGACCTTCTTGCCGTCCTGCTCCACGACCAGCATCACGTTGCTGATGTGGACGGGGGCTTCCTGGGTGATGATGCCGCCGGTCTTGGCACCCTTGGCGGACTGGCCGACCTTGGTGTGCTTCTTGATCCGGTTGACACCCTCGACGAGGACGCGGTCGAGCTGCGGGTAGGCCGCAATGACCTTGCCCTGCTTGCCCTTGTCCTTGCCCGTGATGACCTGGACCAGGTCACCCTTCTTGATCTTCATGCTCTTCGCCATGGCTTACAGCACCTCCGGCGCGAGCGAGATGATCTTCATGAACTTCTTCTCGCGCAGTTCACGGCCGACCGGGCCGAAGATGCGGGTACCGCGGGGTTCTCCGTCGTTCTTGAGGATGACGGCGGCGTTCTCGTCGAAGCGGATGTAGGAGCCGTCCACACGGCGGCGCTCCTTGACGGTCCGCACGACGACAGCCTTGACGACGTCGCCCTTCTTCACGTTGCCACCGGGGATCGCGTCCTTAACGGTGGCAACAATGACGTCCCCGATGCCCGCGTAGCGCCGGCCGGACCCGCCGAGCACACGGATGCAAAGGATCTCCTTGGCACCCGTGTTGTCGGCGACTCGCAGTCGCGACTCCTGCTGGATCACGTCTAACTCCTGATCGTCACGTCGCGGCGCAGGCCCACCTCAGTGGGCCTGCCCGGCGCTCGCTACTTGGCCTTCTCGAGGATCTCGACGATGCGCCACCGCTTGCTGGCGGACAGCGGCCGGGTCTCCATGAGGAGGACGCGGTCGCCGACGCCGCAGGCGTTCTGCTCGTCGTGAGCCTTCAGCTTGCTCGTGCGGCGGATGACCTTGCCGTAGAGCGGGTGCTTCACGCGGTCCTCGACGGCGACGACGACGGTCTTGTCCATCTTGTCGCTGACGACGAGGCCCTCACGGGTCTTGCGGAATCCCCGGGTGTCAGTCATCTCAGTCTTCTCGCTCACGCCGCGCCTCCGGTCTCCTCCACGCTGACGATCCCGAGCTCGCGCTCGCGCATCAGCGTGTAGATGCGGGCGATGTCCTTGCGGACCGCCTTGAGCCGCCCGTGGTTCTCGAGCTGCCCGGTCGCCGCCTGGAAACGGAGGTTGAACAGCTCCTCCTTGGCCTCACGCAGCTTGGCGACGAGTTCCTCGTCCGCCAGGTCGCGCAGCTCGGACGCCTTGGTCCCGGCCGCCATCACGCCTCACCTGCCTCGCGCCGGACAATCCGGCACTTCATCGGCAGCTTGTGCGTGGCGCGCAGAAGCGCCTCGCGAGCCACCTTCTCGTTCGGGTACGACAGCTCGAACATCACCCGACCGGGCTTGACGTTCGCGACCCACCACTCGGGCGAGCCCTTACCGGAACCCATGCGGGTTTCGGCCGGCTTCTTGGTCAGCGGACGGTCCGGGTAGATGTTGATCCAGACCTTGCCACCACGGCGGATGTGCCGGGTGATGGCAATACGGGCCGACTCGATCTGCCGGTTGGTCACGTACGCCTGGCCCAGGGCCTGGATGCCGTACTCGCCGAACGCGAGTTCCGTTCCGCCCTTGGCGCGCCCACCACGCTTGGGGTGGTGCTGCTTGCGGTGCTTGACCCTGCGGGGGATCAGCATCGGGGTCAGGCCTCCGTTCCGGTCTCGGGCGCCGGGGTCGCAGCCTCGGCAGCCGGCGCGGCGGAGTCAGCGGACTCGGTCGCCGGCGCTTCGTTCTGCGGGCGTCCGCCGCGGCCACCGCCACGACGCTCGCCACCGCGGCCGCCACGCGGACGGTCGCTGCCGCCCGGGCCACGCGACGGGCGGTTGCCCGCACGCGCCGCGGCGTTGTCCGCGCGGACCTCGGCGATGTTCTTGACGTCGCCCTTGTAGATCCAGACCTTCACGCCGATGCGGCCGAAGGTGGTGCGCGCCTCGAAGAAGCCGTACTCGACGTTCGCGCGCAGCGTGTGCAGCGGCACACGACCCTCGCGGTAGAACTCCGAGCGCGACATCTCCGCGCCGCCGAGGCGGCCGCCGCACTGGATCTTGATGCCCTTGGCACCCGACTTCATCGCGGTCTGCATCGCCTTGCGCATGGCGCGGCGGAAGGAGACACGCGACGAGAGCTGCTCGGCGACGCCCTGCGCCACGAGCTGCGCGTCGATCTCGGGGTTCTTGACCTCGAGGATGTTCAGCTGGACCTGCTTGCCGGTCAGCTTCTCGAGGTCGCCCCGGATGCGGTCGGCTTCCGCGCCGCGGCGGCCGATGACGATGCCCGGCCGGGCGGTGTGGATGTCGACGCGGACGCGGTCGCGGGTGCGCTCGATCTCCACCTTGGAGATGCCGGCCCGCTCCATGCCCTGCGTCATCATCCGGCGGATGGCGACGTCTTCCTTGACGTAGTCCTTGTACAGCTTGTCGGCGTACCAGCGCGACTTGAAGTCCGTGGTGATACCGAGGCGGAACCCGTGCGGGTTAACCTTCTGGCCCACTAGCGGGTCCTCTCCTTCTCGGCGACAACCACGGTGATGTGGCTGGTGCGCTTGCGGATGCGGTACGCGCGGCCCTGGGCACGCGGCCGGAACCGCTTCAGGGTCGGGCCCTCGTCGACGTACGCCTCGGACACGTACAGGTTGTTCGTGTCGAGGTTGTGGTTGTGCCCGGCGTTGGCAATGGCGCTGTCCAGCACCTTGCCCACCGGCTCGCTCGCGGCCTGCTGCGCGAACCGCAGGATGGCCTGCGCTTCGGCGGCGTCGACGCCGCGGATCAGGTCGACAACCCGGCGAGCCTTCATGGGCGTGACGCGGATGTACCGCGCCTGGGCCCTGGCTTCCATTGAAGTCCCCTTGTTCATCTCAGTTCGGTTTCCTTGTAGCTCGCCGGTCAGCGACGACGCGACTTGCGGTCGTCCTTCTCGTGGCCACGGAAGGTCCGGGTCGGGGCGAACTCGCCGAGCTTGTGGCCGACCATCGCCTCGGTGACGAACACCGGGACGTGCTTGCGGCCGTCGTGTACCGCGATGGTGTGACCCAGCATCGCCGGGATGATCATCGAGCGGCGGGACCAGGTCTTGATGACGTTCTTGGTGCCCTTTTCGTTCTGCACGTCCACCTTCTTGATCAGGTGGTCGTCGACGAAGGGCCCCTTCTTCAGACTGCGCGGCATCAGACCTGCTCCTAGCGCTTCTTGTTCGTCTTGCGGCGGCGGATGATCAGCTTGTCGCTGGCCTTCTTCGGCCGGCGGGTGCGACCTTCCTTCTGGCCCCACGGCGAAACCGGGTGGCGGCCACCGGAGGTCTTGCCCTCACCACCACCGTGCGGGTGGTCGATCGGGTTCATCGCCACACCGCGGACGGTCGGGCGCTTGCCCTTCCAGCGCATGCGGCCGGCCTTGCCCCAGTTGATGTTCGACTGCTCGGCGTTGCCGACCTCGCCCACAGTGGCGCGGCAGCGGACGTCGACCAGGCGGATCTCACCCGACGGCATACGGAGGGTCGCGAACGCGCCTTCCTTGGCCAGCAGCTGGACGCTGGCACCGGCCGAGCGGGCCAGCTTGGCGCCGCCGCCCGGACGCAGCTCGATCGCGTGGACGACCGTACCGACCGGGATGTTGCGCAGCTGCAGGTTGTTGCCCGGCTTGATGTCGGCCGTCGGGCCGTTCTCGATCCGGTCGCCCTGACGGAGCTTGTTCGGCGCCAGGATGTAGCGCTTCTCGCCGTCCGCGTAGTGCAGCAGCGCGATACGCGCGGTGCGGTTGGGGTCGTACTCGATGTGCGCGACCTTGGCCGGCACGCCGTCCTTGTCGTTCCGGCGGAAGTCGATGACGCGGTACGCACGCTTGTGGCCGCCACCCTGGTGGCGCGTGGTCACGCGACCGTGGTTGTTACGACCACCCTTGCTGTGCAGCGGGCGGACCAGCGACTTCTCCGGCGTGGACCGCGTGATCTCGACGAAGTCGGCGACGCTGGCGCCACGACGGCCCGGAGTCGTCGGCTTGTACTTGCGGATGCCCATGGCTTCTCTTAGTCCTCGTCCGTATCAGCGGCCGTCAGCCGACGGGTCCACCGAAGATGTCGATCCGCTCGCCCTCGGCCAGGGTGACGATCGCTCGCTTCGTGTCCTTGCGCTTGCCCATGCCGGTGCGGGACCGCTTGCGCTTGCCCTGCCGGTTGATGGTGTTCACGTCCGTGACCTTGACCCCGAAGACCGCGATGACGGCCTGCTTGATCTGGGTCTTGTTCGCGTCCGGGTGGACGATGAACGTGTACTTGTTCTCGTCGAGGAGCCCGTAGGACTTCTCCGAGATCACCGGCTTCAGCAGCACGTCGCGCGGGTCGGTGAAGGTCTTGCTGGTGACCTGCGTGGTCTCGCTCACGCCTCGTCGCTCCCTTCAAGCTCGCTCGAAGTGGCAACGGCCGTCGCGGACTTGCCCGAGGGCGAGCCGGCGATGAACCGGTCCAGAGCGGCCTTGGTGAAGACCACGTCGTCGGAAACGAGCACGTCGTAGGTGTTCAGCTGGCCCGGCTCCAGGATGTGCACCTGCGGGAGGTTCCGGGCGCTCAGCCAGGCGGCCGTGTCGTCCTTCTCGACGACCAGGAGCACGTGCTTGCGCTCGCTGATCTTGCCCAGAAGGGTCTTGGCGGCCTTGGTGGAGGCGTCACCGTCGACCAGCGCGGACACGCAGTGGATGCGCGCGTGCACGGCACGGTCGGTCAGTGCACCGCGGAGCGCGGCAGCCTTCATCTTCTTCGGGGTCCGCTGCGCGTAGTCGCGCGGCACGGGTCCGTGGACCACGCCGCCGCCCGCGAACTGCGGGGCGCGGGTCGAGCCCTGACGGGCGCGGCCGGTGCCCTTCTGGCGGTACGGCTTCCGGCCGCCGCCGCGGACCTCGCCACGCGTCTTCGTCTTGTGCGTGCCCTGGCGGGCAGCGGCGAGCTGCGCCACGACGACCTGGTGGATCGTCGGGATGCTCACCTGGACGCCGAAGATCTCCGCGGGGAGGTCGACGGAGCCGGTCTTCTCGCCGGCCGGCGAGAGAACGTCAATGCTGGTCATGTGGTTCACGCCCCCTTGGCCGCGGTGCGGACCAGGACGAGGCCGCCGTTCGGACCGGGAACCGCACCCTTGACCAGGATGAGGCCCTTCTCGGCGTCGACAGCGTGGACGGTCAGGTTCTGAGTGGACACGCGCACGTTGCCCATGCGGCCCGCCATGCGCACACCCTTGAACACGCGGCCCGGGGTGGCACAGCCGCCGATGGAGCCCGGCGAGCGGTGCTTGCGCTGGGTACCGTGCGAGGCGCCGAGGCCGTGGAAGCCGTGGCGCTTCATGACACCGGCGGTGCCCTTGCCCTTGCTGGTGCCCGAGACGTCGACCTTCTGGCCGGGCTCGAAGACGTCCGCGTTGATCTCCTGGCCGAGCGCGTAGTCGCCGGCGTCGGAGGTGCGGAGCTCCACCAGGTGGCGGCGCGGCGTCACGTTCGCCTTGGCGAAGTGGCCGGCCAGCGGCTTGTTGACCTTGCGCGGGTCGATCTGCCCGTACGCGATCTGGACGGCGCTGTAGCCGTCCGTGTCGGAGGTACGGACCTGGGTCACGACGCACGGCCCGGCCTGGACGACGGTCACCGGAACGACGCGGTTGTTCTCGTCCCAGACCTGGGTCATGCCGAGCTTGGTGCCCAGGATGCCCTTCATCTGCTTCGTCATCGTCGGTGCGTCCTCAGAGCTTGATCTCGATGTCGACACCGGCCGGCAGGTCGAGACGCATGAGCGAGTCGACGGTCTTCGGCGTCGGGTCGAGAATGTCGATGAGCCGCTTGTGAGTGCGCATCTCGAAGTGCTCGCGCGAGTCCTTGTACTTGTGCGGCGAGCGGATGACGCAGTACACGTTCTTTTCGGTCGGCAGCGGCACCGGGCCCGCGACCTGCGCGCCCGTACGGGTCACCGTCTCGACGATCTTGCGCGCCGAGCTGTCGATGACCTCGTGGTCGTAGGCCTTGAGCCGGATGCGGATCTTCTGTCCCGCCATGGCTGCTTTGAATTCCTTCTCTCGTACCGCTGCGGATCACCCCCGCTGTCGCGGGAGGAAGTGTTGTCCGGAAGCCCTTCCGGGCTCCTCGTCCTCCGACCCCCGCGGTCGGGCGTGTCGCCTTGTTGCCCGCATGGCACCCTTGAACACCCCTTCCGGGGAGGCTCGGGGAGCCGGAGCAAGCAACGGAACGCACTGCCCGCGCCGCTGCGGCAAGCGGCTGAGCATCGATGCGTCCACGAGACGACCACGCGCGCAAACACGCGATGGGCGGCGGGGAGGCTGGTCCACACTGAAGCCCGTCGACCGAACCGGGCGCCCTCACACGTGAGAACGCACAGCCAGGGCTCGCGGCAAAGGCACACAAAGGCCCCTTGGCCGAACCGGGCAACTTGACCAGTATGCAACACGGAGTGCCGCCTTGGCCAATCGGGGCCCGTGCGCTAGCACGCTGCCAGTGCACGGAGCCCCGTGGTCACAGTGGGGAGTCCGCCCCGCCAACAAACGGGGGTGTGATCTCCCATGCCTTTCGGCACGAACAAAGTCCCGCCCGTCGGCCCTTGCGGGCCGGCGGGCGGGACGATGATCACTTGAGGATCTTGACGACCTGGCCGGCGCCGACGGTACGGCCGCCTTCGCGGATGGCGAAGCGCAGGCCCTCCTCCATGGCGATCGGCTGGATCAGGGCGACGGTCATGCCGGTGTTGTCACCGGGCATCACCATCTCGGTGCCCTCGGGGAGGGTCACCACGCCGGTAACGTCCGTCGTCCGGAAGTAGAACTGCGGACGGTAGTTGTTGAAGAACGGCGTGTGGCGGCCACCCTCGTCCTTGGACAGGATGTAGACCTGGGCCTCGAAGTCGGTGTGCGGCGTGACCGAACCCGGCTTGATGATGACCTGGCCGCGCTCGACGTCCTCGCGCTTGATGCCGCGGAGGAGCAGACCGACGTTCTCGCCCGCCTGGCCCTCGTCGAGCAGCTTGCGGAACATCTCGATGCCGGTGACCGTGGTGGTGGTCTTCTCGTTCTTGATGCCCACGATGTCGACGGTCTCGTTGACCTTGACGATACCGCGCTCGATACGGCCGGTGACGACCGTACCGCGACCGGTGATCGTGAAGACGTCCTCGACCGGCATCAGGAACGGCTTGTCGACGTCGCGCTCGGGAGTCGGGATCGACTCGTCGACCGCGGCCATCAGCTCGAGGAGCTTGCCGCCCCACTCCGCGTCGCCCTCAAGGGCCTTGAGCGCCGAGACGCGCACGACCGGCAGGTCGTCGCCCGGGAACTCGTACTCGGAGAGCAGCTCGCGGACCTCGAGCTCGACGAGCTCCAGGATCTCCTCGTCGTCCACCATGTCGGCCTTGTTCAGGGCGACGACGATGTACGGAACGCCGACCTGGCGGGCCAGGAGCACGTGCTCCTTGGTCTGCGGCATCGGGCCGTCGGTGGCGGCGACCACGAGGATGGCGCCGTCCATCTGCGCGGCACCCGTGATCATGTTCTTGATGTAGTCCGCGTGACCCGGGCAGTCGACGTGGGCGTAGTGACGGTTCTCCGTCTGGTACTCCACGTGCGCGATGGAGATCGTGATACCGCGCTGACGCTCTTCCGGCGCCTTGTCGATCTGGTCGAACGGCGTGAAGGGGTTCAGGTCCGGGTACGCGTCGTGCAGCACGCGGGTGATCGCCGCGGTAAGGGTCGTCTTACCGTGGTCGATGTGACCGATGGTGCCGATGTTGACGTGCGGCTTAGTCCGCTCGAACTTCGCCTTCGCCACTGGGGTCCTCCTGTGGACTGGTTCTTTACGCCGTACGACGTCGGGGTGATCTGGGGCGGGCCGGTGGCCCGGAATCCCGCGAAGGACTCCGGGCCCCATGTCCCGTGACGGTGTGTCTTACTCGCCGCGGGACTTGGCGATGATCTCGTCCGCGACGTTCTTGGGAACCTCGGCGTACGAGTCGAACTGCATGCTGTAGCTGGCCCGGCCCGAGGTCTTGCTCCGGAGGTCGCCGACGTAGCCGAACAT
The DNA here is from genome assembly GCF_039542225.1 of Yinghuangia aomiensis. NCBI lineage: Bacteria > Bacillati > Actinomycetota > Actinomycetes > Kitasatosporales > Streptomycetaceae > Yinghuangia > Yinghuangia aomiensis. The sequence goes on along the minus strand of NZ_BAABHS010000002.1, from coordinate 55,501 downwards.
CTCCGACAGCGGAACGAGAGCCTTCACAACGCGGGCTCCGCTGCGCTCCTCCATGGCCTGGATCTGGCCGCGGCGCGAGTTCAGGTCGCCGATGACGTCGCCCATGTAGTCCTCGGGCGTCGTCACCTCCACGGCCATCATCGGCTCGAGAAGCGCCGGGTTCGCCTTGCGGGCCGCCTCCTTGAACGCCATGGAACCGGCGATCTTGAAGGCCAGCTCGGAGGAGTCGACCTCGTGGTAGGCACCGTCGTGCAGGATGACCCGCACACCCACCAGCGGGAAGCCGGCGAGAACGCCGAACTCCATGGCCTCCTGGCAACCGGAGTCCACCGACGGGATGTACTCCCGGGGGATACGGCCACCGGTGACCTTGTTGACGAACTCGTAGTTGTCGTCGCCGCCGGCGTCGAGCGGCTCGATGCCGATCTGCACCTTGGCGAACTGACCCGAACCGCCGGTCTGCTTCTTGTGCGTGTAGTCCACGCGCTCGACAGCCGAACGGATCGTCTCGCGGTAAGCCACCTGCGGCTTGCCGACGTTGGCCTCGACCTTGAACTCGCGCTTCATGCGGTCGACCAGCACCTCGAGGTGCAGTTCGCCCATGCCGCCGATGATGGTCTGGCCGGTCTCCTCGTCGGTGTGCACCTGGAAGGAGGGGTCTTCTTCGGCGAGCCGCTGGATCGCGACGCCGAGCTTCTCCTGGTCGCCCTTCGACTTGGGCTCGATGGCGACCTGGATGACCGGGGCCGGGAAGGTCATCGACTCGAGGATGACCGGGTTCGCGCTGTCCGACAGGGTCTCACCGGTGGTGGTGTCCTTCAGGCCCATGACGGCGACGATGTCGCCGGCACCGGCGCTCGGGATCTCCTCACGCTTGTTCGCGTGCATCCGGTAGATCTTGCCGATGCGCTCCTTCTTGCCCTTCACGGAGTTCAGGACGGCAGATCCCGACTCCATGCGGCCCGAGTACACCCGGACGAAGGTGAGCTTGCCGAGGTGCGGGTCGCTCATGATCTTGAACGCGAGAGCGGCCAGCGGCTCGGTCTCGGCCGGCCGGCGCTCGATGACCGTCGACTCGTCGCCCACCTTGTGGCCCTCGATGACCTCACGGTCGAGAGGCGACGGCAGGTAACGCACGACGGCGTCGAGCAGCGGCTGAACGCCCTTGTTCTTGAAGGCGGTTCCGCAGAAGACCGGGGTGAAGGTCGGCTCGTCCTTCTTTTCCTCGCTCGTCGAAGCGATGGTGGCGCGGCGGATGGCCGCGAACAGCTGCTCCTCGCTGGGCTCCTGGCCCTCGAGGAACATCTCCATCATCTCTTCGTCGTGCTCGGAGATGGTCTCCACGAGCTTCTCGCGCCAGGTCTGCGCGATCTCGGTGTGCGTGGCCGGGATGTCGACGACGTCGTACATCTCGCCCTTGGCCGCCTCGGCGGACCACACCAGGGCCTTCATGCGGACCAGGTCCACGACGCCCTGGAAGTCGGCCTCGGCACCGATCGGCACCTGCATGACGAGCGGGGTCGCGCCCAGGCGGTCGACGATCATGTCGACGCAGCGGAAGAACTCCGCACCGGTGCGGTCCAGCTTGTTCACGAAGCAGATGCGCGGGACGCCGTAACGGTCGGCCTGACGCCACACCGTCTCGGACTGCGGCTCGACACCCGCGACACCGTCGAACACGGTGACCGCACCGTCGAGGACGCGGAGCGAACGCTCCACCTCGACCGTGAAGTCCACGTGGCCCGGGGTGTCGATGATGTTGATCGTGTTGTCTACATCTTCGAGCGTCCAGTGACAGGTGGTGGCAGCAGAGGTGATGGTGATACCACGCTCCTGCTCCTGCTCCATCCAGTCCATGGTGGCGGCGCCCTCGTGGACCTCGCCGATCTTGTAGTTCACGCCCGTGTAGAACAGGATCCGCTCAGTCGTCGTGGTCTTGCCCGCGTCGATGTGAGCCATGATCCCGATGTTTCGGACCCTGGCCAGGTCAAGAGCAGTGGTAGCCATGTGGCTTTCTCTCTCGTATCTCGTTCGACGGGGTGACGACTACCAGCGGTAGTGCGCGAAGGCCTTGTTGGAGTCGGCCATCTTGTGCGTGTCTTCGCGCTTCTTCACAGCAGCGCCAAGACCGTTGCTGGCGTCCAGCAGCTCGTTCATCAGACGCTCGGTCATCGTCTTCTCGCGACGGGCGCGGGAGTAACCGACGAGCCAGCGGAGAGCGAGCGTGGTGGAGCGGCCGGGGCGGACCTCGACCGGGACCTGGTAGGTCGCGCCACCGACACGGCGGCTGCGGACCTCGAGGGTCGGCTTCACGTTCTCGAGCGCGCGCTTGAGCGTGATGACGGGGTCGGTGCCGGTCTTCTCACGGCAGCCTTCGAGCGCGCCGTACACGATCCGCTCGGCGGTGGAGCGCTTGCCGTCCAGCAGGACCTTGTTCACCAGCGAGGTGACCAACGGCGAGTTGTACACCGGGTCGATGATGACCGGTCGCTTCGGGGCCGGGCCCTTGCGAGGCATTAGCTCTTCTCCTTCTTCGCGCCGTAGCGGCTGCGCGCCTGCTTGCGGTTCTTGACACCCTGGGTGTCGAGCGAACCCCGAATGATCTTGTAGCGAACACCCGGGAGGTCCTTCACACGACCACCGCGGACGAGCACGATCGAGTGCTCCTGCAGGTTGTGACCCTCACCGGGGATGTACGCCGTGACCTCAATGCCACTCGTCAGGCGAACACGCGCCACCTTGCGAAGCGCCGAGTTCGGCTTCTTCGGCGTCGTCGTGTAAACACGGGTGCACACGCCGCGACGCTGCGGGCTCCCCTTGAGCGCCGGAGTCTTGGCCTTATCGACCTTGTCCTGGCGGCCCTTTCGGACCAGCTGCTGGATCGTGGGCACCGCGTCTCCGTCTTCTTCGTGCCAAGCGGTCTGTAGAACGACTGCATCTTCAATGTGCTGCTGGATGGCCTGTTTCCCTGGGTGTAGGGCCATCGCCTACCCGCCTATCCGGCCCCCGCGGTCGGGCGTGTCGCCCAGTCTTCAGCGCGGAACGGAATCGGGAGGTATGTGTTTCGGTCTCCTGCACCCTCTCACGGACGCATCCGAGCCGGATGTCGGGTGAGCGCAGGCACAAGAACCCGGGGACACCCCAGGCACAAGGAAAGAGAGTACCTACCACACGAGCAGAGGTCAAAGCGAAAGCCGACGCCCCTGTCGCCACCTTGGAATCGCACGCTTCCGCGTGCTCCGACCTCCGGTTTTGCCGGTTGCCGGCCCTCCGTACCCCTTTCCCGGGTCACGCTACCGGGCGTCGGCGCAGGGCGCCACGGCGGTCAGCTCGGCAGGGCTGCCAGCGCGGCGCACACCACCTGGATCCAGCCCAGGCACGAGCCCGCGACGGCGAGCTGCGTGCCGCCGCGGCGCCCGTCGGCGCGGGTCCGCGCCTGGTACAGCGCGAGGTGGCCGGTGACGATGGCGACGGCCGCGGAGACGAACGGCACCCAGTTGAACTGGTCCCGGACGCCGAACAGGATCGCGCTGGCCGGCCACATCACCACGATCGAGACGATGCCGACGACCAGAGAGGTCACGGCGAGGCCGCCGGCCGGCGCGGGGCGCATGACGTACTGCGGGTAGCCCCACACGGGCAGCCGCGGGGCGCCGGGGTGCGGGGCGTGCAGGGCGTGCGGGGGCACCGGGTAGGGCGGGGACGGCTGCGGGGCCGGGGCACCGGGCAGCGCACCCGTGGGCAGATCCCGTACCAGCGCGTTGAGTTCGCCGTAGGTGAGGGCTTGGAGGACGCGATCGCGGCGGTCCTCGTACTCGTCGTCGCGGAGCCGGCCTTCGACCCAGGCGGCCTTGAGGACGTCCGCGCACCGGTCGCGGTCGGCCTGCGCGCACCGCATCTCGTCCGGCGTCACACCGTCGCGGCCGTTCGGCATCGCTCCCCCTAGGGCTCCGGGTCACCGCCGCGCGGATGCGGCTTGTTCATGGTGCGCCACGGACGGGGGCTGCCGCGTGCGTACACGTACTCAGTTTCGTCCCGGGTTCGTTCCGGAGTTCGCCGAACATTCGCGAACTGTTCGGCCCGGAGCTTCACGGTGCCGCCCGGCCGTCCCGGGCGGCACCGGCTCAGCGTGCGGCGAGGAGCGTCCGGAGCATGTCGTCGCTGTCGAACGCGTTCGGATCGTTGACGGCGATGATGATCAGGACGATCCCGACCGCGATCCAGACGTAGCCCAGGACAAGTCCGGCGATGGCCATGCCGCGGCCCTGCTGACCGCTGCGCTCGATCTGGGACAGCGCGATGTGGCCGAAGATCACGGCGAGGATCGAGCCGATCCAGTAGGCGCAGATGATGCCCAGGACGAGCGACGCGATGGAGAAGCCGTTGGTGCCGGGCTGGGGTCCGTAGCCGTAGCCGTACTCGTATCCGGGCGGCCCGGGCGGCGGGTACCCGGGGCCGTAGCCGGGCGGCGGCGGGGGCGGCTGGCCGGGCTGCTGGTACGGGTTCTGATAGGGGTTCTGGCCCCACGGGTCGCCAGGTGTGCTCACGAGTTCCCCCCCGGGTGTTCGGTGGTGTCGCAACGGCCGCCGATGCGGCGTCACGGCACCTTAGTGCACCGCGTGCGGCGGTCGTGGAACGACGGCAGGGCCGCCACCGAAACGGTGGCGGCCCTGCCGGTACAGCGGGGACTGCGGGGTCCGGGCTCAGCCCTGGTAACCGCCGAAGTCGTACTCCTCGAGCGGAACGGCCTGGCCGGAGCCGGTGCCGAAGGCGGAGTAGTCGGCCTCGTCGTACCCGGACATCGAGTACATCGCGGCCTTCGCCTCCTCGGTCGGCTCGACCCGGATGTTGCGGTAGCGGGGCATGCCCGTACCGGCCGGGATGAGCTTGCCGATGATCACGTTCTCCTTCAGGCCCAGCAGCGGGTCCGACTTGGCGTGGATCGCCGCGTCGGTGAGCACCCGGGTCGTCTCCTGGAAGGAGGCCGCCGACAGCCACGACTCGGTGGCCAGCGACGCCTTGGTGATACCCATGAGCTGCGGACGGCCGGACGCGGGCTGGCCCGCCTCGGCCACCACGCGCCGGTTCTCGCTCTCGAACCGGCCGCGCTCGACCAGCTCGCCCGGCAGCAGCTCGGCGTCGCCGGACTCGATGATCGTCACGCGGCGGAGCATCTGCCGGATGATGATCTCGATGTGCTTGTCGTGGATCGACACGCCCTGCGAGTTGTACACCTTCTGCACTTCGGCGACCAGGTGGACCTGGACCGCACGCTGGCCGAGGATGCGCAGCACGTCGTGCGGGTTGACCGCACCCATGGTCATGCGCTGGCCGACCTCGACGTGCTCGCCTTCCTCGACGGTCAGCTTGACACGCTTGGAGACGGCGTACGCCAGCTCTTCCGTGCCGTCGTCCGGCACGACGACGACCTTGCGGGTCTTGTCGGTGTCCTCGATGCGGACCCGGCCGGCCGCCTCGCTGATCGGCGCCACACCCTTGGGGGTACGGGCTTCGAACAGCTCGACGACACGCGGCAGACCCTGGGTGATGTCGTCACCCGCCACACCACCGGTGTGGAAGGTACGCATCGTCAGCTGGGTGCCGGGCTCACCGATGGACTGGGCCGCGATGATGCCGACCGCTTCGCCGATGTCGACGAGCTTGCCGGTGGCCAGCGAACGGCCGTAGCACATCGCGCACGTACCGACCTTGGACTCGCAGGTCAGCACGGACCGGGTCTTCACCTTCTCGACGCCGTGGGCGACGAGGGTGTTGATGGTGACGTCGCCCAGGTCGATGCCCGCGGGGGCGATGACCTTGCCGTCGACCACGACGTCTTCGGCGAGGCTGCGCGCGTACACGCTGGTCTCGACGTCGTTGGTCTTGCGCAGCGAGCCGTCCGCGGCGCGGACCGCGATGTCCAGGGCGAGGCCGCGGTCGGTGCCGCAGTCCTCTTCGCGGATGATCACGTCCTGCGAGACGTCCACCAGACGACGGGTCAGGTAACCCGAGTCGGCGGTACGCAGCGCGGTGTCGGCCAGACCCTTGCGGGCACCGTGCGTGGAGATGAAGTACTCCAGCACGGACAGGCCTTCACGGAACGACGCCTTGATGGGACGCGGGATGGTCTCGTTCTTGGCGTTCGAGACCAGACCACGCATACCGGCGATCTGACGCATCTGCATCATGTTTCCGCGCGCGCCCGAGTCGACCATCATGAAGATGGGGTTCGTCTTCGGGAAGTTCGCGTTCATCGCCTCGGCGACCTCGTTGGTCGCCTTGGTCCAGATCTGGATCTGCTCCTGCGCGCGCTCGTCCTTGGTGATGAGACCGCGCTCGTACTGCTTCTGGACCTTGTCGGCCTGCGCCTCGTAGCCCTCGAGGATCTGGCCCTTGTTCGGCGGCACGACGACGTCCGAGATGGACACCGTGACACCGGAACGGGTGGCCCAGTGGAAGCCCGCGGCCTTGAGGTTGTCCAGCGTCGCGGCGACCTCGACCTTGGGGTAGCGCTCCGCGAGGTCGTTGACGATCGTGGAGAGCTGCTTCTTGCCGACCTCGGTGTCGATGAACGGGTAGTCCGAGGGCAGCAGCTCGTGGAACAGCGCGCGGCCGAGCGTGGTGTGCAGGCGCAGCGGCTGGCCCGGCTCCCACGCGATGCCTTCCGGACCCGGGTCCGGCGCGACCCAGCCGCGCGGCGGCACGGTGCCGGCCCGCAGGCGCAGGTCGATCTTCGCCTGGAGGTCCAGCTCGCGTGCGTCGAACGCCATGATCGCCTCGGCGACCGAGGAGAACGACCGGCCGACGCCCTTCATGTCCTCGCGCTCCGAGGTCAGGAAGAACAGGCCGAGCACCATGTCCTGGGTGGGCATGGTGACCGGGCGGCCGTCCGCCGGCTTGAGGATGTTGTTCGAGGACAGCATCAGGATGCGGGCCTCGGCCTGCGCCTCCGCGGACAGCGGAAGGTGCACGGCCATCTGGTCGCCGTCGAAGTCCGCGTTGAACGCGGTGCAGACGAGCGGGTGGATCTGGATGGCCTTGCCCTCGACCAGCTGCGGCTCGAACGCCTGGATGCCGAGGCGGTGCAGGGTGGGGGCACGGTTGAGCAGCACCGGGTGTTCGGCGATGACCTCTTCGAGGACGTCCCACACCACCGGGCGCGCGCGCTCGACCATGCGCTTCGCCGACTTGATGTTCTGCGCGTGGTTCAGGTCGACCAGGCGCTTCATCACGAACGGCTTGAACAGCTCCAGCGCCATCTGCTTGGGCAGACCGCACTGGTGCAGCTTGAGCTGCGGGCCGACGACGATGACCGAACGGCCGGAGTAGTCGACGCGCTTGCCGAGCAGGTTCTGGCGGAACCGGCCCTGCTTGCCCTTGAGCATGTCGGACAGCGACTTGAGCGGGCGGTTGCCCGGCCCGGTGACCGGACGGCCGCGGCGGCCGTTGTCGAACAGCGCGTCGACGGCCTCCTGGAGCATGCGCTTCTCGTTGTTCACGATGATCTCGGGCGCGCCGAGGTCGAGAAGCCGCTTCAGGCGGTTGTTGCGGTTGATGACGCGGCGGTACAGGTCGTTCAGGTCGGAGGTCGCGAAGCGGCCGCCGTCCAGCTGCACCATCGGACGCAGGTCCGGCGGGATGACCGGGACGCAGTCCAGGACCATGCCGGTCGGGCTGTTGCGGGTCTGCAGGAACGCGGAGACGACCTTGAGGCGCTTGAGCGCGCGGGTCTTCTTCTGGCCCTTGCCGGTGCGGATGATCTCGCGGAGCTTCTCGGCCTCGGCGTCGAGGTCGAAGGACTCCAGGCGCTTCTGCAGCGCCTGCGCGCCCATGCTGCCGAGGAAGTAGGTGCCGAAGCGGTCCCGCATCTCGCGGAACAGGATCTCGTCGCCTTCGAGGTCCTGGACCTTGAGGTTCTTGAACCGGGTCCAGACCTCTTCGAGACGGTCCAGCTCGCGCTGGTTGCGGTCGCGCAGCTGCTTCATCTCGCGCTCGGCGCCTTCGCGCACCTTGCGGCGCACGTCGGACTTGGCGCCCTCGGCCTCGAGCTCGGCCAGGTCGCCCTCGAGCTTCTTCTGGCGCTCCTCGACCGCGGCGTCGCGGCGCTGCTCGATCTGCTGGCGCTCGACGGAGATCTTGGCCTCGAGCGACGGCAGGTCGCGCTGGCGGCGCTCGTCGTCGACGTACGTGATCATGTACGCCGCGAAGTAGATGACCTTCTCGAGGTCCTTCGGGGCGAGGTCGAGCAGGTAGCCGAGGCGGCTCGGGACGCCCTTGAAGTACCAGATGTGGGTGACCGGCGCGGCAAGCTCGATGTGGCCCATCCGCTCACGGCGCACCTTGGCGCGAGTGACCTCGACGCCGCAGCGCTCACAGATGATGCCCTTGAAGCGGACGCGCTTGTACTTGCCGCAGTAGCACTCCCAGTCCCGGGTGGGGCCGAAGATCTTCTCGCAGAAGAGCCCGTCCTTTTCCGGCTTCAGGGTGCGGTAGTTGATGGTCTCGGGCTTCTTGACCTCGCCGTGCGACCACGTGCGGATGTCGTCGGCGGTGGCGAGGCCGATACGCAGCTCGTCGAAGAAGTTGACGTCGAGCACTGTTTCGTCAATCCCTCTTTCGGGGTTTGGTCCCGGTGGCGGCGGTGCGGGGTGTCCGCCGCCCCGGGGGTGTCTTCATCAGGTCTGTGGTCCGGGGGCCCGGAACCCGCTTCCCAGCGGGTCCCGGGTCGGACATCAGACCTCTTCGACGCTGCTCGGCTCGCGCCGGGACAGGTCGATACCGAGCTCCTCCGCCGCGCGGAAGACGTCCTCGTCGGTGTCGCGCATCTCGATGGACATACCGTCGCTGGAGAGCACTTCCACGTTGAGGCAGAGCGACTGCATCTCCTTGATGAGCACCTTGAAGGACTCGGGGATGCCGGGTTCGGGGATGTTCTCGCCCTTGACGATGGCCTCGTAGACCTTCACGCGGCCCAGCACGTCGTCGGACTTGATGGTCAGAAGCTCCTGGAGGGCATAGGCGGCGCCGTACGCCTCCAGCGCCCACACCTCCATCTCACCGAAGCGCTGGCCACCGAACTGCGCCTTACCACCGAGCGGCTGCTGGGTGATCATCGAGTACGGGCCGGTCGAACGGGCGTGCAGCTTGTCGTCGACCAGGTGGTGCAGCTTCAGGATGTACATGTAGCCGACCGAGACCGGGTAAGGGAACGGCTCGCCGGAGCGGCCGTCGAACATCTTGGCCTTGCCGGAGCCGTCGATCATCCGGATGCCGTCGCGGTTCGGGATGGTCGAGTTGAGGAGACCGGTGATCTCCTCCTCGCGCGCGCCGTCGAAGACCGGGGTGGCGACGTTGGTGCCGGGCTCGGCCGCGTCCGCGCCGATGCCGCGGAGGCGGTCCTTCCACTCCTCGTCGCTGCCCTCGACCTGCCAGCCGCGGCTGGCGACCCAGCCGAGGTGGGTTTCCAGGACCTGGCCCGGGTTCATGCGGGACGGGACACCCAGCGGGTTGAGGATGACGTCGACCGGGGTGCCGTCCTCGAGGAACGGCATGTCCTCGACCGGGAGGATCTTGGAGATGACACCCTTGTTGCCGTGCCGGCCGGCGAGCTTGTCGCCGTCCGTGATCTTGCGCTTCTGCGCGACGTAGACGCGCACCAGCTGGTTGACGCCCGGGGGCAGCTCGTCGCCGGCTTCGCGGTCGAAGACCCGGACGCCGATGACCTTGCCCTGCTCGCCGTGCGGCACCTTCAGCGAGGTGTCGCGGACCTCGCGCGCCTTCTCGCCGAAGATCGCGCGGAGCAGGCGCTCCTCGGGGGTCAGCTCGGTCTCGCCCTTCGGGGTGACCTTGCCGACCAGGATGTCGCCGGGGACGACGTCCGCACCGATGCGGATGATGCCGCGCTCGTCGAGGTCGGCGAGGACCTCTTCGGAGACGTTCGGGATGTCCCGGGTGATCTCCTCGGGGCCCAGCTTGGTGTCGCGGGCGTCGACCTCGTGCTCCTCGATGTGGATCGAGGAGAGGACGTCGTCCTGCACGAGGCGCTGCGACAGGATGATCGCGTCCTCGTAGTTGTGGCCTTCCCACGGCATGAACGCCACGAGGAGGTTCTTGCCCAGCGCCATCTCGCCGTCTTCGGTGCACGGGCCGTCGGCCAGCACCTGGCCGGCCTCGACGCGTGCGCCTTCCTCGACGATGACCTTCTGGTTGAAGCTCGTGCCCTGGTTGGAGCGCATGAACTTCTGCACGCGGTACGTGGTGTACGTCGCGTCGTCGTTCATCACCGTGACGTAGTCGGCCGACACGTCGGTGATCAGGCCGGGCTTCTCCGCGGTGATGACGTCGGCCGCGTCGACCGCCGCGCGGTACTCCATGCCGGTGCCGACGAGCGGCGACTCGGCCTTCAGGAGCGGCACGGCCTGGCGCATCATGTTCGAGCCCATGAGCGCGCGGTTGGCGTCGTCGTGCTCGAGGAACGGGATCATCGCGGTCGCGACCGACACCATCTGGCGCGGCGACACGTCCATGTAGTCGATCTCGTCGCCGGGCAGGTAGTCGATCTCGCCGCCGCGGCGGCGGACGAGCGCGCGGGCCTCGGCGAACGTGTTGTCCGCGTTCAGCGGCGCGTTCGCCTGGGCGATGACGAAGCGGTCTTCCTCGTCCGCGGTCAGGTAGTCGACGTCGTCGGTGACGACGCCGTTGACGACCTTGCGGTACGGGGTCTCGACGAAGCCGAAGGCGTTGACCCGGCCGTACGACGCGAGCGAGCCGATCAGGCCGATGTTCGGGCCTTCCGGCGTCTCGATCGGGCACATGCGGCCGTAGTGCGACGGGTGCACGTCGCGGACCTCGAAGCCGGCCCGCTCACGGGACAGACCGCCGGGGCCCAGCGCCGACAGGCGTCGCTTGTGGGTCAGGCCGGACAGCGGGTTCGTCTGGTCCATGAACTGGGACAGCTGGCTGGTGCCGAAGAACTCCTTGATGGAGGCGACGACCGGCCGGATGTTGATGAGCGTCTGCGGCGTGATCGCCTCGACGTCCTGGGTGGTCATGCGCTCGCGGACGACGCGCTCCATGCGCGCCAGGCCGGTGCGGACCTGGTTCTGGATCAGCTCGCCGACGTTGCGCAGGCGGCGGTTGCCGAAGTGGTCGATGTCGTCGGCCTCGACCACGAACTCCTGGCCGCTGAGGCCGGTCATCTCGGTCTCGCCGGCGTGCAGCTTCACCAGGTACTTGATCGTCGCGATGACGTCCTCGACGGTGAGGGTCCCCGCGTCCAGCGGACGGTCGACGCCCAGCTTCTTGTTGATCTTGTACCGGCCGACCTTGGCCAGGTCGTAGCGCTTCGGGTTGAAGTACAGGTTCTCCAGAAGCGTCTGCGCGGCCTCGCGGGTCGGCGGCTCTCCCGGGCGCAGCTTGCGGTAGATGTCGAGCAGCGCGTCGTCCTGGCCCTGGGTGTGGTCCTTCTCCAGGGTCTGCCGCATCGACTCGTACTCGCCGAACTCCTCGAGGATCTGCGAGTCGGTCCAGCCGAGCGCCTTCAGCAGCACCGTGACGGACTGCTTGCGCTTGCGGTCGATGCGGACACCGACGGTGTCGCGCTTGTCGATCTCCAGCTCGAGCCAGGCGCCCCGGGACGGGATGACCTTGGCGCTGAAGATGTCCTTGTCGGACGTCTTGTCGATCTGCTTGTCGAAGTAGACGCCGGGCGAGCGCACGAGCTGCGACACCACGACACGCTCGGTGCCGTTGATGATGAACGTGCCCTTGTTGGTCATGAGCGGGAAGTCGCCCATGAAGACCGTCTGGCTCTTGATCTCGCCGGTCTCGTTGTTCGTGAACTCGGCCGTCACGAAGAGCGGCGCAGAGAACGTGAAGTCACGCTCCTTGCACTCCTCGATCGAGTTCTTCGGCGGCTCGAAGCGGTGGTCGCGGAACGTGAGCGACATCGACCCGCTGAAGTCCTCGATCGGGGAGATCTCCTCGAAGATCTCCTCGAGGCCGGACTTCCTGGGGACATCGGCTCCGGATGCGAGAGCGTTTTCGACTCGTGCCTTCCACACGCTGTTGCCGAGCAGCCAGTCGAAGCTCTCGGTTTGCAGCGCGAGAAGGTTCGGTACCTCGAGAGGCTCGCGGATCTTCGCGAAAGAGATGCGGAGCGGGGCGGTACTGGCGGCGCCGGGGTTTGTAGCGTTCGTGGCGGTGCGCGAGGCGGCCAAGAGGGGTCCTTCCGAGGGCTCGGACTCACTATGCGCATGCCGGACGGCCTCGGTGCGGGTACCGCGGAGGGTCAACAGGCAGCGCAAAGGGTCAGTGTAGCCACACGGCACACCGCTGTCCAGCGCCTGGAACGGGCGCTCGCCATCTCGGGGGCTTCTGCCACCCGGCCAGTGCTCTTCGGGACGCGTCCGAAGAATTGCGCGCCGCGTTCGGTTCGTCAAGAGGGAGCCGACCTGCGGCGGTGCGGGCACCACTCTTGCACAGGTCGCCGACACCGCGGCGCACGCTGCCCGGCGGGTTGCAAATCGCGCCGAATCCGTTACGCCTTTGCAGGTCACAGCGGTGCGGGCGAGCCGACACGCGCGTCGCGGGAGGCGCGCCGGAGCGGGATTCCCCGGTGTTTCCGGGGCGCGTGGGACGTCCGCGGACACCCGGCCGGGTGCCGCCGCACGGGTGTGCGGAGGCTCACGGCCGGGGGCGCGCGCGGCGCCGCGGAGTGCTCCCTGGTGTTGCCGGAATCACTCTTCCGGGGGAGGCCGATGGAGTGGCTGCGGAGTGTCGCGGCCCGGCCGCGGCCGGGTCGGGGGCATCCGGAGCGATCGTTTCCGGACGATCTTCGAGACGTCCCGGAAGCGGTCGCGGGAGGGCAAGCCGGACGTCCGGCGGGAGACGGGCAGGGGGCGTCCGGGGACGCAAAAACCGCCGGGCGGCCTCCCGAAGGAGACCGCCCGGCGGCGGTGCGGCTATGCAGCCGTCGGCAAGCCCGCGCGAGTGCGCCGGGACTTACTTGACGGAGACGGTCGCGCCGGCGGCCTCGAGGGCGGCCTTCGCCTTGTCCGCAGCCTCCTGGTTGACACCCTCGAGCAGCGGCTTCGGGGCGCCGTCGACCAGGTCCTTGGCTTCCTTCAGGCCCAGGCTCGTGAGGGCGCGGACCTCCTTGATGACCTGGATCTTCTTGTCGCCGGCCGCCTCGAGGATGACGTCGAACGAGTCCTTGACCTCGGCCTCGGCCTCGGCGGTCTGGCCGGGGACGGCAACGGCGACGGCGGCCGGGGCGGCAGCCTTGACGTCGAAGGTCTCCTCGAAGAGCTTCACCAGGTCGGAGAGCTCGATGAGGGTCATTTCCTTGAACGCCTCGATGAGCTCGTCGTTGCTGAGCTTCGCCATGATGGGCGGTCCTTCCTAATAAGTTCGGCAGGTGCCGGGTGGTGTGGATGGCGGGGGCAGGGCCCCCGGCGACCGGAGTCGCGAGGTGCTGCGGCCGGAATTACTCGGCCGCGGCCTCCTCGGCGGCCTCGGCGGCGGGAGCCGGCTCGCCGGCACCGCCCTGCTCGGCCTCGCGCTTGACCCGGAGGGCTTCCGCGGTGCGGACGAACTCCGTGAGCGGGGCCTGGAAGGTCGCGGCGGCCTTGGCCATCGACGCCTTCATGGCACCCGCCAGCTTGGCGAGCAGCACGTCGCGGGACTCGAGGTCCGCGAGCTTGTTGATCTCGTCAGCGCTGAGGGCCTTGCCCTCGAGGACACCGCCCTTGATGACGAGAAGGGGGTTCGCCTTGGCGAAGTCACGCAGGCTCTTGGCAGCCTCGACCGGGTCGCCGGTGACGAAGGCCACGGCGGACGGACCCACAAGGAGGGCGTCCAGCTCGGTGATGCCCGCCTCGTTGGCCGCGATCTTGGTCAGCGTGTTCTTCACCACGGCGTACTCTGCGTTCCCAGCGAGCGAACGGCGCAGCTCCTTGAGCTTCGCCACGCTGAGTCCGCGGTACTCGGTCAGCACGGTGGCGTTCGAGCCGCGGAACTTGTCCGCGATCTCGGCAACCCCGGCCGCCTTGTCGGGCCTCGCCATGGGACGGGCCTCCTTCCGCGATGCGATCTTCGGCCGGCCGTGGGACCGGCCGGGCGCCTGGACGACCACCGGCGGGAAAGGGCCCGGACAAACGAAAACGCCCCGGCGCAGGCGCACGGGGCGGAACACGAGCCGGTCGGCGGACGAATCCGCGGGAAGCTCGGAGAACCTCTCAGGCACCTGCGCAGGCCGTCCGCTGTGGCGGAACCTTCGATTGCGGCGCTCTTGCGGGCACATCGCAACGACCGGCGGTCTTTGGCTTCGTACAAGGTACGTGACGTGACGTCTACAGGGCAAATCCGTTGGTGCACATCCGCTGTCACACACCGGGCAGCTACCCGACCGCGACGCGACAGCGGCCCGCACTCCCCCGAAGGGGTGTGCGGGCCACCGGAGTTCGCTGCCCTGCGGCAGTCCGATCGACGCAATCAGCGTGATCAGACGGCGGCCGGGTCCTCCTCGGTGAGGAGGTTGCGGGTGCGGTTCGGGTCGACCGGGATGCCCGGGCCCATCGTGGTCGTGAAGCCGACCTTCTTGACGTAACGGCCCTTGGCCGCCGACGGCTTCACCCGCAGGACCTCTTCGAGGGCCGCGGCGTAGTTCTCGATCAGCTGCTCGTCCGTGAACGAGGTCTTGCCGATGATGAAGTGCAGGTTCGAGTGCTTGTCGACGCGGAACTCGATCTTGCCGCCCTTGATCTCGGACACGGCCTTGGCCACGTCCGGGGTCACGGTGCCGGTCTTCGGGTTCGGCATGAGGCCACGCGGGCCGAGGACGCGGCCGAGGCGGCCGACCTTGCCCATGAGGTCCGGGGTGGCGACGACCGAGTCGATCTCGTTGAGCAGGTTGCCCTTGAGGATCTCGTCGATCAGTTCGTCGGAGCCGACGATGTCGGCGCCCGCAGCCTTGGCAGCCTCGGCACGGTCACCGGTCGCGAAGACCAGGACCCGGGCGGTCTTGCCGGTGCCGTGCGGAAGGATGACGGTGCTGCGGACCATCTGGTCGGCCTTGCGCGGGTCGACACCCAGGCGCAGGGCGACCTCGACGGTCGAGTCGAACTTGGTCTTCGAGGTGGCCTTGGCCAGGCGGACGGCCTCGAGCGGGGCGTACAGCCGCTCGCGGTCCACCTGGGCGGCACCCTGGCGGTAGGTCTTGCTGCGCTGCGTCACTTCTGCTCCTGGTTGCTGCGAAAGGAGTCGTGGTGGATTCGGACCGACGCACGGCCCTGCCACGTACTGCGGAGATGTCCGCCCCCCGCGGGGCGCGGACGGGAGTTCTGGCTCAGCCCTCGACCGTGATGCCCATGGAACGGGCGGTGCCGGCGATGATCTTCTCGGCGGCGTCCAGGTCGTTCGCGTTCAGGTCGGCCATCTTGGTCTCGGCGATGCCGCGGACCTGGTCGCGCGTGAGCTTGGCGACCTTGGTCTTGTGCGGCTCGCCCGAGCCCTTCTCGACGCCCGCGGCCTTGAGGATCAGGCGCGCGGCCGGCGGCGTCTTCGTGATGAAGGTGAAGGAGCGGTCTTCGTAGACCGAGATCTCCACCGGCACGATGTCGCCGCGCTGCGACTCGGTCGCAGCGTTGTAGGCCTTGCAGAACTCCATGATGTTGACGCCGTGCTGGCCCAGCGCCGGACCGACCGGCGGGGCGGGCGTAGCGGCGCCGGCCTTGATCTGGAGCTTGATGATGGCAGCAAGCTTCTTCTTGGGAGGCATGTTTCCGGGTCCTTCGACGAGATGTACTTCCCTGGTGCCGCGCGGTACGCACGGCACATCCGACCGGATCCGGGACGGACCGGCGGAGTGTGCTGTCACGCGGCTTGCGCCCCGCGCGCCGGGTCCCTGCGGACCGGCATACGCGGCGTGGCGCCCCCACAACGATAACCACCGTTGCGAAGGCGCCCTAATCCGTGGTCCGGGCCGCCCTCGCGGACGGCCCGGCTGCGGAAGCTCGTGGGGTGCTGCTCAGTTCTTCTGGATCTGGTTGAACGACAGCTCGACCGGGGTCTCCCGGCCGAAGATCTCGACCAGGCCCTTGACCTTCTGCGAGTCGGCGTTGATCTCGTTGATCGTGGCCTGCAGCGTGGCGAAGGGGCCGTCGATGACGGTGACGGAGTCGCCGACCTCGAAGTCGAGGACCTTGACCTCGGCGGGCGCCTTGGTCGTGGTGCCGCCGCCGGCCGCGGCCTGCTCCTCCTCGGGGGCGAGGATCTTGGCGACCTCGTCGAGGGTCAGCGGGTACGGCTCGTGGGCGTTGCCGACGAAGCCGGTGACGCCGGGGGTGTTGCGCACCGCGCCCCACGACTCGTTCGTCAGGTCCATGCGGACCAGGACGTAGCCGGGGAACTTGTTGCGCTTGACGGTCTTGCGCTGACCGTTCTTGATCTCGACGACCTCTTCCATCGGCACCTCGACCTGGAAGATGAACTCCTCCATGTTGAGGGAGGTCGTGCGGGATTCGAGGTTGGCCTTCACCCGGTTCTCGTAGCCGGCGTACGAGTGGATGACGTACCACTCGCCCGGCGCGCGGCGCAGCGCCTCGCGGAACTCGGCGAGCGTGTCGACCTGCGGGGCTTCGGCGGCTTCGTCGTCGCCGGCGGGCTCGGCGTCGCCGGTCTCCTCGGCAGCCTCGTCGTCGCCGACGGCGGTCTCGACGGTCTCCTCGACGGCCTCGGCGCCGGCTTCGGTGTCGGCTTCAGCGACCGCGGACGCGTCCGCCGCCTGCTCCGACTGGGACCCCGTCTCCTCGACGGCCTCGTCGGGGAACAGGTTCGAGTCTGACACGGTGGCTGCTTCTTCCTGGGTGGGGATCAAACGGGCTGGCCGGGCGGGCCTGGCACGCGCCGGGCCCCACGGCATCGGGGGAGGATCTCCCCAGGACACCACAGTAGCCGGGCGGAGGCCGGGATCGGCCGCAGGAGTCCCGGATCCGTCGCGGCGGCACGCCGCGCCGGGGTCAGCCGAAGATTTCGAGCGCCGCCCGGGCGAACCCGAGGTCGAGCGTGTACACGATGCCGATGATGATCAGGCAGAACACGATCACGACGGTCGTGTACGTGACCAGCTCGTTGCGCGTCGGCCAGACGACCTTGCGAAGCTCGGCGATGATCTGCCGGTAGAAGATCGCGAGGCGCGCGAAGATGCTCTTCTTCTTCGGATCGGGCTTCTCGGACTCGGCCCGGCGTCCCTTGCGGTTGCGACCGCCCGGGGGAGTCTCGTCCACGCCGACGTCGTCCGAGCTTTCGTCCTCGGGCGTGGTCGTGGAGCCGTGGGCCTCCGTCACTCGTCCTCACCTGGATCCGGTCTGACTGGATCACCGACGGTGTCGTCGGCGCTTAATGGCTGGCGCTGACTGCATGTACACACCCCGAAACACAGTCGGATCGGGGCGGTACATCGCAGGGCACGAGGGACTTGAACCCCCAACCCCCGGTTTTGGAGACCGGTGCTCTGCCAATTGAGCTAGTGCCCTTCGGTGGTCCCAACCTAGCGGACAACGCCCTGCGGAGACCAAAGGTTTCCGGGCACAGTCCAGCGCGGTTCGATCCGCCAGGGGACGAGTGTACGGGTTGCGGTGCCCCAGGTCGAACCCGTCGCTGACCGGATCGCGAAACCTGCGTGCCCGGCCCTCCGCGGCAGTGGGACGATGGGGGTCATGACGGCACCTTCCTCCAGCCCCCAGACCCCTGTCTCCTCCCCCACCGAGCGCCGCGTTTCGCGGCGCGTGGGCGCCATCGCCGAGTCTGCGACGCTCGCGGTCGACGCCAAGGCCAAGGCGCTCAAGGCGGCCGGGCGCCCGGTGATCGGCTTCGGCGCCGGCGAGCCGGACTTCCCGACGCCGGGCTACATCGTCGACGCGGCCGTAGCGGCGTGCCGGGACCCGAAGTTCCACCGCTACACGCCGGCCGGGGGCCTGCCGGAGCTGAAGGCGGCCATCGCCGCGAAGACGCTGCGCGACTCCGGCCTCGAGGTCGACCCGGCGCAGGTGCTCGTGACCAACGGCGGCAAGCAGGCGATCTACGAGGCGTTCGCGGCGATCCTCGACCCGGGCGACGAGGTCATCGTGCCGGCGCCGTACTGGACGACCTACCCGGAGTCGATCCGGCTCGCGGGCGGCGTGCCCGTGGACGTCGTGGCCGACGAGACGACCGGCTACCTGGTGTCCGTCGAGCAGCTGGAGGCGGCGCGCACGCCGAACACCAAGGTGCTGCTGTTCGTGTCGCCGTCGAACCCGACGGGTGCGGTGTACACGCGGGCGCAGGTCGAGGAGATCGGCCGGTGGGCGGCCGAGCACGGCCTGTGGGTGCTGACCGACGAGATCTACGAGCACCTGGTGTACGACGACGCCGAGTTCGTGTCGATGCCGACCGTCGTGCCGGAGCTGCTCGACCGCACGGTCATCGTGAACGGTGTCGCGAAGACGTATGCGATGACGGGGTGGCGCGTCGGGTGGGTCATCGGCCCGAAGGACGTCATCAAGGCGGCCACCAACCTGCAGTCGCACGCCACGTCGAATGTGTGCAACGTGGCGCAGTCCGCGGCCATCGCCGCGGTGTCCGGCGACCTGTCGGCGGTGGACGAGATGAAGGTGGCGTTCGACCGGCGCCGCCGGACGATCGTGCGGATGCTGAACGAGATCCCGGGCGTCGAGTGCCCGGAGCCGAAGGGCGCGTTCTACGCGTACCCGTCGGTCAAGGGTGTGCTGGGCAAGGAGATCCGCGGGAAGGTGCCGGCGACGTCGTCGGAGCTGGCGGGTCTGATCCTCGACGAGGTCGAGGTCGCGGTGGTGCCGGGCGAGGCGTTCGGGACGCCGGGCTACCTGCGGCTGTCGTACGCGCTGGGCGACGACGACCTGGTCGAGGGCGTGTCGCGGATCGCGAAGCTGCTGGGCGAGGCGAAGTAGCCGCGGTCCCGCCGAGAGGCGTTTTCTCGCCGGACGGCCCGGTCCCCCGTGGGGGGCCGGGCCGTCCGGCGTTCCGGGGTGGCGCCGGTGCGCGGCGTACCGGGCGCGGGGCGGGGCGTGGATTGCGCGGTGCGGTCGGCCGGTATGTCCGTTTCCCGGCCGGTTGTGCATCATCCGGTCGGGGCAACCTGCGCCGACTTCGCCCGGGCGGGGCCGCGGTGGGCCAAGATCGGGGAGATGGATGACCCCGTCCGCGATGTGCGCGCGCTGCCGAAAGCCCATTTGCACCTGCACTTCACCGGTTCCATGCGGACGGCCACGCTGCTGGAGCTGGCCGACCGGTACCGGGTCCACCTCCCGGGGGCACTGACCTCGGGCACTCCCCCGCGGCTGCGGGCCACCGACGAGCGCGGCTGGTTCCGGTTCCAGCGGCTGTACGACATCGCCCGATCCTGTGTGCGCGGCGAGGACGACGTGCACCGGCTGGTGCGCGAGGCGGCCGAGGACGATGCCGCGGAAGGCTCGGGGTGGCTGGAAATCCAGGTCGATCCGACGTCGTACGCGCCCCGGCTGGGCGGTCTCACGCCGGCCGTGGAGGTGATCCTGGACGCCGTCGAGGAGGCCGAGCGCACGACCGGGGTGGGGATCGCCGTGGTGATCGCGGCGAACCGGACGAAGCACCAGCTGGAGGCTCGGACGCTGGCCAGGCTGGCGGCCCGGTACGCGGACCGCGGGCGGGTGGTCGGGTTCGGCCTGTCGAACGACGAACGGCGGGGCCGGGCACTGGATTTCGAGCGGGCGTTCGCCATCGCGCGCCGCTCGGGGCTGTTCGCGAACCCGCACGGGGGCGAGTTGGACGGCCCGCGGAGCATCCGGGAGTGCGTCGAGGTGCTCGGCGCACGGCGGCTCGGGCACGGTGTACGGGCCGCGGAGGATCCCCTCCTGATGGCCGAATTGGCTCGGCTCGGAGTGGTGTGCGAGGTGTGCCCGGCGTCCAACGTGGCGCTGGGCGTGTACGAGAAGCCGTCGGATGTGCCGTTGCGCAAGCTGTTCGAGGCCGGGGTGCCGATCGCGCTGGGTGCGGACGATCCGCTGCTGTTCGGGTCGCGGTTGGCGGCGCAGTACGAGATCGCGCGGCACGAGCACGGTTTCGACGATGCGGAACTCGCGGAGCTGGCCCGGCAGTCGATCCGCGGGTCGGTGGCACGCGAGGACGTGCGGGCGAAGCTGCTGGCCGGGGTGGACGCCTGGCTGGCCGGCTGACGCGCCGCCCTGCAGGTTGACCGGCTGACCGGCTGACCGGGAGCCCCGCGGACATGCCGCGGGCGCGGCCTCCGGTGGTCGGAGGCCGCGCCCGGTGCCGTACGTGCGGGTCGGGGGCCGACGGACAGGGTCCTGCGGGTCGTGCGGGTCAGGCGGCGACCGGGACCTTGGCCGAGGCGTCGGCGTCGGCCGGTGCGGCGGCGGCGGGCGTGCGCCGGGTGGGGATCAGCGCCGCGGTGAGCGAGCCGACGGCGGCCAGGGCGGCGCCGACCCACAGGGCGGGGACGAGTCCGTCGACGAAGTTCTGCGCGGAGACGAAGCCGCCGTTCGCGGAGAAGACCGAGGCGAGGACCGCGACGCCGAAGACGCCGCCGAGTTCGCGCATGGCGTTGTTGGTGCCGGACGCGACGCCCTGCTGCTCGGGCTTGACCACGGACATCAGCAGGCTCGCGGTCGGGATGAAGTAGAGCGACATGCCCAGGCCGCACAGGACGAGCGCGGGGATCTGCTCGGCGTACGTGACGTGCGGCGAGGCGACGAGCGCGAACCAGGCCAGGCCGGTGGCGGACATCGCGAGGCCGGCGATGACCAGCGGGCGTCCGCCGATCTTGGCGGCGAGCGGGCCGGCCAGCGGGGCGACGATGACGGGCATCGCGGTCCAAGGCAGGATGCGCAGGCCCGCGCCGAGCGGCGAGTAGCCCTGGACGCCCTGGAAGTACTGGGTGAGCAGGAAGATCGAGCCGAAGACGCCGGCGAACATCAGCAGCCCGGAGAAGGTCAGGGCGGTGAAGGCGCGGTCCTTGAACATGGTCATCGGGAGCATCGGTTCGGCGGTGCGGTTCTCGTAGGCGACGAACGCGGCGATGAGCGCGACGCCGACCGCGAGGGCGCCGACGATGTGCGGCGCGGCCCAGCCGTCGCCGTGGCCGCGGACCAGGCCGAAGACGACGCCGAGCATGCCGAGGCTGACCAGGGTGGTGCCGACCAGGTCGAGGCGCTTGGAGGGGCCGTGGCTTTCCTCGACCTTGAAGAGGGTCAGCGGCACCAGGATCAGGCCGAGCGGGACGTTGAGCCAGAAGATCCACTGCCACGAGCCGTGTTCCACGATGGCGCCGCCGACGAGCGGGCCGAGGGCGACGGAGAGGCCGTTGACTCCGCCCCACAGGCCGAGGGCGACGGGGCGCTTCTCGGCGGGCACGGCGCGGGTGAGGATCGTGAGGCTGAGCGGGAGGATCGCGGCGGCGCCGGCGCCCTGGATGGCACGGGCGGCGATCAGGCCGCCGGTGCTCGGGGCTATCGCGGCGAGCGCGGAGGCGAGGGTGAAGACGGCGATGCCGGACGCGAAGACCTTGCGGCGGCCGAAGCGGTCGCCGAGGGCGGCGCCGAGCATGAGGAGGACCGCGAAGCTGAGGGTGTAGGCGTTGACGGTCCATTCGAGTTCGGACAGTCCGGCGCCGAGGTCCTCCTTGATGGACGGCAGGGCGGTGGTGACGACGAGGTTGTCGAGCCCGGCCATGAAAAGCGCGAAGCTGCTGGCGAGGAAGGTCCACAGGACAGTGTGCGGGCCGCGCTGCTTGGACATCGGCGCCGCGGGTGATGCGAGTGCGGACGGTGCGGTGGTCATGGTGTGCCCCCGACGGGTACATAGTTATCGGTCACTAACTTTTGCCGAGATATTAAGTTATTGCTCACTAACTTTTGGGGACGTGCGCCGAGGCACCGGGAAGGCCCGGCGGCGGAGTCAGCAGGATTCGGCGGATGTCCCGGGGGGCCCGGCGGCCTCGGCCGCGCAGCGCGCGCAGTCGACGTGCTGCGCGCCGGCCTTCATGGACGAGAAGTAGCGTTCGCGCGGCAGGTCGAGCGCCGCGATGACGTTGCAGAGCATGCCGCGGGCGAAGAAGTCGGTGAGTTCTTCGCCTTCCGCGCCGGACAGCACGCGGACCTGCTCGTCGAGTCGTTCCCAGCAGGCGCGGATCGGCGCCTGGTACTCCGGGTCCTGCGAGGCGACGTATGCCTGGAGCTGCATGCGCAGGAACTCCGGCTCGGTGCCCAGCAGGTCGGTGTAAGCGTGCGCCATGGCGTGCATGGCCCCGGCGCCTTCGAGGCCTTCGACCGCCCGGTCGAAGCTGTCCCGCAGGCGGGTGAAGCAGTAGTCGACGGTGGCGAGGAACAGCGCCTTCTTGTCGTCGAAGAGCCGGAAGAGATAGGGCTGCGAGACGCCGACGCGCTTGGCGATCGCGGCGGTGGAGGTGCCGTGCAGGCCGCCGCGTGCGAACTCGCTCATCGCCGCCCGGATGACGGAGGCCCGACGCTCGTCGGCCGTCATCCGCACGGTTCCGGCGGAGGTCGTGGGGGCTGCCATGAATAGTAAGTTATTACTCAATAACCAGAGTGTCAATCTCCCGCGCGCCATACGGGGGAACGGGCTTCCTCAGAGTTCCGCGCCGACGAACACCGGCTCGTTGACCAGCTCGACGCCGAAGGCCTCGCGGACGCCGTCGCGGACCTCGCGGGCGAGCGACAGCAGGTCCTCGGTCTTCGCGGTGCCGCGGTTGGTCAGCGCGAGGGTGTGCTTGGTCGAGATGCGGGCGGGGCCGGTGCCGTGGCCCTTGGGGAAGCCGGCGCGCTCGATCAGCCAGGCGGCCGACGTCTTGGCGTGCCCCTCCCCCGCCGGGAAGTGCGGCGGTTCGGCGCCGTCGCCGAGGCGTTCGGCGACCCGGACGCGCAGGTCCGCGAACTGCGCGTCCGTCAGGATCGGGTTGGTGAAGAACGACCCGGCGCTCCACGTGTCGTGGTCGGCCTCGTCGAGCACCATGCCCTTGCCGCGGCGCAGCCCCAGCACGGTGTCCCGGGCGGCCGCCAGCGGCACCCGCTCGCCCTGCTCGACGCCCAGGGCGCGGGCGGTCTCGGCGTAGCGCACCGGGGCGGACAGGCCGCCTTCGTCGCGGAGTTGGAAGTGCACGCGGAGCACGACGTACCGGTCGTCGCCCTTGAAGACGCTGTCGCGGTAGCTGAAGCCGCATTCGCTCGGGTCGAGCAGGTCCATGCGGCCGGTGCGGCGGTCGTAGACCTCGACGAGCGAGATGGTCTCGGCGACTTCCTGGCCGTACGCGCCGACGTTCTGGATCGGCGTGGCGCCCGCGCTGCCCGGGATGCCGGACAGGAACTCGACGCCCGCGAGCCCGGCGCCCACCGCGGTCTCCACCAGGTGGTCCCAGCGCACTCCGGCGTCCGAGCTGAGCAGGCCGGAGGGGCTCAGCGTGTGCCCCTTGGTGGCGATGCGGACGGCGATGCCGTCGAAGCCTTCGTCGCCGATCACCAGGTTGCTGCCGCCGCCGACGAGCAGCAGCGGGGTGCCGTGGTCGTCGGCGTCGCGGACGACGGCGACGAGTTCGGCGGTGGTGGCGGCCTCGTACAGGCGGCGGGCGGGGCCGCCCAGGCGCAGCGAGGTCAGCGGGGCGAGGGGGGCGTCGGCGCGGTGTTCCACCCGCACAGCCTACGGGGCGGCCGGTCGCGGGGTGCGCCGCGGCGCCCGGCGGGGGCTGCTCCCCCGCCGGGCGGAAGCGGAGTCCGGATCAGCCGAGTTGGACGACCGCGCGGGGCACGCCGAGGACCTTGCCGTTGTCGCTGGTGACGGTCAGGTCGACGCGCACCCGGCGGCCGTCGAGCTTCTGCGCGACCTTCCCGGTGACTTCCACCACGGCGCCGTCCGGCTCGGGGACGACCACCGGGCGGGTGAACTTGGCGCTGTACTCGACGACCGCGCCCGGGTCGCCGGCCCAGTCGGTGACCACCCGGACGGCTTCGGCCATGGTGAACATGCCGTGCGCGATGACGTCGGGCAGGCCGACGCCGACCGCGAATCGCTCGTTCCAGTGAATCGGGTTGAAGTCGCCGGAGGCGCCCGCGTACCGGACGAGGTTCTCGCGCCGCACCGGGAAGGTCTGCGCGGGCAGTTCGGTGCCGATCTCGACGGCGTCGTAGTCGATGCTCGCGGCCATGGCTCAGCTCTCCCCTTCGGCGGTGCCGCGGGCGGCCAGCGTCGAGTGGGCGGTCACCACGTGCTCGCCGTCCTCGGTCGCGATGTCCGCGCGCGTGGTGATGATGTCGTTGCCCGCCATGGTCTTGATGTTCTCGACCGTGACGACCGCCACCAGCCGGTCGCCGGCCCGCACCGGGCGGGCGTACGCGAAGCGCTGGTCGGCGTGCACCACGCGGGAGTAGTCGAGCCCCAGTTCGGGGTCCATGACGATCTGCTCGGCGGCCGAGAGCGAGATCACGATCGGGAAGGTGACCGGCGCGATGACGTCCGGGTGGCCGAGCTTGCGGGCCGCTTCCGGGTCGCGGTACGCGGGGTTCGCGTCGCCGATCGCGTCGGCGAACTCGCGGATCTTCTCGCGCCCGACCTCGTAGGGCGCGGTGGGCGGGTAGGTCCGCCCGATGAACTTCGGATCCAGCGGCATCCGCGTGGCCTCCTGGCGTGTGCTGGTGGTGGGCCCGGCCATTGTGGCGGGGCTGCGAAACGCCGACGAGGCCATCCCTGGATCAGGGATGGCCTCGCGGGTGTTGCCGAGTCGTGGTCGCGGACGCCGGGTCAGCGGGTCTCGCGGTGCGCCGTGTGGGCGTTGCAGCGCGGGCAGTGCTTCTTCATCTCAAGACGGTCCGGGTCGTTGCGCCGGTTCTTCTTGGTGATGTAGTTCCGCTCCTTGCACTCCACACAGGCAAGCGTGATCTTCGGGCGGACATCAGTGGCAGCCACGGGAGCGCCTTCCTGGTTCGTGGGTGATTTGCAGCAGAAGCAGCCGACCTGGGGTCTCCCCCACATCGGCTCCTTGGGTAGCGGCGACCGGACTTGAACCGGTGACACAGCGATTATGAGCCGCTTGCTCTACCGACTGAGCTACGCCGCCTCGACGAAGGCCCCCGCCCGTCGCCGGGCGGGGTCTTCCTCGTCAGAGCCCCAATACGGAATCGAACCGTAGACCTTCTCCTTACCATGGAGACGCTCTGCCGACTGAGCTATTGGGGCGAGCAGGTGAAACCATACACGGCCTGAGCCCCCCACAGGAAATCGGTTAGCCGCCGCATGTCCGAGGGTCATTCGGCGGCGGCTTTCGCGCCCTCTGGCGCGCCCCAGGCGGACGCGGTGAGCACGCTGCCGACGGCGCGTTCGTAGAGAGAAGCGGCCAGCCAGGCGTCGGCGAGCCGCCCGGTGTCGGCGGGCAGCAGCCGCCCGAACACGTCGCGGCCGCGGTCGGCTGCCGCGGCGGCCAGCCGGTCGAGGACGGCCGCGCCGGCGGCCATCCCGCAACGCCGCAGGCGGGAGGTGTCGCGGGCGAACGCGGAGGGTCCGGGGGCGAGGCCCGGTCCGGTGCGGGGCGCGGCGGCGAGCGCGAGCGCTTGGCGGCCTCCCGTAACGGCGCGCTCCACCTGACGGCGAATCACATACGCGGGCGAGGCGTCGTCGGCGGTGCCTGCCGCAGTGAGGGTGGCGAAAGGTGGCGTTGCGGGGCGTACGCCGGAGCCATCCGCCGCGGCGGCGTGCTCCCGGGCGGCCGCGGACGATCCGCCGAAGTCGGCGTGTCGGAGGCGGTCGAGGCCGAGGTTGACGCGGCCGTGCAGGGCGTCCACGAGGGTCAGGCCGGTCGGCTGGTCGGGATCCGGGGCGACGGCCAGGACGCGTACCGCCGGAGCGGGTCCGGGTTCGAGGCGGCCGACGAGGCGGAGCCGTAGTCCGGGCCGGGACGCGAGCAGGCGCAGGTTGTCGCGGTAGGCCAGCTTCGGATGGTCGTCCGCGACGAGCAGGGAGACGAGCAGCGAACCGCAGCGGGCGAGGACCCGGTCGGCGCCATCGTCGCCGGGAGCGGCGCCGAGGATCTCGGCGTCCAGGAACATCAGCTCGGCCCCGGCCCGCCGGATGTTCGGCGGCAGCTCCGCGGCGGCCGCCGCGCGGACCGCCTGGTCGGCCGGCGGGGTGTCCCACAAAGAGGCCAGGGGTTCGGTGTGCCAGGAGACGCCGGACGAGCGGACGGCCTTGACGGCCGCGCCGGCACCGAGACGCCCGGTGGGCGATTCGGTGGCCCCGGAGACGAGGAGCCCGGCGCGGGTCAGCGCGTGGTGGTCGACGGCGGCGTCGCCCATGCGGATGGCGCGGGCGGCGGCGCCCGCGATGCGCTCCGGGCCGCCGGGCATGACGTCGGCGACGGTACGGAGGACACCGTCGGCGCCGACGGTATAGGTGGCGACCCCTGCATGACCGGTGTCCGTGCGGATCGGCTCGGTGAACAGGCCGTGCAGGCGGAGCGAGCCGGCGTGCGCGTAGGCCTGGCGCGCGGTCCCGGTGATCTCGCCGCCGGTCTCGCCCGCCGACACCCGGTGGGCGACGTCGAGGAGTTCCACGAGTTGGTCGGTGAGTTCGGCGAGGCGGAAGGCCGGGTCGTCGGCGCGGGCGGCCCGGAGGCCCGCGGTGACCGCGACGGCCGCCGCGGCGGCGCGGTGCAGCCCGGCCAGCTTGGCGGTGTGCGCGGCCCGGAGCAGTCCGGCTTGGACGACGGCCCCGGAGCCGGCGGTGCCGGCGTCGAGGACGGCCGCCGCGGCGTCGCGGAGGGCCTGGGCGGCGGAGGCGCGGGCGGCGGCCTCCTTGGGGTCGGTTGCCGCGGCCTGGACCGACCCCGGTCGGTCGTCGGCGGGCAACCGGTCGCCGCTGTCCGCGGACTCGGCGGGTGCGTCGGCTCCGGCAGGTTCGGCGGCCTCGGCAGGCTCCTCCAGGGCGACGCCGAGGCCCGACACCACGGCCGCGCGGTGGCTGCAGGCCGGGGCCAGCAGGCAGGCGCACACGACCTGTTCGTCGCGGGTGACGACACCCCCGGGGGCGTCGAGGGTCAGCGCGGCCTCGTCGTCGACGGCGATGCGCCAGGTGTCGCCGTCGCGGGTGGCGGGGCGGTCGCGGAGTTTGGCGACGCCCGCGTCGAGGCGCTTGCGCAGGCGCGGGGACAGCGCCTCGACGATGGCCGCGGCGACGTCGGGGCGCACCGAGACGGCCGTGAAGACGTCGGCGGCGGTTGCTGCGGTCGGCTCGGTCAACGGACTTTCTCCCCTACCCAGCGGGCCAGTTCGGTCGGGCTGAGGGCCGCGACGGGCATGCCCGCGGCGACCAGTTGGGCGGCCACGGACGTCGAGTAGCGCGGCTTGCCGCGGTCGTCGAGGCTCGCGCAGCCGAGGACGTGGCAGCCCGCGCCGACCAGGCTGCGGACCTCGCCGAGCAGGCCGCCGATCGGCCCGCCCTCCTCGAAGTCGCTGACCACGGCGACGAGCGTGCGCGACGGCACGGTGACCAGTTTGCGGGCGTAGCGCAGGCCTCCGGCGATGTGCGTGCCGCCGCCGACCTGCACGCCGAGGAGCAGGCCGAGCGGGTCGTGGACCTGGTCGGTGAAGTCCATGACCTCGGTGGAGAACGCCACGAAGTGCGTGGTGAGCGCGGGGACGCCGGCGAGGATCGAGGCGGTGAGCGCCGACCAGATCGTGGAGGCCTCCATCGAGCCGGAGACGTCGACCACGAGGATCAGGCGCCAGTCGGCGCTGCGGCGGGCCTTGGTGCGGAAGACCGGGCGCTCGGGGACGACGGTGACCGTGCCGTCGGCGCCCGTCCGGGCGGTGCCCAGGTTGGCGCGGATGGTGCGGGGCAGGTCGAGGCCGCCGCCGGGGCGGCGGCTGGGGCGCGGCACGGTGATGCCGGACAGGGCCGGGCGGAGCCGGGTGGCGAGTTCGCGGGTGAGTTCGGCGACGATGCGGTCGACGAGCGGGCGCAGCGCGGCGACCCGGGATTCCGGGAGGCCGGTGGCCAGGTCGAGGACGGTTTTGAGCAGGTCGACGGACGGGACGGCGGCGGCCGGGTCGAGTTCGGTCACCGCGTCGCGGCGGCCCGCGGCGACCGCGGCGGCGAGGACTTCCTCGCGGACGGCGGGGCCGAACAGGGCGGCGAGGTCTTCGGACCAGTCGCGGGCCGACGGGTAGGAGGCTTCGCGGCCGGCGCCGGTTCCGTCGCCGCCGAGTCCGCGGCGGGAGCCTTCGCCGCGGCCCGAGCCGTACAGCTCGTCCAGGGCGGTGTTGACGCGGGCGGCGCGGCCGCCGAGCCGGTCGGTGCGGCGGGCGAGGACCAGGCGCCAGCGGGTGGCGGGGTCGAGGTGGTCGGCGGGGTGGTCGGCGGGGTGGTCGGCGGTAGTACCGGTGGGATGGTCGGAAGATTGCGGAGCGCCCCCGAGGGCCCGGTCCACCGGAGCTTTCGTGGTGGGGGAAGTCTGGTGTCCACAGGCGGCGTTGACGGTCGGATGATCGGCTTCGGAAGGTCGCGGTTCGGTCCCCGGGTCGGGTGCCGTGCCGGGCTCGGCCGGCCACAGGCCGCGGGCCGCCAGCACGCGGCGGGCCGCGGTGTCGGCGGTCGTCCACGCCGCGAGCGACTCGGGGGCGATGTCCGTTTCGGCGTCGACGTCCGTGCCGAGGAGTTCCTCGACGACGGCGAGCACGCGTCCGCGAGCCGCCGGGGACAGCGTGTCGAAGCCGCCGCGCAGCGCGGGCAGCCGGGACAGGAACGCCTCGTCGGACAGGATGCCGACGCGGTCGAGCAGCGGTTCGAGGGCGCCGCCGCCCGCGGCCAGCAGCGGGCTCGCGGCGGTGAGGACGCCGGTGAGGCGCCGGGCGAGTTCCGCGCGGCGTGGTGCGGTGCCGGCGTCGTCGAGCCACGACGCGGCGCGTACGCCGAACGCGTCGGCGGTGTCGTGGCCGAGCAGGACCCGGACGGCGCCGGCCGCCGCGGCCATCAGCGGGGTGCCCTCGCGGGCCAGCCGGTCGAGCGCGTCGGCGAGCCGCATGCCGCCGAACGTGTCGGCGCGGCGCGCGAGTTCCACCAGCGCGCGGGCGTCGGCGGGGTCGTCGGAGCCGGTGAGGCCGTCGATCTGGCGCACGGCCGCGGCGGCGAGTTCGGCAGCCGCGGCGGCGGTGCCGGGCGGCACGTCCGCGAGACCGGGCGCGTGGCCCGCGCTCAGGCGGTCCAACAGGGCCATGCCGGAAAGGAGTTCGGGCAGCGTTCCGCACGCCGGGAGGACGGTGCCGACCTCGGCCGCGCGTTCCGCGGCCAAGTCCGGCAGCCCGCACGCGGCAGCGGCTTCGAGCCCGGCGAGGACCTGGGCCGCGGTCGGCCCGTCGGCCTCGTGCTCGCGCCGGTGGCGGTCGCGCAGCACGCCTTCGCAGGCCTGCTCCAGGGTCACGCCCCGGATGCCCGCGACGTCGAGCATCGCCGCGGTCGACGGCGTCCAGCGGATCCGCCAGCGCGTGGTGAGCGCGTCGGCGCCGCCGGTGCCGGTCACGTCGGTTTCCTCGGCGTACGGCACCCCGCACACCGCGAGCCGGCGCAGCAGCAGCTCGCGCCGGGCGTCCGGTCCCCCGCGCTGCGGGTCGAGGCGCAGTTCGCGCTCTCCCGCGCCGGGGTCGTGCGGGCCGGGGAGTCCCAGGTCGGCCAGGTCGGTCTCGACGGCGGGGCCGAGGCCGCTGCGGGGCGTTCCGGGAGCGCGGCGGCCGGCCCGGCTGCCGACCAGCACGCGTTCGAGGGCGCGGGCCACGGCTCGGCCGCGGCCGAGCGGTTCGCCGTGCGTGAGGACGGTCTGCACGGCTTCGGAGAACTCGCCGCGGCCGGCCGCCGGGAGGCCGCGCAGCCGGGCGAGGTCGCCCGCGACGCGGACCACTTCGCGGGCGTCGGCGGGGCCCGAGGGGTGGCCCAGGCGGCGCAGTTCCGCGCTGATCCGGGTGGCGGTGCGGGCGATCGCGTCGTCGAGGGACGTGGTGTCGCCCGCGGCGGTGAAGACGTCGTGCTGCCATTCGGGGTCGCGGATGCCGGCCGGGTAGCCGGAGCGTTCGTCGAGGAGCGCGTAGGTGTAGGGCACCAGCGAGGTGACGACGGGTTCGGGCGCGGTGTCCGGGAGTTCGGCGTCCGCGGGGTCGCCGTCGGCGAGGAGGGCGGCGGCGTGGAAGGAACCGACGACCGCGGCGGCGCGGGTGCCGTCGGCGGTGGCGTCGCGCAAGGCGCGGCGCATCCAGGCTTCCCGGCGCAGGTCGACGGCCGGGACGCCGTCGCCGGCCGCGGCGTCGTGGCGCAGGGCCCAGCCGACCATGAGTGCGGCGCGGCGGAGGGCTTCGGGGGTTCCGCCGGGGGCGGCGGCTTCGACGAGGCGGTCCCACAGGTCGTCGCCGGGGCGGCCGGTGAGGCGCCGGGTGAGCAGGCCGTGCAGGCCGGGCCCGGTGCGGTCGGCGGCGGTGTCCGCGTCGGTGTCGGCGAGGGGCGCCGGAGCGGTGTCGGGTTCGGCCGTCCAGCCGCGGTGGCCGAGCGGGAGGTCGGCGGCGACGACCGGCACGCCGGAGCGGAACGCCCAGCGGATGGCCGCGAGTTCGGGTGAGAAGTCGGCGAACGGGTAGAAGCCGAGCCCGTGCGGCCCGGACCCGGCGAGCGCCACCGGGGCGCGGGTGTCCTCGTGGGCGAGCCACGGCAGCCATTCGGCGAGGTCGGCCGGGAGTTCGACGAGGAGGACGCCGGGGCGGGCGGCGTCCAGGAGCGCGGGTATCGCGGCGGCGAGCGACGGCGAGTGGTGGCGTACGCCGATCAGGAACGGCCGGTCGGCGGCGGCGAGGCGTTCCGCGGCCTCGCGCGGGTCCGCGGCGGGGAAGGCCCGGGGAGGCCGCACGGCGGCCTCCCCGGTGCCCTGGTGCGTGTCCGACACCCGGTCAGCCCTCCAGGACGTGGCGCAGGTCCCACAGCGTGCGCCAGGTCGCCGAGCCCTGTTCGGCACGGCGGCGGACCGCCGCGTCCCAGTAGCCGAGCAGCCGGGCGGCGTCCGCGGGGTCGTCCTTGCGGACGACGCCCAGCAGGTGGCCGGGCAGCAGCCCGAGCACGTCGCGGTCGCCCGGGAAGTACGCCGACGCGACGCCGAGGGCGGACGCGACGGCGACGGCCTCGGCGGTGCTCATGACCGTGGACGGACGTTCGATCTCCCAGCCTTCCGCGCTGCGGCCGGTGCGCAGGTCGCGGAACGCGGTGACGAGGGCTTCGAGGACCGCGTCGTCGACCGCGAACCCTGCCCCGGCGCGTTCCACCGAGCCGCGGGCCTGGCGGCGGACCAGGGCGGTCTCCTCGTCGAGGTCGGCGATCGGGCCGATGGTCTCGAAGTTGAACCGCCGCTTGAGGGCCGCGGACATCTCCGAGACGCCGCGGTCGCGCAGGTTGGCGGTGGCGATCAGCGTGAACCCGGGTGCGGCGTGCACCTGGGCGTCGCCGGTGCCGGCCAGTTCGGGGACCGCGACCCGGCGTTCGGAGAGCAGCGAGACCAGCGCGTCCTGCACCTCGGGCAGGCAGCGGGTCACCTCTTCGACGCGGGCGACGGCGCCGCGGGACATGGCGGTGAGGACGGGCGACGGCACGAGCGCCTCGCGGCTGGGGCCCTGGGCGAGCAGCAGGGCGTAGTTCCAGCCGTACTTGAGCTGGTCCTCGGTGGTGCCCGCGGTGCCTTGCACGGTGAGTCCGCTGGTGCCGCAGACGGCCGCGGCCAGCAGTTCGGACAGCATCGACTTGGCGGTGCCGGGTTCGCCGACCAAGAGGAGGCCGCGCTCACCGGCCAGGGTCACGACGCAGCGTTCCACGAGGGAGCGTTCGCCGACGAACTTGCGGGCGATCGTCATCGACGCGGACCCGTCGGGGAGCTTGAGCGCTCCGTCGGAGCCCATGACGAAGGTGACCACGGCGCGCGGGGTGAGCCGCCACGCGGGCGGGCGGGGGCCGGTGTCGTACGCGGCCAGGAACTCCAGTTCGGCGGCGTAGGCGTCCTCCGGCGGCTGGATCTGCCGTCCGGCGGTCACGGGTTCGGTGGTGTCGGTGGTCATCGGCGGCGTCCCCTCCGGGTACGGGTCTCCAGCTGCTCGAATCCGGGCGCGTCGCCCTCGGCGACACGCTGCCACGCGCGGACGAACAGCTCGTCGACGGGGTCTTCCGGGAGGATTCCGCGCACGGCGTCGGCGACCGGGTAGAGCCCGTCCTTCCAGACCTCCAGCGGCAGGGCCCGCTTGTACTCGTGCCAGCCGCCGGGCAGGAACATCGAGCGGCCGGCGCGGGCGCGTTTGGCGGTGACGACCAGGTCGGTCGCGGCGAGTTCGGCGCGGGCCTTCTTGAGCCGGGCCGGCTTCCAGCCGGTCCAGCGGGCCGCGTTGCGGTCGGTCGGGTCGGGCAGCGCCAGCAGCTGGAGGTAGAGCGTGGCGGCGTCGTCGCCGATCTCGTGGGTCTTGGCGACCTCGGCGACCAGGTCGGGGACCGACCGGGACGGGTCCTGGGCGTAGTGGACCTCGCCGCCGATCCCGGTGCCGAACACGCGGTCGAAGTCGGCGCCGAGGACCTCCCGCAGGGATCGGAGGCCGTGCCCGCGGTACTCGCCGCCGAGGCCGACGAGGCGCAGCAGCTCCAGGTCGTCGGCGCCGGTGAACGCGGCCGGGCGGACCCAGATGTGGTCGCCTTCGCCCTGTCCCCAGGGGGCGAGCACGACCGCGTCGCCGATCCGGAGGAGCCCGTCGGGCTCCCAGGCGCCTTCGCGGGGCAGGCCGGCCGCTTCGCGGAGCGCGGGCGAGGTGTATTCGCCGGCCGGGGACCAGTTCACGTCCGCGTGGACGAGCAGGTTCGGGTCGCGGAGCCGTTCGCGGATCATCGCGGTGATGCGCGGCAGGTGGGTGCGGACCGGGTCGCCGTACGGCAGCCGGTAGGCCAGCCAGCGGGCAGTGAAGATCAGGTCGGCCAACTGGCCGAGGTTCGGCACGGCCGCGGCGTCGGCCGCGACGAGCTGGTTCTGCTCGTCGAGCTTCTGCGTGGTCGTGCGGGTCAGATACGGCACGTCGGACGAGTTGAAGACGGCTTCGAGGACGTCGGCGCGGATGTGCGCCTTGTCGGCCGCGTCGGCGACCTCCTCGGGGACCCGGACGACCGCGCCGAACGCGGCGCGCCACGCGGCGACCACGGCGGCCGTGTCCGGGCCGTCGGTCCACAGCGCCGCGGCGTCCCGCGGGATCGCGGTGCGCAGCAGCCCGCGGACCTCTTGGCCCCCGAGGCTGCCGAGCCGTCGGCGTGCGGTGTCGGCCGCGGTGGGCTTGAGGCCGATCGCGGCGAGGCCGTCCGCCTCGAAGGCGGATCCCGAGCCGAAGCGCGGGAGGCCGGCGAGCAGGTACGCGGCTTCCGCGGGACGGAGGTCGGTGTCGGCGCACAGCGCTTCGACGTGCGCCGGGTTCCACGCGATCGGGCCGGACTCCGCGACGAGCCGGAGAAGTTCCGTGACCCGGGCGCGGTCGTCCGGGTAGTCGAAGCGGTGTTCGTCGTGGACGGTGAACCCGTCGACCGCGGCGAACGCGCCGCTCGGGTCGTAGTCGACGGCGCGCCACACCTGCTGCCGGTCGTGGCCCCAGCCGTCCTGCGCGATGATCACGACGATGCGGTCGCCGTTGCGCAGCACGTCGCCGACGCGCGTGCCGGGGGCCTGTTCGGCGGCGAGGCAGACCCGGCGCAGCTGTCCGGGCCGGTGCAGGGCCTCGGCGGACAGTTCGTCGGCGAGCAGGCGGATCGCCGCGCGGTGGTTCGCGGCCGGGTACACCGAGGCCGCCCGGAAGAGCAGCGGTTCGAGGTTGCCGACCAGCGGGGTCCAGTCGGTCTTCAGCGGGGCCAGGCGGACGCGTGTGGTGGACCAGCCGGCGGCGGCGTTCGGGTCGGGGCTCGTGGCGAGCAGCCCGGCAATCGTGCGGATCTGGTTGAGGATGCCGAAGCTGGTGCCGTCCGAGTACCAGTAGGCGCGTCCGGCGAACCCTTCGGCGGCGGCGGCGATCGTCTCGTCCTCGCCGTGCTTGGGCTGGTACTCGTCGGGGTCCTGGGCGGAGGCCGCGGGCGGGTTGCCGAACGCGGTCAGGCCGCGCTGGAGGCGGGCCGCGACCAGGGTGATCCCGCCGACGCCGTCGGCGATGCGCGGGTGGGCGACGCCGGGCAGCGCGGCCTCGACGGTGGCGAGCGGCAGCGGCTCGGTGACGGCCGTATCCGGTTCGGCGGCGGCCTTCGCGGCGTCGTACTCGGCTTGGGCGCCGTCGATCAGCGCGCGGGCCTGCTCGGTGCCGGTGGCGCGGAGCGCCTGCGAGGCGGCTTCGTCGCGGGGCCGCAGCGCGTGCCAGTACGCGAGGTCGGGGACGAAGCGGGTGCCGGCCGCGTGGTCGCTGCCGCGGTTCCGGAGCTTCACGTCGCCGAGGTGGAGGTCGCCGTCGTAGAGGCGGACGTGCTCGTCGTGGACGGCGACCGTCGGGCGGGCCCCGGGGACTTTGACGCCGCCGACGGGGCTCCAGCGCGGACGTCCGTTCCACAGCAGGTCGGCGGCGGGCAGGGCCGCGGTGTGCCCGTCGGTGGTGCCCGCGGTCGCGACGCCGTGGTCGTCGATCCGGACCCACGAGCCGAGGAGGCGGCCGTCGGTGCCGAACGGGGTGTCCTCCAGGCCGGGCTGCATCGGGCGCAGCGTGCACTCGTCGACGACCAGGCTGCCGCCGTCGGCGACCGCGGCGGCCCACGGGCCGGGCAGCGAGGCGCGGCCGCGGTTGCCGGTGGCCGGGTCGTACTCGTACCAGGCGGACGGGTAGGTGTCGGTGTTCCACACCCAGTAGCCGGTGCCGTCACCCGCGACCGACCGGCGGTGCGGCAGCGCGGTGTCGCCGGCGTGGAAGGTGCGGTCGCCGGTGACGCGGCCGCCGTCCGGGTGCGGCAGGGACTTGTGGCCCGGGTCGTAGCCCCAGCGGTTGGGGACTTCGCCGGTCGGCTCGAAGACGTCCGCCGGACGCGACGCCCAGTAGGCCTGTGGGGTGTCGTCCTCGCGCCAGACGACGAGGAGGTCGCCGTCGATGTGGAAGAACCGGGTGCGGCCGCGGTCGTCGGGCTTGCCGGGGATGCGCAGGTCGTGGTCGAGGAGGATGCCGTCCGGGCCGACCACGACGGCCTTGGTCGGGGTGGACAGGATCAGCGCGGGCCAGGCTTCGTCGGTGTTGACGACGAGCTTGCTGTCGTCCGGGTAGCCCGGGGCGATGCCGCGGCCTTCGGCTCCGAGCAGCTTCATCGCCTCGTCGAGCGCGGGCCAGCCGAGTTCGTCGAGGATGCCGGCGCGGAGGGTGCGGGCGAGGATCGGGGCGGGGTCGAACGCGGCGACCCGGGCGGCGGCGTCCGGGTGGACGTCGGCGCAGACCCGGGCGAACGGGCGCAGCACGCTCAGGAGCGCGAGCGCGTCGGGCAGGCCCGCCTGCTGCTCGAGTTCGGCGGTGCGGTCCTCGAGCCAGGCGTGCAGGCTGCCGCGCAGCACCGGGTGGGCGGCGGTCGCCGGAAGGTGCCGGCCGCTGTCGGCGTTGCCGAGCCTCCCGACGGCGGCGCGCAGCAGCGGGGCGATGCGCGGGTCGGCCGCGGCGGCGGCGAGGTCGCGGCGGCCGTCGCCGGTGTCCTTGAACCAGTCGGCCAGTTCCAGCGAGGCGCCGTCCGGCGGCGTCTCGACCGCGACGCCCTCGGCGAGGAGGAGGTCGAGCAGGTCCGGATCGGCGTTCTTGCGCCACGTGGCGCCGAACAGGCCGACGGCCCCGCCGCCGGCGCGCAGGGCGGGCGCCATGCGGGCGGCGAGCGCGAGGGTTTCGACGTGCCGGCCGCGGTCGCGGTAACCGCGCCGGATGTGCCCGGCCCAGCGGCTGAACCAGCCCGCCGCTTTGCCGGGCTCCAGGGCGCCCGGGGTGGTGAGGAGTTCCTCCGCGCCGGCGGCGGCGAGGATGCCCAGCCACAGGTCGTCGACGTCCTCGGCCTTGCCGGAGCCGGGGTTCGGCATGATCTCCAGCAGCCGGATGCGGAGTTCGGGCTGTTCGGCGGCGGCCGCGGCGAGGGACTTGGCGAACGTCTTCCAGAACGACACCGGGGCGCGGACGATCGCCGAGCCGGGCAGCAGTTCGGCGATGAGCGCACGCTCTTCGGCGGCCTGGTCCCGGCCGGTCGCCTTGATCATGGCGCGGGCGTCCTCGGCGAGGCCGGCGTACGGCGCCATCCCCGCGGCGCCCCGTTCCACGCACAGGCGGCGGAACTGTGTCCAGGCTTCGTCGGGGCCGAGGCGGCGGGACAGGTCGCGGGCGTACTCCTTGAGCGCCTTCGCGGTGAGCGCGCCGGCGAACGCGAACTCCAGGAAGACCGCGCGGAGACGTTCCTCCTCGACCACCAGGTTGTGGACGCGTTCGGCGTCCCGGGCCTTGCCGAAGAACGTGGCAGCGTAGGTCGTGTTGTCGTGCGCGAGGAAGATCCGCGCGGCCTGCTCGTAGAACGTCGGCAGGAAGTGCGGGACGGCGCGGCCGAGGCGTTCGCCGAGCGCGGCGAACC
The DNA here is from genome assembly GCF_039542225.1 of Yinghuangia aomiensis. Lineage (NCBI taxonomy): Bacteria > Bacillati > Actinomycetota > Actinomycetes > Kitasatosporales > Streptomycetaceae > Yinghuangia > Yinghuangia aomiensis. Next base: position 18,829 of record NZ_BAABHS010000002.1, on the reverse strand, counting down.
CGTCCTTGGCGAAGCCGGGCTTGCTGCGGGCCTGCCGGTCGAGGCGTTCGATGTCGCGGACCAGCGCGAGGGCGTGGTGGCCGTTGGCCGGGTCGTTGACGAGCGCCCACGCGGGGAAGCCGAGGGTTTCGCGGCGCACGTGGCCGACCTCGGGGGCGTCTCCGTCGCGCACCAGGCCGAGGAAGTCGAGTGCGAGGTCTTCCGCGTCGCCGAGGGTGCCGGGCACCAGCCGGACTATGCGGCGGTCGTCGAGCGCGGGGTGGACGTAGGTGCGGGCGGTCAGTGTGTCGACGTCGTCGCCGGAGACGCTGCCCGACGGCAGGATCGCGCCCGCGTCGAGAAGCTCGGCGGCGGTGTCGGCGGCGGTGTCGGGGTGGGGCTGCTGGGCGGTCACGCCGCGTCCTCCTGGGTCTCGGTCGAGCGGCCGGCGTACAGCGCGGCGGCCATGCGCATGCCTTCGGACCACGCGACGGGCGGGACCTCGGCGAGGTGGAGGCCCCGGCCGCCGGGGCCGGTCCAGGTGAGCTGGCCGGTTTCGGTGCTCTCGTACGGGTCGAAGTCGCCGAGCCACACATGCGCCTCGGTGGTGCGGCCGTCCTCCAGCACGGGCAGCACGGCGTCGCCGCCGCGCACCTGGTAGCCGAGCGACGTGGCACGGCCGAGCAGGAAGCGGAGCTGGTCGAACTTGCCGCCCGCGTACTCGTCGACGCTGCGGGCGTCGGCGGCGGGGTTCTCCGGCTTGTGCCAGACCTCGCGGTACAGCTGCCCGATCTTCTGGTCGACGCCGAGTTCGGCGGCGAACTCGCGCAGGTCGTCGAGGTCATCGAGGAGCACCGGGTGCGGGATGCGGACTTCGTCGGCGGCGACGCGGACGGTGTCGCCGTCCAGGTCGACCATGCCGATGCCGCGCTCCGGGTCGGCGTCGCGGAGGAATCCGGTGGTGCCGTCGCCGGTCGTCACGACGAGGTCGCGCAGCACGGCCTGCCAGGCGGGGTCCGGCCACACGCGGACGACGACGTGGGCGGGGACGGCGAGGGACCGCACCATCCAGCGTTCGACGTCCGCGACGCAGGCGCGTTCGTGCCGGTCCAGCCATTCGACGAACTGGCGCAGCCCGGACACGGCCGGATCGTCGGCCAGTTTGGCGGGGACGCTTTTCAGCCGCTTGCCCGCGGAATTGCGGCACACGACCGTGCCGTCCTCGAGGGCGACCTCGTAGTCGCCCGCCCGGACCCAGCCCATGAACAAGTCCCTCCCGCCGGAAGCCGCCCGCCGACGCGGGGGGCAGATCGGAGTCCGCGGCACCCGCCGCGGGGACGCCGGACGCGCCCGGCCCGAGCCGGAGCGCGCCCTGCGGAGACCTGACCGCGGCCCGCGGCCGAGGGCCGCCGGGGCAAGTGATGGTGGCACCGGAGCGGCGGCTGCCGCGGTCAGGATGGCCGGAACGTTAGCGCGATCGGCCGACAGCGGCGGGCGGGCGCGAGGCCACATCACGGCCGACTTCCGGCGAACCCGGGACGAACCGCGCGAGCCGCACCGTGTGGCAAGTGGACGCGGCCCCCGCGCCGCGTCACTCTGGACGCGGCACTGCGGCGGGCGGCCCGCCCCGCCGCGGCCGGACGGCGGTGGCAGGCGTTGGGGGCTGGGGGCACACGATGCTGATCCTGGGCGCGTCGATCGCGGTGGCGATCGTGGTGGGCTTGCTCGTGCTCACCGGCGGGCGCCTGCGCGGCAAATGGCGGCGCGACGAGGAGCTGTTCGACGGTTCGCCGCGCGTCGTGGTGCCCGAGCTGGGCGGCCCGGTGCGGGTGGAGATGCTGGTCCGATTGGCGATCAGCAAGGGCTACACACTGGTCGCGAAGCAGCCGACGGACGAACCGCCCGGGATGGAGCTGGTCTTCGTCCGCGAGCCGTCCTGACCCGCGGCCCCGATCCCCCGATCGACCTGCTTTGACCCGGTTTTGACTCCGCGTCGACCGCGCGTTGACGTCGGGCCGACTGCCGAAATTCGCCCTTACGGGCTACCGGGCAACCCGTTTGCCTACCGGTGCACCGTCCCGCAGCGCCGGCCCGGCCCCCGCGCACGCGGCAGCGGATTCCGGGCCGCCGGCCCGGAATCCCCATGCTTCTCCCGGCACGTCAGCCGGACCAGACGCCTGCCGCACGCACCTTGGCGCGGGCACGCGGACGGTCTTCGCCGTCGACGGCGACACAGATGCCGTAGACCCGGGCGAAGGCCGTCCAGCCGTTCACCCGGCCGCGGTTGTTGCTGATGCGGACCCGGCCGCGTTCGCGGTCGACGGCGGACACCTGGTGGAGGTAGACGGTCCCGGCAACCCGGGCCAGCACGATGTCGCCGACATCGAGCTTGGCGGCGTCGACCGGGGCCACGGACACGAGTTGCCGATTGCGGATCAGCGGCGCCATCGACGCGCCGCTGGGACGGAACTGCACGGTGTCGCCTTCGGCGACGCGTGAGGCCATGGAATGCAGCAAGCCCATGCTCCGCACGATGCCGCACGAATTACCCGGAGGGCTACTGGTTTTCCGCGGCCCGATCCGCGGCCCCGCCCTCGCCCCCTCCCGCGGGCGCGCCACCTGTCGCGCCGTCCCACGCGGACGTGTCCGCCGGGATCTGGGCGGCCGCCCAGGCGGCCCACGAGGCCTGCATCGCGGCTTGGCGCTTGCCGTATTCGAGGGCGATGCGTCCGTACGTCGACAGCGGCCCGTCGTCCCACGGGACGGACTCCTCCAGCGCGGCCAGGCCCGCGCCGCGCGCCTCCGCCGCCGCGCCCTGGGCGGTCAGATACGCGCGTGCCCGATCCGCCGCGATGCGGTCGAGGAAGAACACCCGCAGGAGCATCTCGCTGCGCACCGGGCGGGGCGGCTCGGGGGCGAGGAGCCACGTGCGCAGTTCGGCGCGGCCCGGGTCGGTGATCGTGTACTCCTTCCGCCCGCGCGCGCCTTCCGCGGAGACCTCCAGGAGGCCGGCGTCGGTGAGACGGCCGAGTTCGCCGTAGACCTGGCTCTGCGTCGCGGGCCAGACGTTGGCCATCGACGTCTCGAAGGTCTTCAGCAGGTCGTAGCCGCTGGCGGGCCGGGCGTCGAGGAGCCCGAGGAGGGCGTGGCGAAGGCTCATACCTCGAACAATACATGTCCTCCTTGACATGTCACTTGTGGAACGTCATTGTTTGACGTGTCAACAGTGACAGGTCGAGGCAGGAAGCCGCGGCCACCGCGCCGCCGGGGTTCCGGCGCACAGGGAGGGACCGGATCATGAGCTACCTGCGCAGCTTCATCCCCTGGCTGGTGTTCGTCGCGGTGTCGACGGCCGACTGGCGGTGGGGCGCGGCGGCGGCCCTGGTCTCCGCGGGCTCGCAGGTGCTGCAGGGGCGGCGCACCGGCAGCCCGGCCGACCTGCTGACGGTGAGCACCGCGGTGTACTTCGCGGCCCTGACCGCGGTCGCGTTCGCCGACCCGGACTCGCCGGTCCACCCGTGGACCGCGGCGCTGTCGCTGGGCTGGCTGGCCCTGACCGCGTGGGTGTCGCTGGCCATCCGCCGGCCGTTCACGCTGGTCATCGCCAAGCGGACGGTGCCGAGCGAACTGTGGGAGCACCCGCTCTTCCGGCGCGTCAACGTCGTCATCACCGCGGTGTGGGCGGCGTCGTTCACGGTGACCGCGGCCGCGCTCGCCGGACTGCGCGAGGCCGGCGCCCCGGCCGGCGCCGCCGTCGCGGTGCAGGTGGCCGGGTTCGCGATCCCGGCGGTGTTCACCGCCCGGTACCCGGCCCGCGCCCGCGCCAAGGCCCGTTCCGGAAACCCGGTTGCCTGACCAACTCCCTTTGCTTCCACACTGATTCGACTCACACGAAGGACTCCCGGAGGCTCCCGTGACCGCCTACCACCTGACCGGCAACTACGCCCCCGTGGCGCACGAGACCACCGAGACCGCGCTCGCGGTGACCGGAGCCCTGCCCCGGGACCTCACGGGGACGTACATCCGCAACGGTCCGAACCCGCGGTCCGGCACGTCCGGCCACTGGTTCCTCGGCGACGGCATGCTGCACGGCGTGCGCTTCGAGGAAGGCCGCGCGACCTGGTACCGCAACCGCTGGGTCGACACCGACCGGTCCGGCATCCACCGCCCCGACGGCACCCGCAACCTGCGCTCCGCGGCGGCGAACACGCACGTCGTGCGGCACGCCGGGCGGATGCTCGCGCTGGTGGAGTCGTCGTTCCCGTACGAGATCACGCCCGACCTCGGCACCGTCGGCCCCTACGACTTCGCCGGCCGCCTCGGCACGCCCATGACCGCGCACCCGAAGGCCGACCCGGTCACCGGCGAGCTGCACTTCTTCGGCTACTCGCCGCTGCCGCCGTTCCTCACCTACCACCGCGCGGACGCGGCGGGGAACCTGGTCCACAGCCGGGAGATCGAGGTGCCGCGGTCGACGATGATGCACGACTTCCAGCTGACCGAGCGGCATGTGCTGTTCTTCGACCTGCCGGTGGTCTTCGACATGGCGCTGGTGGACCAGGGCACGATGCCCTACCGGTGGGATCCGTCCTGCGGCGCCCGCATCGGCGTGCTGCGGCGCGATGCCCCGGACACGCCCGTGCGGTGGTTCGAGATCGACCCCTGCTACGTCTTCCACACCTTCGCCGCGCACGACGCCGGGGACACCGTGGTGCTCACCGCGACGCGCTTCGCCGACCTGTCCGACCGGACCGGCGCCACGAACACCGCGGTCGCGTGGCGGTGGACGGCCGACTTGGCCGCGGGCACCGTCCGCGGCGAGCAACTCGACGACCGGGAAGCGGAGTTCCCGCGTATCGACGACCGGCTTGCGGGCCGCGGCGCACGGTTCGGGCACGCGGTCGGCAAGGACACGCTGATCCGCTACGACCTGGAGACCGGCGACGCGGCCGTGCACGCCTACGGCCCCGGCCGGCGCCCGGACGAGATGGCGTTCGTCCCGTCGACCGCCGACGCGGGCGGCCCCGGCCTGCTGATGGGCTACGTCTACGACGCCGCGAGCGGCACCAGCGACCTCGTGGTGCACGACGCCGGGACACTCGAGCAGGTCGCCGCGGTGCATTTGCCGGTGCGCGTGCCGTTCGGCTTCCACGGGGACTGGTTCGCGGATCCGGCGTGACCGCCGCCCCCGCGGTCGCGCGGGGCGGCGGTCGGCGGTCACGCGCGGGTCAGGCGAACGTGTCGGTGGCGCGGATCAGCGCGTCGAGGATGCCGGGTTCGTCGAAGGCGTGCCCGGCATCGCCGACCATGACGAACTCCGCTTCGGGCCAGGCCCGGTGCAGGTCCCACGCGGTGCGCGCGGGGGTGCAGGCGTCGTAGCGGCCCTGCACGATGACCCCGGGGATGCCGCGCAGCTTGGGCGCGTCGGCGATCAACCGGCCTTCCGCCATGAAGCCCTTGTTGACGAAGTAGTGGTTCTCGATGCGGGCGAACGCGAGCGCGTAGTCGCGTTCGCCGGATTTGGCGATCACGTCCGCGCGCGGCAGCAGCGAGATCGTGGAGCCTTCCCACACGCTCCACGCCACGGCGGCCTCGGCGCGGACCTCGGGGTCGGGCGAGTTGAGGCGGCGGTGGTAGGCCGTCATCAGGTCGCCGCGCTCCCCCGTCGGAATCGGTGCGACGAACGACTCCCACAGGTCGGGGAACAGCTGGGACGCGCCCTCCTGGTAGAACCAGTGCAGTTCGGAGGCGCGCAGGGTGAAGATGCCGCGCAGGATCAGTTCGCTGACCCGTTCGGGGTGCGTCTGGGCGTACGCGAGCGCGAGGGTGCTGCCCCACGAGCCGCCGAAGACCAGCCACCGCTCGAAGCCGGCGAGTTCGCGCAGGCGTTCCAGGTCGGCGACGAGGTGCCACGTGGTGTTCGCGGCGAGGTCGACGTCCTGGCCGCTGACGTGCGGGGTGCTGCGGCCGCAGCCGCGCTGGTCGAACAGCAGGACGCGGTACTTCTCCGGGTCGAACAGCCGCCGGTGGGTCGGCGTGCTGCCGCCGCCCGGCCCGCCGTGCAGGAACACCGCGGGCTTGCCCTCGGGGTTCCCGCACAGCTCCCAGTAGATCCGCTGGCCGTCGCCGACGTCGAGCATGCCGTGCTCGTCCGGCTCGATCTCCGGGTACAGGTCCCGCAACGTCCCCACTCGGCCTCCTCGGTAGTGTCTCGGTGGTGTCTTTGCCCGCTTTCGTGGCCCGACCCTAGCCGGGAGACCTGTGGTGGCTCAGGTGCTCGCGCGGGTGTCCTCCCATGCGAGGTGCTGCGCGGCCACCTTGTCCCACAGGCGGCGGCGTGCCTCGGGGCCGAGGCTGTCAGGGCCGAGGCCGAACACGTCGGCGAGGACGGCGTACCAGTCGGCTTCGGTCGTGACGGTGGTGGTCGTGGTGCCGGCCGCGTCCTGCCGCTTGAGCACGCAGCCGGTGAGGTTGTCGGTGCCCTTCGCGTCGCGGCGCAGGACCGCGCAGGTGCGGAGGTAGCTCGATTCGGGCGAGGTGGACAGCCACTGGTGCTTCTCTTCGAACTCCGCCACGTCGACGGGTTCGGGGGCGAAGTCCATCCGCGGGAACGAGCCCCGGCGGTCGTGGGTGAAGCGCCAGCCGCCGGGGACGACGTCGGAGGGGGCGAGGGCGTAGGAGAAGGGGCCTTGCTCGTAGACGCCGGTGCGCAGCGGCAGCGGCTCGTGGAAGCCGTCGCCGAGGCCGACGTCGACGAGCCATTCGCGGCTCTCGCAGCGCACGGTCAGGGCCATGTGGTTGCCGAGCACGCCCGGCGGGTCCTCGAAGCGGGGCTGGACGCCGGCGCGGTGCCGGGTGACCGGGAAGCCGAGGGCTTTGAGCAGCTCGGCGAAGGCACCGTTGAGGTGGAAGCAGTATCCGCCGCGGCCCGCGACGATGCGGGCGACCGATGCGGCGGGGTCGATGGGGGCCGGCTCGCCGAGCTGGGCGTGCAGGCCCTCGTACGCGATGCGTTCCAGGTGGGCGCGGTGCAGCGTGAACAGCAGCTCGCCGGAGGGCGGCCCGGGCACATCCGATATGCCGTCGAGTCCCAGGCGGGCGAGGTAGCCGCGCACGTCAATCGTCGTCATGTTCCGGACTTTAGGCGACAGGACCGACGCATTGCCGCCATATTCAGGGGCATATTCGGGGGATATTTCGTGGCGGTATGCACAGGGGGCGGCGCCGGCTCGTACCGCCCGGCCCCGGGAGCGCCGGGCGGTGGGGCGGTCAGGCGCGGACGGCCAGGGCGCGGAACTCCTTGGGGCTGACGCCGCGCACCCGCTTGAAAGCGGTGCTGAGGGCGAACGGGCTGCCGTAGCCGACTTGCTCGGCGACCGCGCCGATGGTCGCCGAGGGCTCGCGCAGCAGGTCGGCGGCGAGGGTGAGGCGCCAGGTGGTCAGGTAGGTCATGGGCGGTTCGCCGAGGAGTTCGGTGAACCGGCGGGCGAGCGCGGCCCGCGACACGCCGGCGGCGCGGGCGAGGTTCGCGACCGTCCACGGATAGGCCGGGTCGCCGTGCAGGGCGCGCAGCGCGCGGCCGACGACCGGGTCGCTGTTCGCCCGGTACCACGCGGGGACTTCGGCGTCGGGCCGGGCGAACCAGGCGCGCAGCGCGGAGATGAGGATGACGTCGAGGAGCCGGTCGAGGACGGCCTCTTGGCCGGGCTCGTCCTTGACCACTTCCCGGGCGAAGATCGGCAGGAGCGGGCTGACGCGTTCGTCGTCGCGGATCACCACCAGCGGCGGCAGCGCGTCGAGCAGGCGGCGGCTGATCTCGCCTTCCAGCTGGTACGTGCCGGTCACCATGCAGGTCGTGCCCTCGGCGGCGTTGCCCCAGCTGCGGACGCCGAATTCGGCCAGCGCGAACTCCTTGGTGCCGTCCGGGCTCAGGCACACCTGGCCGGGCTTGATGACCACCTGCACGGCGGTCTCCGGGGTATCGGCGACGGTGTACGGGTCGGGGCCCCGCGCGATCGCGATGTCGCCGGGGCCGAGTGCGACGGGCTCGCCGCCGTCCGGGCCGTGTGGGAGGAACCACGCGGTGCCGCGGACCATGGCGACCAGGGTGAGCGGCGCCTCGTCCTCGACCCGGACCGACCACGGCGGGTCGAGGACGGAGCGGAGCAGGAAAGCGCCTTGGGCACGTGGGCCGTCGAGGAGTCCCGCGAGAGCATCCATGACGGCAAGCGTAGACGAATGAACATGGAAATGGGCGCCTGGCCGATGGAAAGTCTCATTCGCGCGGGCTTGACTGGACGCATCAACCAGCAAGCCCCCTGGCCACCCCGGCTCGCCGCCGCCCGGGTCGGCGCCGGACGACGAGGAGATCCGATGAACACGCACCCCGCCGGCCCGCACGCCGCCTCCCCCGTGCCCGCCCCCTCCCCCGCGGCGCGCGGCTCGCGGGACCGGGTGCTGCTCGCCGGCACCGTGGCGACCGGGCTGGTCGCGGGCACCTACTTCGCGTTCACATGCGCGGTCATGCCGGGCCTCGCGGCCACCGACGACCGGACGTTCGTCGCCGCGATGCAGGCGATCAACGTGAAGATCGAGAACCCGGTGTTCTTCGCGGGCTTCTTCGGCGCGTTCGTGCTGCCGCTGATCGCGGTGTTCCGGCAGCGGAAGGCGGGCGGCGGTGCGGCCCTGCGCTGGACGATCGCCGGACTCGCGCTGTACACGGCCGGGTTGCTCACCACGATGGGCTTCAACATCCCGCTCAACAACACCCTCAAGGACGCGGGCGACGCCGCGGCGCTCGCCGACCCGGGGGCGGTGCGGCGGGACTTCGAGGACCCGTGGGTGGCCTGGAACATCGTCCGCACGGCGGCCTCGACGGCGGCGGCCGGCTGCCTGGTGTACGCGATGCGGCTGCGCGGGCGCGCCGCGGCCGGGTCGTGAACCGGCCGCGGACGCCGGGCGGTTGCCCGCCCCGGTCGGCTTCGGGTCAGTCGTGGGCGGCGTGCTCGGGGACGGCGACGGTGATGCTGCGCCATCCGTATTCCGGATTCTCGGAGTTGCGGACGAGTTCGCGGGCGGACACCAGGACGTCCGTTTCGCGAAGGCGGGCGACGATGTGGGCCACGGCCTGGGCCGGACCGACGAGATCGACGTCAATATGCTGCACGCCCCGGCCAACGACCCGGCCCGGGCTGCGCAACGGTTTGTCGCCCGTGGGGGTGCGGCAAGGTGGCTTTCGGGTGACTCCGACCAAGGGCCCCGACACATGTGTGGCGCACGGCGGATCATCCGCCGCGCGCCACTCATGCGCTTGCCGCTCGCGCGGTCAGTCGTTCGCGAAGACCTCGCGGAGCTTGGTCTCCTGCTCGTGCGACAGGTTGGTGCGGATCAGCTTCGCGTGGCTGCCCTCGAACTCCGGCAGCACGCGGTCCAGGACCGCACCGCTGCTCATGAGGAACAGCGCCGAGTCGCCCGGCTTGATCTCGGCGCGGACCTGGTCGATGAAGTCCTGGTCGATGCCGACGTCGCTGAGGCTGCCGAACAGCGCACCCGTCGCGGCGCCGATCGCCGCGCCGATCAGCGGAATGAAGAAGATCAGGCCGAAGAGCAGGCCCCAGAACGTGCCGCCCAGCGCGCCCGCGCCGGTGAGGTCGTGGAGTTCCTTGGTCTTCGGCTTCTTCTTGTCCGGCGGCCAGGAGACCACCGCGGCGTCGACGACGGTGATCAGTTCCTGCTTCTGGAGGGTCAGCAGCTTCCGCTCGGCCTCCTCGGCGCCCTGCGGGTTGTCGAACTTCCAGACGGTCAACGTGCTTGCGGCGGCCAAGGCATGACCCCTTCCTCTGACAAAACGGGCATAACGCCTCGTCGATCATCGCCGAGGGTACGGCCTTCCGCCATTCGGCTCGCCGGTCGGCCGTTCCGGTTGTTCCGGTCGTTCCGGTCGTTCCGGTCGCATCAGGAACCCCACAGGGCGGTGCCGTGGCCGGCCAGCACGGCGGTGATCTCGGACAGGGCCCGGTCCGCCGGGCGCGGGTCGAGGCGGCGGCCGTCGCGGAGGCGGAGGGAGACCCGGTCGTCGGCGGCTTCCTTGGCGCCGATGACCGCCTGGTACGGGACCAGCCGTACCGCGCGGATGCGGGCGCCGAGGCTGCCGGCCTCCGGAAGCGCGACTTCGGCGCGCAGGCCCCGGTCGAGGCAGTCGGCCACGAATGCCTCGGCGTGCGGGAGTTCCGCGTCGGTGACGGGCAGCGCGACGAGTTGCACGGGGGCGAGCCAGGCCGGGAACGCCCCGCCGTGCACCTCGATGAGGTGGGCGACGGCGCGCTCCACACTGCCGACGATGCTGCGGTGCACCATCACCGGGCGGTGCTTCGCGCCGTCCGCGCCGACGTACTCCAGGCCGAACTGCTCCGGCTGGTGGAAATCGACCTGCACGGTGGACAGGGTCGACTCGCGCCCGGCCGCGTCGGCGATCTGCACGTCGATCTTCGGGCCGTAGAACGCCGCTTCTCCCTCCGCCGCCTCGTACGGCAGCCCCAATCCGTCCAGCACCTCGGTCAGCAGCGCCGCGGACCGGCGCCACAGTTCCGGCGCCGCCACGTACTTCCCGCCGGGCCCGGGCAGCGACAGGCGGTAGCGGGCCGGCCGGATGCCGAGCGCCTCGTACGCCCGCCCGATCAGCTCCAGCGCGCCGCGCGCCTCGTCGGCGACCTGGCCGAGGGTGCAGAAGATGTGCGCGTCGTTGAGTTGGATCGACCGGACCCGGGTCAGGCCGCCGAGCACGCCGGACAGCTCCGCCCGGTACATCCCGCCGAGTTCCGCCATCCGCAGCGGCAGTTCGCGGTAGCTGCGGGACCGCGAGCGGTAGATCAGCGCGTGGTGCGGGCACAGGCTCGGCCGCAGCAGCACCTGCTCGCCGCCGAGGTCCATGGGCGGGAACATGTCGTCGCTGTAGTGCGACCAGTGCCCGGAGATCTCGTACAGCTCGCGCTTGCCGAGCACCGGCGAGTACACATGCCGGTAGCCGGCCCGCCGCTCCGCGGCGCGGATGTACTCCTCCAGGGCGTGCCGCACCGCGGCGCCGTCCGGCAGCCAGTACGGGAGGCCCGCGCCGATCAGCGGGTCGGTGTCGAACAGGCCGAGTTCCCGGCCGAGTCTGCGGTGGTCGTGCCGCGGATCGGGCCGGTCGGCGGCGTCGCCGCCGGGCATCGGGTTCATCGGATTCTTCGGGGCCACGGAGTCGGACATCGTGCTCTCCTCGCGGTAATGGCGGCGAGGCGAGTCCCCGGAAACGGCGAAGCCCCGGGGCACTCGCCCCGGGGCTGCTCCAAGTCATCGCTCAGCGCGCCGGGACGGACTCCGGCGTCGTCGTCTGGAAGGCACGCTGCATGCGGCCAGGCTAACAGACCGGCCCCCCGCGGCCGCGGTCCTTCGCGGCCCCGGAGTCGGAAATCGTCGCGGGGTCGGCGAGTTCACCGTGCTCGGCGGCGCAGATATCCCCAGGACACCACGGCCAGCAGCGCCACCAGGGCGGTGGCCGTGCCCAGCGCGGGGGCGAGGTCGGCGCGCAGGACGAGCAGCGCGCCCGCGAGCGCGCCGAGGAACATCGCCACGGCTGACGCCAGCCGCCGGGCGGCACGGCGCCGGTCACCGGTGTCGGCGGCGAAGCCGGTGAGGGTCTGGGTGAGCACGGTGGTGGTCAGGTCGGGGACGGCGAGGCGGCGGACGACGGCGTTCTGCAGGCCCATGGCGACGCCGAGGAGGGCGATCAGGCCGTAGCGGACACCGTCCGCGAACGGCTTCCCGGCCGCGGCGATGCCCGTGGCCGCGGCCAGCAGCACCGCCTGCCCGGCGACCGCGGTGGCGAACAGCCGCGCGCGCGGGACTTCGGTGACCAGGTGCAGGCGCCCGCCGCCGAACGCCCCGACGACGAAGCCGCCGAGGGACACCAGGGACGCGGCCGCGGAGAGCCCGGGCGCACCCGCACATGCGAAGCCGAGGAAGACCACGTTGCCGGTCATGTTGGCGACGAACACCCGTCCGAGGCCGAGGTAGCTCACCGCGTCGACCAGGCCGGTGACGACGGTGAGCGCCAGCAGCGCGGGGACGAACCGGCCGTCGCGGGCGGCCGTTCCGGGCCAGACGGCGTGCCGGACGACGTCCGCCGCCGTGTGGGGCCTGCCGTCCCGCCCGCTTGCTTCGCCCCGCCCCGAGTTGTCGACCATCCCGGCGCTGTACCCGCGCGGACGGACGGGCAGTCGGAGGCGGGGCCGGCAAGGGCCTGCGGGGAGCCGAGGGAGGATCCTGCCGGCCCGTGTGGGGGTTGCCGCGTCCGGCTAGAGTCGCCGCGTGGAGGGTCTTCTGCTGAGGTTGTCCGCCCTCGATCCGGATGCCGAGGCCGCGCTCCGGGTGATCGCGTACTTCGACGCCCTGGTGACGCGCGGCGCGTCCGCGCCCGCGCTGGTGCGTGCCGCCGCCGCGCTCGCCGAATGCCCGGCGGGCCTGTGGCGGCCGGACGGCACGGTCGTGCGCTACCGGCCCGACGGCGAGCCGCTGCCCTCGGTCCGCGGCAATTTCCCGGCCACCGCGCTGGCCGCCGGGCCGGGCGGTGTGTGGCTGGAACGTCCGGACGGCCCCGGCCCTTTGGACTCGCTGGTCCTGGAGCGCATGGCGCTGGCCGCGGTGACCGCCGCGCACACCAACCGGCCCGGCCCGCAGCCGGCCGACCCCGCGCTCGTCGAACTCGTGCTCGCCGACGACACCCCCGCGGAGGGCCGGGTCCGTGCGCTGCGGCTCCTCGGCCTGGTCCCGGGCCGCCCGCTCGCCGTCGTGGCGGTGCGCGGTGCGGCGCCCGGGCGTCCCCCGCAGGCCCGCCCGGCGGAGTGCCGGGCTCCGCACGCGGTGGTGGAAGGCGTGGTCGCGGTCCTCGTGCAGCCGCCGTCGGCACCGGACGCGTTCGCGGGCCCGGCGGTGCCGCCCGGCGTCGTGGTCGGCATCGGGGACGCGGTGGACGCCGAGCGGGCCCGCACGTCCTGGGCGCAGGCCCGGGTCGCGCTGCGGTTCGCGGTGGCGGGCGACGCGGAGGCGGCCGTCGTCCGGCACGACGGGCTCGGGGCGCTGGCGGTGCTGGCCGCGCTGCCGCCGGAGGAGCTGCGGCGGCGTCCGGAGCTGGCCGCGGTCGAGGCCTACGCGGCCCGGCCGGGCGGCGAGGGCGACCTCGCCGCCGTGGAGGCGTTCTGCCGCAGCGGGTCGCTGCGCGGCGCCGCGGCGCACCTGCATCTCCACCACAGTTCGGTCGCGGACCGGGTGGCCCGCGCAGGGCGGGCGCTCGGCTGGGAGCTTTCGGAACCGGCGGACCGGTTCCGCGCCATGCTCGCCCTGACCCTGCGCAGGCTGTCCCGGCACTGACGGCTGCCGCCGCCACCGCCGGTCCCGGGGGTTCGGGGCCGGGGGGTCAGCCGAACAGGGCGCGCCGCAGGACGGCGATCTCCTCCGCACGCTCCCGCCGCGACACCTCGGCGTGCCGGGCCAGCCCGGAGCCGTGGAACGTGCCGGGGAAGAGGTGGAGTTCGACGTTGATCCCGGCGGCCAGCAGGGCCTGCGCGTAGGCGATGCCCTCGTCGCGCAGCGGGTCGAACTGCATGACGGAGATGTACGCGGGCGGCAGCCCGGCCAGGTCCTCCGCCCGCGACGGCGCCGCGTAGGCCGGCACGTCGGGTCCGCCGCGCCGCCCCGGGCCGAGGTAGGCGTCCCAGCTGATCTCGGCGTTCGGCCGGTTCCAGCCCGGGGTGTCGGTGAACGCGACCATGCTGGGCGTGGCGAGCCGGTCGTCGATCTCCGGGAAGCCGAGGAACTGGAAGCACAGCCGCGGTCCGCCGCGGTCGCGGGCGAGCAGGGCGAGCGCCGCGGCCAGGCCGCCGCCCGCGCTGCCGCCGCGGACCGCCACGCGCTCCGGGTCGATGCCGAGGTCGGCGGCGGCGCCGACCAGGGCGGTGAGCGCGGCGTAGCAGTCCTCCAGACCGGCGGGGTAGGGGTCTTCGGGGGCGAGCCGGTATTCGACGGAGGCGACGACGGCGCCGAGCGACCGGCACAGGTCGAGGTTGCCGCCGTGGAACATGTCGACCGAGCCGAGGACGAATCCGCCGCCGTGGATGTCGAAGACCAGCGGCAGCACGGTGCCCGCGGTTCCGGCCGGGCGGTAGACGCGCACCGTGACGTCGGGGGCGCCGGCCGGGCCGGGCACCGTGAGGTCGGCGACGTCGACGCCGGACGCGTCCGGTTCGCCGAGTGCCGACGTCAGGGTGCTCTCGATGCCGCGCAGGGCCGGGATGTCGGTGAGCGGCGTCCCGGGCATCAGCGCCACGACGGCGGCGACTTCGGGGTCCAGGGCGTAGGCCATGTGTCACCTCTGCGGATCGGTTCGGGGGACGGCCCGGGGCGCGGAGGCGCCGTCGGGCGTTCCGATCCTGGCGCTTGGCCGTGCGGATCGGTACCCGCCAGGCGTCGGGCAGTCCGGGCGGGATGCCCGACATCGGCCCGCGGCGTGCCGGATCACCCGGTTTTCCGCAGGCCTGGCACCGGCGCCCGGGCTCTGCTACGAACAGGGACCCGGGGCCGCGCATGGGGCCCGGGCCGCGGCAAACGAAGGGAAAACGTGGAGTCGCCGTTCCTCGCCGTCGATCTCGACCGCCCGGACGCCCTCGCGGGCGCCGACGTCCTGTGGGGCCGGGAAGACCGGGTCGTCGTCGGCATCGCCACCGAGCCGCGCGACCCCGCGGCCCTGCCGGGCGGCGCGGAGTCCTGCGACGTCCTGCTGACCGGACCGTCCGACGCGCCGCGCCCGTGGGTGGGCTGCGGCGATCCGCACGCCGCCGCGGCCCGGCTCGCCGCGGTGGTCGAGGCGCAGCCCGCCGCTTCGCTCGCACTCGTCCAGGTGCTGCGGATGGGCTTGGCGCTGACCGGCGCGGACCGGATCGTCGCCGAGTCCCTCGCCTACTCGATGCTGCTGAGCGGCGCCGGGTTCCGCGGGTGGCGGGAGTCCGCGCCGGCCCGCACGCCCCGGCCCGTCGCCGAGCCGGTGCTGGTGCGCCGCGACGGCGATGCGCTGCACGTCACGCTGGACCGCCCGCAGGCGCGCAACGCCATGGACGCGGGTACCCGCGACGCGTTGTGCGAGGCGTTCCGGATCGCGGTGGCCGATCCGTCCGTCGCCGAGGTGCACCTGCGCGGCAACGGACCGGCGTTCTGCAGCGGGGGCGACCTGGCGGAGTTCGGCACCAGCGCGGATCCGGCCCGCGCGCATCTGATCCGCGTGCACCGCAGCCCCGGGGCGCAACTGCAGCGCTGCGGTTCCCGGGTCACCGCGTACCTGCACGGCGCGTGCGTCGGTGCGGGCATCGAACTGCCCGCGTTCGCGGGCCGCGTCGTGGCCGCGCCGGACACCGCCATCCGGCTTCCGGAGATCGCCATGGGCCTGATCCCCGGCGCGGGCGGAACCGCCAGCATCCCGCCGCGCATCGGCCGGCACCGCACCGCCTGGCTCGCCTTGACCGGGGACACGCTGACCGCGGAACAGGCGCTGGCCTGGGGACTTGTGGACGCGCTGGCCCCGTCGGGCGGATAGCGTCGCTTGCGCGCGGCGGCAAAACCACGTCCGGCGGTTCGCGCCCGCAATACACTCGTGCCGCCACTCTCGGGTCCGGGGGGATCATGCGTGTTCTCAACAACCGCTACGAGCTGATCGAGGCGATCGGCCAGGGCGGGATGGGCCAGGTCTGGCGCGGCCGCGACCGCGAACTGGCGCGCATCGTGGGCATCAAGACGCTGCCCGGCGAGCTGTCCCGCCAGCCCGAGTTCCGCGAGCGCTTCCAGCGCGAAGCGCGCGCCGTCGCCGCGCTGGCACATCCGGGCATCACGGTGCTGCACGACTACGGGCGCGACGACGACTCCGCGGACCCGGTGCCGTACCTGGTCATGGAGTACGTCGACGGGCAGCCGCTGTCCACGTACATCCGCTCCGGCCCGGTCCCCGTCGGCCGTGCCGCCGCGATCGCCCGGGACATCGCCGACGCGCTGGCGCACAGCCACGGACTGGGCATCGTGCACCGGGACATCAAGCCGTCGAACGTCATGCTGACCACGAACGGCGCCGTCAAAATCCTCGACTTCGGCATCGCGCGCATGCTCGCCGACACCGCGACCCGGCTGACCACCACCGGGCGCATCGTCGGCACCCCCGCCTACATGTCGCCGGAGCAGGCCCAAGGCCACGCCGTCGACGCCCGCGCCGACCAGTACTCGCTCGGCTGCGTGCTGTTCGAACTCCTGACCGGCCACACGCCGTTCACCGGCGACTCGGTGTTCGCGGTGATGAACCAGCACCTCGGACGGCCGGCCGACCCGCCGTCGCAGCGCCGCGCCGAGGTGCCCGCCGCGCTGGACGCCGTCGTGCTGCGCATGCTGGCCAAGGACCCCGAGCAGCGGTACGCGGCGATATCCGACGTCCGCTCCGCGCTCGAGGCGTTCGCCGACCGCCAGGCCGCCTATTCGGCCCCGCCCGCGGCCGCACCGAACGCGGGCGGTGTGCCCGCCCGGCCCGCGGCGCCGCCCACGGTCAAGTCGACGCGGGCCGCGAGCGCCCCCCACGTGCCGACGGCATCGGCGATGCCTCCCACTCCGCCGCCCGCCGCGCCGCCGCGCCCGGTGCCGCCGACGTCGCCGCCGCCCGGCTCGTCCGTCCCGGCACAGCCCGCCGGGCCGCCGCC
The DNA here is from genome assembly GCF_039542225.1 of Yinghuangia aomiensis. Classification (NCBI taxonomy): domain Bacteria; kingdom Bacillati; phylum Actinomycetota; class Actinomycetes; order Kitasatosporales; family Streptomycetaceae; genus Yinghuangia; species Yinghuangia aomiensis. The sequence goes on along the minus strand of NZ_BAABHS010000002.1, from coordinate 2,087 downwards.
CGCGTGGCGGCAGCCCGACCCGGTGACGTACCCGAACCCGATGCCGCACGGCGGCTGGCCGGGGAGCGGGGCACCGGGGCCGTACCCGCACCACCAGGCGACGCCGCCGCCGTACGCGTACGGACGCCCGCCACGCCCGGGCCGCGGCTGGGCGGCCCTCGCGCTGGTGCTGATGGTGCTGTCGTCGTTCTCCGCGCTGATGCCGTGGGGTTCGGCGTCGGTGGAGGACGAGAGCGAGAAGTACAAGGGCTACGAGGCCTACCTGAGCATCGGGGTCGTGAGCGTCGCCGTGCTGGCGTCGCTGCTCTTCGTCATCGGGATCCAAGTTCGCGGCGCGAACCGGGGCGGCGTGTTCTTCTCGGCGCTCGCCGGCATCGGAGCGGGGATCTCCGTCGTGCATCCGGCGTACCTGATCTGGACGGTCCACGACGCCCGCGAGGCGGGTGCCACCATGGAGATGGTCAACGCGGTCTCGCCGACCGCGGAAGCGGGCGCCTATCTCACGTTGATCGCGACGATCGTCGCGTGTGTGGCGGGCAGCCTTGCGGCACGCCGCGCCCCGGGAGCCCCGGGGTACTACCCGCGCTGAGACGCGGGTGCTCTTCGTGATGACACGCGGGTGCTCTTCGTGCCGAATCCGCGTCAGGACGCGATCTCGGCGCGCAGGGCCTTCAGCCCCGACATGTAGATCTCCGAGAACGTCGGGAACGGCTGGATGGTGTCGGTGAGGACGTCGAGCGGGACCCGGGCGCGGATGGCGAGCGTCGCCTGCTGGAGCCACTCCCCGGCCTCCGGGCCGAGGGCGTAGGCGCCGGTGAGGTGCTCGCCGTCGCTCAGCAGGGTGAGGAAGCCGTTCGAGTCCGCGTACTCCCGCGTGTACGTCGCCGTCTTGGCGACCCCGGACAGCGGCACGGTGGCGCTGAACCGGCCGGTGTCCGAGCCCACCGACGCGGCCTGCGGGTCGGTGTAGACGACGCGCGGCACCGCACTGTAGTCGGCGGTGCGGGAGCCGCCGAGGATGTTCGCGGCGACCACGCGGCCCTGGTACTTGCCGACGTGGGTCAGCGGCCACAAGCCGGTGACGTCGCCGATCGCCCACAGCCGCTCCCCCGCGCGCAGGTAGGGGTCGACGGGGACGCCGTGCGGATCGGGGGTGATGCCCACGCTCTCCAGGCCGACGTCCTGTACCCGCGGACGGCGGCCGGTCGCGACGAGGAGGCGGTCGCCGCGCAGTTCGCGGCCGTCCTCGAACGCGACGACGTACTCGCCGTCCTCCCGCTTCACCCCGCTCGCGCCCGCGGACAGCAGGAGTTCCACGCCGTCCCGGCGCAGCACCTCGCCGAGGGCTTCGCCGAGCGGTGCGGGCTCGCGGGCCAGGACATGCGCGGAACGGTCGGCGAGCGCGACCTCGGCGCCGAAGCGGCGCACGGCCTGCGCCATCTCCACGCCGACCGGCCCGCCGCCGAGGATCAGCAGCCGGCGCGGGACGCTCTTCATGGCGGTGGCTTCCCGGCTCGTCCACACACCGTCGGGCCCGGTGCCGAGCCCGGACAGGCCGGGAATCGGCGGGATCGCGGCGTCGGCGCCGTTGGCGAGGACGACGTGGTCGGCGGTGTAGCGCTCGCCGTCGACCTCGACGGTGCCCGTGCCGGCGAGCCGGCCGGTGCCGCGCAGCAGCATGATGCCGTTGTCGGAGAGCCAGCGTTCCTGTCCGGCATCGGAGTAGTCCGACACCATGAAGTCGCGCCAGGCGAGTGCCGCGTCGACGTCCACGTCGGCACTCGCGGCCGCCTCGCGGGCCGCGTGCACGGCCTCGCCGGGCCGCAGCAGGGTCTTGGACGGGATGCACGCGTAGTACGAGCACTCCCCGCCGACCAGCTCGCGCTCCACCACCGCCACCCGCAGCCCGCCTTCGGCGAGCGCACCCGCGCAGTGCTCGCCGGGCGAGCCGCCGCCGAGGACGATGACGTCGTAGTGGCGGGGGGTGGGCGAGGTGGTCACGTGGGGGCTCCTCGGTCCTGGGGGGGGCGGGCGTGAGGTGACGGGTGGAATCCTGGCACGAAACAGACGGCTCATCGACAAGTCGG